>NZ_JAVKPY010000009.1:0-162990 GCF_040981035.1 Kocuria sp. CPCC 205297 | reverse complement strand
TCTGCAGTGCACCCATCAATTCGAAACCGACGACTCACAGAGCGACCGGACCGAATGAAGGGGGCGGCCCACGACCTAGCCACTGAAAATCGCAAGATTCCGGGGGACCTGACGAGGACTGGGACTTCTGAGTCACTGAGCGCCCGCCCTCCCGGAGAGCGTTCCGAGGCCCGGATCCGCACGGTGTATGCGGGCCCGGGGGCGGGTTGGGTAGGAGTGTGCGGGAAACAAGGCCATGGAATGAAGAGCGGGTGGCGCGCGGGTGCGTCCCCCAATGTGCGGCTGTCATCACGTGGCCGCTGTTCCTAGGCTGGAGCCGCAAGGGGAGAGGTTTCCCGCCAACCCTCAGGCGTTCCGGGGGGAACGCCGGGTTGGTGGGGGCACGATCGACAACCGTGAAGAACTGCACAGTCATGCACTCGCCACGGGAGATCTTCGTAGGGGGCTTGAACGTGATGCGCGCAAAATCGTCCGTCAAATCAGTGCTCTCGGTCGCCGAGCTGGGCACGCTCAACCAGCTCATGCGCGGTGCCGGCACGGTGGAACCGTTCGAACGTGAACTGGTGTCCCGCGTGTTCGTGGGTGCTCGTGCGTGGCTGCAGGAACAGGAAGAGGGCGCGGAACTCACCCGTGACCAGCGCAAACGGTGGAACGCCGCCGTGCGCTACGTCAATCGCTACGTCTCACGCGGCGGTGTGGCCATGTCGTGGCGGGTGCTGCGTTCCTTGGGCAACTCCACGGATCTGCTCGCGAACCACCACGTGCTCAAGACCGCGATGGTAGCTGCCGCCGCTCACGGTCCGGTCACCGCGGCCGAGGAGAGCCGCATGGCCACTGCGCTCATCACCCCGCCCCGTCCGGCCGCGCGGTTGACCACCTCCGCGGCGTGATGCTCCAAACGTCGTCGACTTAACGCGTGCCACGTCCGGCCGGGTGAGCGAGGAGTTGTGGGGAACGGACCCGCCCGTGCCGCCGCGTCCGGGGTCCGAGCGGGCCCCGCTGCACTAGAGTTGGCGCCAGCATGAAACTCATACGTCAGCGCGAATCCCTGGGTGCCGAACAGGACTACCGCCGCGCCCTGTCCATCCTCGACGCCGCGCGCGGTGGCGCCACCGAACCCGTGCTGCGCGTGTACCAACCGCGGCCCACGGTGGCCTTCGGTCGCCGCGACGAACTGAACCCCGGGTTCCCCCGGGCCCGTCAGGCCGCGCTCGACGCCGCGTTCACCCCGCTCGTGCGCCGCGTGGGTGGCCGTGCGGCCGCGTACCACGGGGGCTGTTTGGTCATCGATCACGTGGAACCGGATCCGGATCCCAAGACGGGTATCCAGGACCGCTACCGCCTGTTCGGGGACATGGTGGTGGCCGCGCTGGAAGAACTCGAGATCCCCGCCCAGGTGGGCGAGATCCCGGGGGAGTACTGCGCGGGTGAGTACAGCGTGCACGCGCCGGGGACCGCGGCGGACCCCGATCAGCCGGTCAAACTCGCGGGCACGGCCCAGCGCGTCGTGGCAGGGGCGTGGTACTTCTCTACGGTGCTCGTGATCGAGGAAGCCGAGCCGTTGCGCAGCGTCCTGCAGGACGTCTACGCGTGCCTGGGTGTGTCGTGGGAACCGGCCACCGCCGGGTGCGCCGCGGACGTCCGACCGGGCACCACGGTCGCCGAGATCGAGGCCGCGCTCATGAGCGTGTACGACCGGTACTCGTCCTACATGGGGTACGGCCCCGTGAGCGGACCGCGGTAGGACCGACAACCCCTCACAGGAGGAGAACGCCATGTGCGGTCGTTACGTGATCGCCCGGACCCCGGGCCAGCTCGCCCTGCCCTTCGACGCGCGGATGGACGACTCGATCGCCGGGGACGTGGATCCGAACTGGAACGTGGCGCCCACGCACACGGTCCCGATCCTGCTCGAACGGCTCTCGCAGGACGGGCAACTGCTCCCGGAGATCCACGCCGCGCGCTGGGGCCTCGTGCCCTCGTGGGCCAAGGAGCTGTCGATCGGGTCCAAGATGTTCAACGCCCGCTCGGAGACTGTGACCGAGAAACCGTCCTTCCGGGCCGCGGTCAAAGCCCGGCGCTGCGCGATCCCCGCGGACGGCTACTACGAGTGGAAGGCCCCGGAGTCCGGGCGCGGGAAGAAGCAACCGTACTTCGTGCACCCCGAGGACGGTTCTCCGATCTGGTTCGCCGGGATCTACGAGTGGTGGCACGTTCCCGACGACGCCGCGGACCTCGCGCGTGCCGAGCAGACCCGGCCGGGCAAGAACGCGCAGGACGACGCGGGCCGGTGGTTGCTCTCGTGTTCGATCCTCACGCGCGAGGCCCCGGACGCGCACGACGAGAACTCGCACCTCGCCGCGCTGGGAGCCCTGCACAACCGGTTGCCCATGGGCATGACCGAAGCGTTCGCGCGCGAATGGATCACCCCGGACAAGGACCACGCCCCGGAACTCGTGGACCGCGCGGTGGCCGGCGCGTTGGAGGTCGCCGCGCAGTGGCGCATGCATGCCGTGAGCACGGACGTGGGGTCGGTGAAGTCCCAGGGGGAGTACCTCGTGGAACCCCTGCAGACCCTGCTGTAGCCGCAGCCGGAGGCGTGTCACAACCCCGGTGAATGTCCTCGGTGCGGCCCGCCGCACCGCAAGACATCGGCCCTCTGCCTATGGTGGAGACGGTGCACCGACGCACCCACACCGACGATAACCGGGGGTAGACATGGTTGAACTGGGCAACACCCTGACCGATGACACGCGCTGGCTGATCGACTTCGTCCGCTCCGCCGGAGCCGGCGTGCTCGCGAGCAACAGCGGCACGGGATATCCCGAATCCGCGTACGTCCACGTGGCTGCCACGGACGACGGACACATCGTCTTCGGGACCAACACCAAGTCCCGGAAGTTCTCCAACATCACGTCCGACCCGCGCGTGTCCATGGTCGTGATGCGCGACGGCACGCACGAGGTGCAGCTCGAGGGAGAGGCCAGGGTCCTCGAAGGGGCCGACGCCGCTCCGGCCGGTCAGACGCTCGCGGCACAGCACCCGGGGGCGACCGATACGAACGATCCCGAGAACCTGCGGGTCCTGGACATCACGGTGCGTTGGGCCACGCGCACGGACGCATCCCAGGTCCCGCCGCGCAGCGACGAGCTCACGCTGCGCTGACGGGTTGCTGCCACGCTGACGGGTTCGCCCCTCGCTGTCGAACGACGGCGCGGGCGCGTCACGGAGGGGCGCCGGTGCGCTCGGCGGACGCCGATTCGTTCCACGACATGCAGTGCATCCATCCGCAGCAGGAGACCCGGGTCGCCTCAGGCGATCCGGGTCTCTTGCATCAGGTTCAGAACGGTTCGGTTCTGGGCGGGTCGGTCTTGGACGGCTCGGTTCCGGGCAGCTGCGTCCCGAACAGCCGCAGCACCGTCAGAGTTCGTCCTGCTCCGGGATCCAGCGGTTGAAGTCGAGCGTGAGGTAGAGCGCGAGCGCCGCGGAGTTGTCCTCCGGGATCCGCACGCACACCTCGTGATAGCCGTTCTCGTGCAGGGACGTCATGACCTGGCGCACGAGCTGCTCCGCCAAGCCGCGGCGGCGGTGCGAGGACGCCGTGAAAAGTTCGAACAGGTACGGCACGTCCGGCAGGTGCGGGTCATCGCGGCGCTCGAGCACGATGGCCGCGGCCACGGGGTTGCCGTCCTCGTCCTCGATCACCTGCGACTGTTCCTGCAGGAACGGGCCGAACTCACCCCGGAAGGCGTCTCGGACCGTGGTCTCCGCGTCCCCCTGCGTGCCCACGGTCCCGGAGCCGTAGGCCTCCCGGAGCAACCGGGCGAGCGCGGCGGTGTCCTCGTCCGTCACGGAACGGCTCGTGGCCGTGAGCTCCCGGGGGGTCAGCTCGGTCCGCGCGATCAGCGTGATGGTTCCAGTCATCATGGCCTCCCATGGGTCATCGGTGCACATGGCAGTTCTTGCCCCTCAGGGTAACCGAGAAGACCCCGGTTTCCACGGGCGTACTACGGTGGAGGGGCGGGCCCGTCCGAGCCCCGGCCCACGGCACCGCGGTGGGCGCGAGCGGCGTCGTCGTCCCACGCGAGGACCGCAGCCCGGAGGCCACCGTCCGCCGTTAGTGAGGAGAGCGAGAACCATGACCGAGAACCCCCAGACCGATTCCACACCGGAGGGCGAGACCGCCCGGATCTGCCGCGAGTTGATCCGCTTCGACACGAGCAATTACGCGAGTGGCGAGGCCAAGGGCGAGCGTGCGGCGGCTGAGTACGTGGCCGAGCTGATCCACGAGGTGGGCCTCGAGGCCCAGTACTTCGAGTCCGCCCCGGGCCGCGCGAACGTGTTCACCCGTATCGAGGGCAAGGACCCGAGCGCGGACGCGCTGCTCGTGCACGGCCACCTGGACGTGGTCCCCGCCGCGGCGCAGGACTGGTCCTTAGACCCGTTCGCAGGGGAGGTGCGGGACGGGATGATCTGGGGCCGCGGCGCGGTGGACATGAAGGACATGGACGCCATGATGCTCTCGGTGCTGCGCCACATGCGCCGCACGGGAACCGTGCCCGAGCGGGACATCGTCTTCGGGTTCTTCGCGGACGAGGAAGCCGGGATGCGCTACGGCTCCAAGTGGATGGTGAGCGAACATCCCGAGGTCTTCGACGGTGTCACGGACGCACTGAGCGAGGTGGGCGGGTTCTCCGCGAACATCGGCGGCAAGCGGGCCTACCTGCTGCAGACCGCGGAGAAGGGCCTGCTGTGGTTGAAGCTCATCGCACAGGGCCAGGCCGGGCACGGCTCCGGGCTGCACGAGGACAACGCCGTGACGCATCTGTCCCGCGCCATGGCGAACATCGGGCAGTACACGTGGCCCGTGGAACTGACCAAGACCACCCGCGCGTTCCTGGACGAGGTCACCGAGCTGACCGGCGTGGAGTTCGATCCGGAGAACCCGCAGCGGCTGTTGCGCGAACTGGGGGATGTGGCCCGGTTCGTGGGGGCGACCCTGCAGAACACCTCGAACCCCACGATGCTCGACGGCGGGTACAAGACGAACGTGATCCCCGGGACCGCGCAGGGCACCGTGGACGTGCGGTTCCTGCCGGATCAGCGTGATCTGGTGATGGAGAAGCTCCAGGAGCTCGCGGGTGACAAGGTGCGCTTCGAGGCCGAGTTCGAGGACATCGGGCTGGAGGTCCCGTTCTCGGGCAACGTGGTGGACGCCATGGTGGACGCGCTGCAGGCCGAGGACCCCGACGCCGTGGTGCTGCCCTACATGCTCGGCGCGGGCACCGACAACAAGTCCCTGGCCACGCTCGGGATCACCGGCTACGGATTCGTCCCGCTGCAGCTGCCCCCGGAACTGGACTTCACGGGCATGTTCCACGGCGTGGACGAGCGCGTGCCCGTGACCTCGCTCGAGTTCGGTTCGCGTGTGCTGGACGGCTTGCTGCGCACGTACTGAGCCCCCCGCGCTCGCCGGCCCGAACGACGTCGGCCCCGCGTCGTACTGCCAAGTCGTAGCGACCTCGTGCATGCCCCCCGCGACCGGACCCGCGCGACGCCGACCCGTCCTGCGTTCCGCCCCATTCCACCGGCCCGACCACCGAAGGAGCCCCCATGACCGCCGTGACCGAACTGCTATCCGACGAGCTGCTCGCCGAGATCAGGGACCGCGCCGCCGCGACCGACCGCGACAATGCGTTCTTCGCCGAGGACTTCGATGCGCTGCGCGAGATCGGCTAACTGCGGATGCTCGTCCCGCGCGAGTTCGGCGGGCTGGGCTTCACGCTCGAGCAGGCCGCGCAGGCGCAGCGCCGCCTCGCCACGGCCGCACCGGCCACCGCGCTGGGGATCAACATGCACCACGTGATCGTGGGGATCGGCCACACCCTCCACCTGCGCGGGGACGATCGCGCGCAGCGGATCTTCCTCGACGCCGTGGCCGGGGAGGTCTTCGCGTTCGGGATCTCCGAGGCGGGCAACGATTCCGTCCTCTTCGACGCGACCACGAGCGCCGAGCCCGTGGCCGAGGGCTGGCGCCTGCACGGCACCAAGATCTTCACGTCCCTGTCCCCGCGATGGACGCGCCTGCTCGTCCACGCCCGGGTCTCCGGGGACGACGACGCCGCACCCCTCGTCTTCGGGTTCCTCGCTCGGGAGGACCACGGGTCCCCGGCGGGAGGGGTCACGGTGCGCGAGGACTGGGACGCGCTCGGGATGCGGGCCTCGCAGTCGTGCACCACGGTGCTGGACGGTGCGCTGCTGCGCACCGAGGACGTGCTCACCAGGATCCCTGCCGCACCCAACCCGGACCCCGTGGTGTGGGGGATCTTCGGGTGCTTCGAACTGTTGCTCGCGGCGGTGTACACGGGGATCGCCGACCGCGCGATCGACGTGGCCGTGGAGATCACGACCACGAGGCGATCCCTGGCCAAGGACGCCCCGTACTCGGACGACCCGGACATCCGCCGGCACGTGGCCGGGGCCGGTGTGCTACGGGACGGGGTGGAACTGCAACTGCGGCAGTTGTGCGCGGACGTGGACGCCCTGGGCTCGGACCGGGAGCCGGCGCACGGGCCGCGGTGGTTCATCCTGTTCTCCGGGGTCAAGCACCGGGCCACGGAAGCCGCGCGCGCCGTGGTGGACCTGGCGCTGCGGGCGTCCGGGGGAGCGCAGTACCGGCGCGGTTCCGAGCTCGAGCGGCTCTACCGGGACGTGCTGGCGGGGATGTACCACCCCTCGGACGAGGAATCCGTCCACGCGGCCACGGCGAAATCCCTGCTGGGACCCGTCTCCTCCTGAGCGGATCCCGGGCTCAGAACGTGCGGTCCACCCGCATGATCCGCCGGCGCAGTACATAGCGGCGTTGGCCCCCGTAGAGCACCGCCGAGCGCATGAGTTCCCACTTGCCGTACTCGGTGTGTTCCCGCACCCGGCTGCGTGCCTCGGCGGGTTTCTCCCGCGGCGCCACCGTGAGCGAGAGGTACTCGTACCGGTCGTCGCGCCCGGTCATGGTGGGGTGACCGGATACCGAACTGTGCTTCAGACGTTGTTCTTTCATTGCTCCCATTCTGCTCCGATAACGGCTAACGTCTACACCATGAGCACCGATCCCCGCGCCGCGCTGCAAGCGCTCGTCAACGCCCTCGAAGAACACCTCGCCGCCGCGGCGAACCGCCGTTCGGACGACGATCCCACGGTGGACGGAGCCTACCTGGCCATCGCCAACACCTTCGAAGCCTACGAGGAAGCCCTCTACGACGCCTACGACGAGGTCACCCCGCTCACCGTCTTCGCCGAGGAGGACGACTCCGACGACGACCTCGACTACGACGACGAGGATGACGATGACGACGACGATCTTCTCGAGGACAACGAGATGATGGACGAGGATCTCATCGACGAGGACGACTACGACGATGACGACGACGAGAACGAGGGCCGTGATTCCTCGAACGGACGCCGTTCCGGGCGCTGACCCGGGGGATCGGATCACGTGAGCTGCGAAGGCCTCCGCCGCGGGCGGGGGCCTTCGTGCGTGTCCAGCGGCTTCCCAGGACGGGCCGGGAAGCACCTCAGAGGGGGTGCCGTACAGTTGTCGCGTGAACTGGATCGAAGCGATAATCCTGGGCCTCGTACAGGGGCTGACCGAATTCCTGCCGGTGTCCTCCTCCGCCCATTTGCGGATCGTGGGCGAGTTCCTGCCCAACGGGGCGGACCCCGGGGCCACCTTCACCGCGATCACCCAGCTGGGCACCGAGACCGCCGTGATCATCTTCTTCTGGCGGGACATCGTGCGCATCATCACGAAGTGGGCGCTGTCGTTGAGCGGCCGCGTGGACCGCAAGGACCCGGACGCCCGCATGGGGTGGTTCATCATCCTGGGTTCACTGCCCATCGCCGTGCTCGGTCTGTTGCTGCAGGACTACATCGAGACCCAGTTCCGCTCGCTGTGGATCACCGCGACCATGCTGATCGTCTTCGGTCTGTTCCTGGCGATCGCGGACTACATGGGCAAGCAGGAACGTCACCTGGAGGACCTGACCGTCAAGCACGCCGTGGGCTTCGGTTTCGCCCAGGCGCTGGCACTGGTGCCCGGTGTCTCCCGCTCGGGTGGCACGATCACCGCGGGTCTGCTCATGGGCTACACCCGCGCGGCCGCGGCACGCTACGCGTTCCTGCTGGCCATTCCCGCGGTGTTCGCCTCCGGCCTGTACCAGCTGTACAAGGCGGTCAGCGGCGCTGAACCCGGCGGGGTCTACTCCCTGGGCCAGACCGCGGTGGCAACCTTGATCGCGTTCGGCGTGGGTTACCTGATCATCGGGTGGTTCATGCACTACATCTCGGAACGCAGTTACAACCTGTTCGTGTGGTACCGCATCCTGCTGGGTGCCGCGCTGTTCGTGATGCTCGGAACGGGGCTCATCAGCGCCTGATCAGCACCGCCCTCGACCCGTGACGTGCGCGTTCGCGGTCACCAGGGAATAGCGGCCCCGGTGCGCCCGTTGCGTTCGAGGGAGTCCAAGAATCGTCCAAGCGAAGGTGAACATGAAGCGTTGGTCCAGCCGTCCGGTTCCGCAACTGCCCGGGACCTCGCCCGCACCCCTCGTGCACGACACAAGCACGGGGGAGCTCGAACGGCTGGAACCGCGTGAGGGCCGGGCGGGACTGTACGTGTGCGGGATCACCCCGTACGACGCCACGCACATGGGCCACGCCGCGACGTACGTGAACTTCGACCTGCTCAACCGGGTGTGGCGGGACGCCGGCTTCCCCGTGGACTACGTTCAGAACGTCACCGACGTGGACGACCCCCTGCTCGAGCGGGCGAACGACACCGGCGTGGACTGGCGCGAGCTCGCCGTGGAACAGACGGAGTTGTTCCGCACCGACATGGCGGCCCTGAACGTGCTGGCCCCCGATCACTACGTGGGGGCCACCGAGGCCGTCGAGTGGATCGTGCCCGCCGTCGAACGCCTCGTGGAACGCGGGCTCGCGTACCGCGTCCCGGAGGGCACCCGTCAGGACGGTCGCTCGGAGCCCGCGGGGGACGTCTACTTCGACGTCGACGCCGCCGGGCGGTTGCGCGCCGACGACCCCGACGCATGGGTGATCGGCTCCACGTGTCGCCTGGACCGGGAGCGCATGCTGCCCCTCTTCGCGGATCACGGCGGCGACCCCGAACGCACGGGCAAGCGTGATCCGCTGGACCCGCTGTTGTGGCGCGTCAAGCGCGAGGGCGAACCGTTCTGGGACGGTGCGTCACTGGGTGAGGGCCGCCCCGGATGGCACATCGAGTGCAGCGTCATCGCGCTGCAGTACCTGCCCGCGCCGTTCACCGTGCAGGGCGGGGGCTCGGACCTCGCGTTCCCGCACCACGATATGGGCGCAGGCCACTCGTACGCGCTGTCCGGTGAGCCCATGGCCGAGCACTTCGTCCACACCGCGATGGTGGGGCTGGACGGCGAGAAGATGTCCAAGTCCAAGGGCAACCTGGTGCTCGTCTCGACCTTGCGCCGGGAGGGAGTGGATCCCGCCGCGATCCGTCTGGCGATCCTCGCCAACCACTACCGTACGGACTGGTTCTGGACGGACGACCTGCTCGAGCAGGCGAAGCGTCGCCTCGCCACGTGGCGTGAGGCCGCCGTCAAACCCGAAACGGCCGGGGCGGACTCCCTGCTCGAGGCCGTGCGCGCGGCCCTCGGTCAGGACCTCAACGCTCCCGCGGCACTGATCGCGGTGGACGCGTGGGCCGCACGCAACCTGGGTGGTGCCGCCGCGCGTGGTGCGGGGGCGTCGGCCGAGGACGCCGCGCTGGCGCGCGCCACGGTCGAGGCGTTGCTCGGCATCGAACTCTGAGCGCCCCGCCTCCGACGGACCCTCGCGATCAGCCGCGGTCGTCGCGGCGGCGCAGGTAACGCTCGAACTCGCGGGCGATCGCGTCCCCGGTGGCCTCCGGTAGGTCCACGGTGTCCTTGGCCTCCTCGAGCTGGCGCACGTAGTCCGCGACCTCCGGATCCTCGGAGGCGAGCTCGTCCACGCCGCGTTCCCACGCCTCGGCGTCCTCGACCACGGGTTCGAGCGGCAGGGCCATGCCCAGCAGGTCCTCGAGGCGGCGCGCGAGCGCGAGCTGCGCCTTGGGGGAGGGCGACTGCGCCACGTAGTGCGGGACGGCGGCCCACATGCTCAGCGTGGGGAAGCCCGCGAGCGCGGCCATGTGGGAGAGCACCCCCACGATCCCGGTGGGTCCCTCGTACTGGGGGGCATCGATGTCCAGTTCCTCGCGCAGCTCCTCGGTGTCCGAGGTCAGGGTCACGGGGATCGGGCGGGTGTGGGGGACGTCCGCGAGCAGCGAGCCGAGCATGATGACGAAGTCCACGTCCAGGGCCGCGGCCTGCTCGAGCAGTTCGGCGGTGAACGCGCGCCACCGGTAGGACGGCTCCCAGCCGTGCAACAGCACGACGTCCAGGTTGGTCCCGGGCACCGACGCCTTGGACAACCGCGTGGTGGGCCAGTGCAGTTTCTGCTCCCCGGTCAGGGGCCGGCGGATCACGGGACGGGAGTACTGGTAGTCGTAGTAGTCGTCCGAGGCGACCTCGAACACGTCCTTCGCGTTGAGCTGCTCGCGGATGAGCTTGAGGGTGTCCGTGGCGGCGTCGCCGGCGTCGTTCCAGCCCTCGAACGCGGCGATGAGCACCGTGACGGTCTCCTGGTCCGCACCGTCACGCACGACCCCGAAAGGTCCGATACCGGGCTGCTCCGAATTATTGTCCAACGTGGTCACCGTCCCACTGTACGGCCCGTGCGGGTGTTCCACGAGCCGATCCCCAGCGCGGTACCGGCGGGCGCACCTACCATGTTCAGCATGCTCCTTCCCCGGTTCCGCCAGCCCTCCGACGATCGCGCCGCACCGGCCCCCGCCGGCCCCCGACCCCGCGGCGTGCGGCTGGGTCTGCTGCTGGGCGTGGAGCTGTTGCTGGACCGTTCGTGGTTCCTCATCGCGGGGTTGACCCTGGTGATGTACGGGCCCGTGCTGTGGCGGCTGTACCCCGAGCTCGGCTGGCTCAACCTGCTCCTGGCCCTGGGCTTCGCGGTGGGCCTGGCCCTGAGCGTGCTGGTGCACGAACTCGCCCACGCGCTCGTGGGTCGCGCGGCCGGGTGGCCAGTGACCCGGATCGTGCTGACCCTCATGGGCGGGCACACGGCGTTCGGCAGCGTGCGCACCACACCGCTGCCCACCGCGCTCGTGTCCCTGGCCGGACCACTGAGCAACGTGGTGCTCGCCGCGCTGGGCACCGGTGTGCTCTTCGTGACCGCGGACAGCCTCGCGGGCCCGGGGTGGGCGCTCGTCCAGTTGCTGATCCTGGCCAACTGGATCCTGGGGTTGTTCAACCTGCTGCCCGGACTGCCGCTCGACGGCGGGCGCGTGGTGGAAGCGATCGTGTGGGCACTGACCCGCTCGGAGGCCAAGGGCACGACCGTGGCCGCGTGGTGCGGGCGCGGGATCGCGATCCTCACGGTCGCGTGGTTGCTGTGGGCGCAGGTATGGCGCCAACCGGTGGTGCTCGTGATCACGCTGCTCGTGGCCGGGTTCATCTTCATGGGCGCGGGGCAGGCGCTGCGCCAGGCACGCGTTCTGGGCGTGCTCGACGCCGTGCGGGCCGGGGGTGTCGCGCGTCCCGCGATGGAGTTCTCCCCGACCACGCCCCTGGCCCTCGTGGACGCCACCGTCATGGCCGCCACGGGGGACGACTACCGGGGATGGACCCCGGACGTCGTCGTCCGTGACCGCGGTGCCGTGGGCCTGCTGGACCCCGAGCTCGCCGAACGGGTGGCACCGGCGCACCGCGGCGTCGTCGCCGTGGGGGACGTAGCCGAATGGCACCCCGCGGACGCCACCGTGGACCCGGGCACCCCCGGCGGCGAACTGGCCCGCGTGCTGGAGACCGGGCGCCGCGCCTGGGTGTGCGTCGTGGACGGTGCCGGTCACGTCACGGGCGTGGTGCACCACGAGGACCTCGCACGCTTGGCCCTGCGCGCCTGATCGCTTCATGAGCGCGGTGGGGGCCATCACCGCGGGGCGTGGTGATCCGATCGGGGCTACGGTGGGAGAATGGCCCGGGGCGGCCCGCGGTGCGGGCGTACCTACGGAGCCGGACGGCCCGGACGACGACCACGCGTGAGAGCGAGCAGATGAGCGAGCAGCAGGAATCCCACCCGAACCCCACCGGCGCCACCGTGCGGGGAGCAGCCAACCGGCGCGGCCCGTTCCGCTCCGGCGAGCGCGTCCAACTCATGGACGAGACCGGGAAGATGACCACCATCACCCTGGTGGACGGAGGGGAACACCACACCCATCGCGGGGTGATGGCACATGAGCTGTTGATCGGCCAACCCGAGGGCACGGTCGTGTCCAACACCTCGGGGATCCAGTACCAGGCGCTGCGGCCACTGCTCAAGGACTTCGTGCTGTCCATGCCCCGCGGAGCCGCGGTGGTCTACCCCAAGGACTCCGGGCAGATCGTGACCATGGCGGACGTCTTCCCGGGCGCCCGGGTCGTGGAGGCCGGGGTCGGTTCCGGCGCGCTGACCATCTCCCTGCTGCGCGCTGTGGGGGACGAAGGCCACGTCCACTCGTTCGAGCGCCGGGAGGAGTTCGCGGAGATCGCCCGGGGCAACATCGAGACCATGTTCGGCGGCCCGCACCCCGCGTGGGAACTGAGCCTCGGGGACCTCGCGGAGGAACTGGGCGCGCGGGAGGAGCCCGGGTCCGTGGACCGCGTGATCCTGGACATGCTCGCCCCGTGGGAGTGCCTCGACGCCGTGGCCACAACCCTCGCGCCCGGCGGCGTGGTGATCTGCTACGTGGCCACCGTGCCGCAGTTGTCCCGCGTGGCGGAGGCCATGCGCGCGGACGGCCGCTTCACCGAGCCCGAGGCCTCGGAGACCATGGTGCGCGGGTGGCATGTGGAGGGGCTCGCGGTGCGCCCGGACCACCGCATGGTCGCGCACACCGGGTTCCTGATCCAGTCCCGCCGACTCGTGGACGGCGCACCCAGGTTGGCTCCGAAGCGGCGCGCTTCCAAGAGCGAGTACACGGAAGAGGATCTGCAGGCGTGGACTCCCGTGGCCCTGGGCGAGCGCGTGGTCTCGGACCGCAAGCTGCGCCGCGCGGGTCGCGATGCGGCATCGTTGGCCGAGCACGCCGCGCGCGCCCAGCGGGAGATCGACGAGCAGGCCCGCGCGGACGGGGGTCAGGTGCGCGATGACTGAATCGGGCGGCACCGCGGGCCGTTCGGCCGCGGACATCACCCAGCGCCAGGTCAACATGCTGCGGGACCAGAAGCGCAACCTGGACAAGCAGCTCGCGGCGGTGGGATCGCAGAACGAGAAGCTGGTGCGGTTGCTCAACGCGTCCCGCCAGGAGATCGTGACGCTCAAGAAGACCCTCGCGGCGGAGGCCGAGGCGCCCGCGACGTTCGCCGTGGTGCTGCAGGTCAACCACGGTCGCCAGCCCTTGGGGGAGGCCACCGGCAACGGTCCCGTGGTCACGGGCCCGTCGGTGGACGTGCTCTCCGCGGGACGGAAGATGCGCGTGGCCCTGAGCCCTCTCGTGTCGCTGAGTGCGTGCGAGCCCGGACTGGGGGTGCTGCTCAACGAGCACTACGTGGTGATCGCGGTGCTCGACTACGAGCGCACCGGGGAGGTGGCCACCGTCAAGGAGGTCATCGACCACGACCGCGTCCTCACCGTGGGCCGCTCGGACGAGGAACGCGTGCTGTTGCTCTCGGGTCGGTTGCGGCGTGAGCGCCCCAAGCCCGGGGACGCGCTGACCGTGGACCACCGCACGGGCTTCGCCCTGGAACCCGTGGAACGCACGGACGTGGAACAGCTCGTGCTCGAGGAGGTCCCGGAGGTCCGCTATACAGACATCGGCGGGCTGGGGCCTCAGATCGAGGCGATCCGCGACGCCGTGGAACTGCCCTACGTCCACCCGGACATCTACCGTGAACACGGTTTGCGCCCGCCCAAGGGCATCCTGCTCTACGGTCCCCCGGGCAACGGCAAGACGCTGATCGCCAAGGCTGTTGCGCGCTCGCTCGCCGAGCGCAGCGCGGCCAAGGCCGGGCGCGCGCGGCCCGAGGGCTACTTCCTCAATATCAAGGGTCCCGAGCTGCTCGACAAGTACGTGGGGGAGACCGAGCGCCAGATCCGCTCGATCTTCGCGAACGCGCGCGAGCAGGCGGCGCGCGGGATCCCCGTTGTGGTGTTCTTCGACGAGATGGACTCGCTGTTCCGCGTGCGCGGTTCGGGGCTGTCCTCGGACGTGGAGACCACAATCGTGCCGCAGTTGCTCACGGAGATCGACGGCGTGGAACAGCTCGACAACGTGATCGTGGTGGGCGCGACCAACCGCGAGGACATGATCGATCCCGCGGTGCTGCGCCCCGGTCGCCTGGACGTGAAGATCCGCATCGACCGCCCGGACGAGCAGGGCGCGCGGGAGATCTTCTCGCTGTACGTCACCGAGGACCTGCCCCTGCGTGAGGACGATGTCGCTCGCGCCGGCTCCCGCGCGCAGGCCGCCCGGGAGCTCGTGGACGCCGCGATCGGGCGCATGTACGCGCGCACCCCGGACACCGAGTTCCTCACGATCACGTACCGCGACGGCGGCCAGGAGACCCTGTACTTCGCGGACTACGCGTCCGGAGCGGTGATCCGCAACGTGGTGGACCGCGCCAAGAAGCAGGCCATCAAGACGCTGCTGACCACGGGCCGGCGGGGGATCACCTCGCAGCACCTCGTGGACGCGGTGAACCAGGAGTTCCACGAACAACAGGACCTGCCCAACACTGCGGACCCGGAGGACTGGGCCCGATTGACCGGTCGGCGCGCGGACACCATCCAGGACGTCCGGATCGCGGTGGACCGCCCCGGGGTCTCCGGCACGCAGCGTCCGGACGGGGGCGCGGCATGACGGTACGGCGGATCATGGGCAGCGAGACCGAGTTCGGTGTGCTGGCCCAGGGTGAACCGGGTGCGAACCCCACGGTGCTCTCGACCCGCGTGGTCACGGGGTACGCCGCGTGGGTCGCCCGACGGCTTCGGGAACAGGAGACGGCACGCGGGGAACGGTCCGTTGGCTCGGCTGGGCCCACGCCATCGGACGACGACGCCGCGCAGCCCGGTTCCCCGGACGCCCCGCTCGGCACAGGGTGGGACTACGGTTCCGAGACCCCGCTCGCGGATGCCCGGGGGTTTACCGTGGCCCGCGAGGACGCCCACCCGAGCCAGCTCACCGATGAGGCGCCGGTGCTCACCGCGGAGGAGATCGCCGCGGAGGCGATCAGCGAATCCGCGATGTACACGGAGGACCTCGACTGGCGCCGCGTGATCATGAACACCGTGATCCCCAACGGCGCGCGGGTCTACGTGGACCACTCCCACCCGGAGTACTCGTCCCCGGAGGTCACCACACCCCTGGACGCGCTCACGTGGGACGCCGCGGGGGACGTGGTGGCCGCCCGCGCCGTGGAGTACCTCGCGAAGGTTTCCACGGGGACGGATGCCGCGCCGGTAAACCTTTACAAGAACAACACGGACAACAAGTCGGTGTCCTACGGCGCGCACGAGAACTACACCGTGGAACGCGCCGTGCCCTTCGAGCGGATCACTGCGGCCCTGCTGCCGTTCTTCGCGTCCCGGCAGATCATGTGCGGTGCAGGCCGTGTGGGCCTCGGGGTGGACGGTTCATGTCCTGGGTTCCAACTGAGTCAGCGCGCCGACTTCTTCGAACGCACCGTGGGGCTCGAGACCACGATCCACCGCCCGATCGTGAACACGCGGGACGAACCCCACGCGGACGACACCCGCTACCGGCGCCTGCACGTGATCATCGGGGACGCCAACCTCTCCCACGTGGCCACGCTGCTCAAGTTCGGGACCACGTCCCTGGTGCTGAACCTCGTGGAACACGACCGGGCGCCGCGCCTCGAGCTCGAGGATCCCGTGGCCGCGCTGCAGGCCATCAGTCACGACCCGTCCCTGCGCACCACGGTGGCGCTCGCGAACGGTCGGGAGTTGACCGCGGTGGAGCTGCAGCGCGAGTACTACCGCGCAGCGTTGGCGCTGGAGACCGAGCTGGCCCCGAACGGGTTGGACGAGGACACCGCCCACGTGCTGCAGACCTGGGACGAGGTGCTCACGGACCTCGCCGAGGACCCCGCGCGCTTGTCCGACCGGTTGGACTGGGCGGCCAAGTACGCGCTGCTCACCGCGTACCGCACACGCGACGGTCTCGCGTGGGACGATCCCCGGCTCGTGGCGATCGACCTGCAGTACGCGGACGTGCGCCCCGACAAGGGGCTCTACCACAAGCTCGCCGCCGCCGGACGGATCCGCACCCTCGTGGACCACGAGCGGATCACCGCGGCCGCGGACCATCCGCCGATCGACACCCGCGCGTACTTCCGGGGCACCGCGGTGTCCCGATACCCGCGGGACATGGTCGCGGTGGGCTGGGACACACTGACCGTGACGTTCCCCGGGATCCGCCGGGGAGCGCGGGTCAGGATGCCCGAACCCCACGACCTCACCCGGGACACGTGCGAGGACTGGTTCGACGCCCCGGACGTCGAGACCTGGATCGAGCGCGTGGCCGCGAACCGACCCGCCCTCGTCACGGGCAGCGACATCGGCTGAACCGCCCGGTCGGGCGCAGCACACCTCATTCGAGAAGCCACAGGAGGACACCATGGCACAGGAACGCATCTTCCGCACCGGATCCCGCCGCGAGGAGGAACCGGACGCCCCGGCCCCCGCGACCCCGCCCGCCTCGGGCGCCGCACAGGCCCAGCGGGACACCCAGTGCACCGACGACCTGCTCGCGGAGATCGACGGCGTGCTCGAGACCAACGCGGAGGCCTTCGTGAAGGGCTTCGTGCAGAAGGGCGGCCAGTAATACCGTGGAACGGCGGATCTACGGGATCGAGACCGAGTTCGGCCTGATCCACAGCGCACCGCAGGGCCGTCCCCTGGGTGCGGACGAGACGGCGCGGCGGCTGTTCGCACCGGTGCTCGCGTGGGGGCGGGCCTCCAACGTGTTCCTGCCTAACGGCGGGCGCCTGTACCTGGACGTGGGCTCCCACCCCGAGTACGCGACGGCCGAGGCCGCAACCCTGCACGACGTCGTCGCCCAGGACGCCGCCGGCGAACGGATCGTGGACGACCTGCGCGCTCAGCTTCAGGAGAGCCTGGACGCCGAGGGCGTGGGCGGCACGGTGCACCTCTTCAAGAACAACACGGACTCCGCCGGCAACTCGTTCGGCTCGCACGAGAACTACATGATTGCCCGCCGCACGGAGTTCTCCCGGCTGGTCCAGCACCTGCTGCCGCTACTGGTGACGCGGCAGATCCTCGTGGGCGCGGGTCGGGTGCACCCGGACGGGCCGCCGCCCTTCGGCTCCCTGGCCCTGGGGGACGGGCGCCCCGGCTACTCGTTCTCCCAGCGGGCGGACCACGTGTGGGAAGGGTCGTCCTCGGCCACCACCCGTTCCCGCCCCATGATCAACACCCGGGACGAACCGCACGCGGACGCCGAGCGCTACCGCCGGCTGCACGTCATCACGGGCGACTCGTCCATGTCCCAGACCACCACGGCGCTGAAGATCGGCATCACGGACGCGGTGCTGCGCATGATCGAGGCGGGCCAGATCCTGCCGGACCGCACGCTCGCGGACCCGGCTGCCGCCCTGCGGCAGGTCTCCCACGACCTCACCGGTTTGGCACCGCTGGAGCTGGCCGCGGGGGGCTACCGCTCGGCGATCGAACTGCAGCGCGAGTACCTTGAGGAAGTCACCCGGTTCGTGCAGCGCCACGGCGCGCACCACGACCGCCTCGACTGGGTCGTCGGGCTGTGGGACCGTGGGCTGCGCGCCGTCGAGGAGCAGGACAACTCGCTGGTGGACCGCGAGCTGGACTGGGCCATCAAGAAGAAGCTGCTGGACTCCTACGCGAGCGCCCACGGGATGGACTGGTCCCACCCCCGCATGGTGCAGTTAGACCTCGCTTACCACGACACCTCCGCGCGCCACGGACTCTTCCATATGCTGGAGCGCCGCGGTGCCGTGGAGACGTTCGTGGCCCCGCAGGACGTCGAGCGCGCCGTCGTCGAAGGCCCTCCCACCCGGGCGCGGATGCGCGGGCGGTTCGTGGCCGCGGCCCACGATGCCGGGGTCAGCACCACCGTGGACTGGGTGCACCTGAAGCTCAACGGGGAGCACCAGCAGAGCACGGTCATGTGCAAGGACCCCTTCGCCACCACCCAGCCGGACGTCGAGGAGCTGATCGCAGAGATCACCTCCGGACGCGCCTGACCCCACCCGCCCGCAGTGTTCCGGGGACTCTCCCAGCCGCGGCCCACGCGGGTCCTCTACATTGGCCCCGAGCCAGCACCCCGATGACGAAAGGTCACCCCCTCGTGCGAAAGATCATCCCTGCCGGCACCGCCGCGCTCGCCCTGTCCCTGCTGCTGACCGGCTGCGGCGGGGGCTCGGGCTGGGACTCCGTGGAACTGTCCGCAGACCCCTCGCAGGGCACCGCGCCGTCGGTGTCCTTCAAGACCCCAATAAAGGTGGACGACGCGCAGACCAAGGTCCTGAAGGAGGGGGACGGTGAGGAGATCCACGCCGGCGACAGCATCATGCTGCAGGCAGCCCTGTACAAGGGCTCGGATGGTTCCTCGCTGGGGGACACCTACAGTCAGGGTGCCGGACAGGTGCTGACCGTCAACGACGAGCTCAAGGACTCCCTGCCGCAGATGTACGACGCCCTGACGAAAGCCAAGGAGGGGGAGATCATCGCGTACAGCTCTCCCAAGACCAGCGGCGCGGCCTCCGAGGGGGACGACTCCACCTCGGTGGAGGTCTACCAGGTGACCAAGAAGATCATGCCGTCGCTCAACGAGAAGATGAAGACCCCCTCCAAGGGCATGCCCAACGTTACGCAGGACGACAAGGGCACCCCCACGATCGCCAAGCCCTCCGGTAGCGAGCCCAAGGAGCTGAAGACGGACGTGCTGATCGAGGGGGACGGTGACACCGTCAAGGAGTCGGACACCGTGATCGCGAACTATGTGGGCGTGCGCTGGGCGGACGGAAAGTCCTTCGACTCCTCCTACGAGAAGGGCACCCCGGCCTCCTTCCCCCTCAACGGTGTGATCGCCGGCTGGAAGGAGGGTCTGGAGGGCCAGAAGGTGGGCTCGCGCGTGGAGCTGGTGATCCCCACCGACAAGGCCTACGGCACGGAGAAGGAGCTCGGCAAGGACTCCCAGTACCCCGCGGGCGCGCTCGTGTTCGTGGTGGACATCCTCGGCACCACACCCACCCCGAAGACGGAGACCGCGAGCCCGCAGGCCTCGGCGAGCGCCACTCTCGGTGCGTCCACGGCACCGAGCGCGAGCCCGAAGTCCTCTGCGTCCGGCAAGTGAGACACGGCTACACTGTGTGCTCGGCACGGCCCCGCCCGGGGGCCCACGACGAAAGGTAGAGCCCGTGTCATTCGGACAGCGCAAGCTTGATCGTTCCAAGCCGGAGATCGACTTCCCCCAGGACCCGGTTCCCACCGAGCTGCGGATCGTGGACGAGATCCAGGGCACCGGCCGGGAGGCGAAGGTCGGGGACACGGTCTCGTGCCACTACGTGGGTGTCACGTACTCGGGCGGCGAGGAGTTCGACGCCTCCTGGAACCGCGGTGAGCCGCTGGGCTTCACGGTGGGCGTGGGACAGGTCATCCAGGGCTGGGACCAGGGTCTGCTGGGCATGAAGGTGGGTGGTCGGCGTCGGTTGGAGATCCCCTCCGAGCTGGCGTACGGCTCGCGCGGCGCCGGCGCCGCGATCGGCCCGGACGAGTCCCTGATCTTCGTGGTGGACCTGCTCGACGTCCGCTGAATGGCGCCCTCCGCGGGGCCCTCGGCGCGCCGTTCCACCACGGCGTCCGCCGAACGGCTCCTCAACCTGCTGATCGCCCTGCTCGACCGCGAGTCCGGGTACACCCGTGAGCAGCTGCGCGCGATCGTGCCCGGTTACGACCGCGCCGGGAACCAGGACGCGTTCGAGCGCATGTTCGAGCGCGACAAAGCCCACCTGCGCTCACTCGGGTACCCGGTGGAGGAGATCCCGGACGACGACCCCTGGGCCTCGGACGCGCAGCTGACCCCGCGCTACCGCGTGCCCCGGGGCTCGTACCGGCTGCCCCGGGTGCGATTCAGTGCGGAGGAATCCGCGGTGCTCGCCGTCGCGGCGGACGCGTGGAACGACGCTGCCCAGGACCGGCTCGCACGCCGCGCCCTCGACAAGCTCGAACCGGCGCTCAGCGGCGAGGCCGCGCCGGGCCGGGACCTGCAGCCCACCGTGGCCGTGGCGGACCCCGCCTTCGAGCCGCTGCTCTCGGCAGTGCTTGCGCACCGCACAGTGCGCTTCGACTACGTGGACCGCACCGGGGCATTCTCCCAGCGCACGGTGCAGCCGTGGGGTGTGGGCTCCCGCTACGGAGCCTGGTACCTCGCGGGCTGGGACACGGACCGGCGTGCACAGCGCACGTTCCGGCTCTCCCGCATCATCTCCGAGGTAGAAACCACGCGCGAGACGTTCGAGCCGCCCCGGGACTTTTCCATGGGCGGTCAGCTCGCGCGCATGGTCAGCCAGCCGCCGCAGCTGTGCGTGGTGGTCCATGTCCGCCAGGGCGCGGGCCAGCTGCTGCGCCGCATTGCTGCGCCGTCCGACTCACCCGCGTGGCGGGCTCCCGAGGGCTACGACGCCGTGCAGCTCGCGGTGCACGACACCGAGTCCGCGGCGGAACACGTGTGCGCGGCGGGCCCGGACGCCCGGGTGCCCCGCGAACCCGTGCCCGGCATTCGGGGCGACGCCGCACAGGGCGGGAGCGCCCCGACGGCCGAGGGCGGGCCGTCGGCCGAACCCAATTCGACGAGCGACGACGCCCCGACCGCCGAGGACATCGCGACCCAGAACGCGGTCGCCGACGCCGTGGCCCGCAGACTCCGTGACGCGCGGGCCTTCCAGGCGCGGATGCCCGGCGTGGACGTGCGTTGGGGCAAGCAGCGCCGTCACGGCGCGGCCAAGGCCAGCACCGAACAGCACCTCGCGCGGCTGCTACACATCGTGCGCCACGTCTACGCCCACCAGGGCGCGGAGCTCGAGGAGACGGCCCGGCACTTCGGGATCACGGACGCCGAACTCGTCAACGACCTGCAGACCCTGTTCGTGTGCGGGCGCCCGGGGCACATGCCGGACCAGCTCATCGACGCGTCCTGGGACGACGGCCACATCTACCTGGGCAACGCGCAGGAACTGTCCGAACCCGTGCGGTTGACCGTCCCCGAGGCCAGCGCGCTGCTCATGGGGTTGCAGACCCTGCAGGCCGTTCCGGGCGGTGACAGCAGGGTCGTGCGCTCGGCCATGCAGAAGGTCGCGACCGCCGCGGACGCGCTGCCGCTCGCGGACGCGCTTGCGGCACCGGACGCCGACGCCGCCGCGGAGCCCCGTGACAGCGCGCTCGTCACCCGCCTGCGGGACGCGATCAAGAACGGCCGGCGCGTGCGGTTGCAGTACCTCGTGGCCTCCCGGGACGAGGTCACGGAGCGGCATGTGGACCCCGTGCGGATGATCTTCTCGGACGGGCAGCAGTACGTGCGGGGCTGGTGCCTGCAGGCCAACGCGCCGCGCACGTTCCGCACCGACCGGATCGTGGGCTGCGAGGACGTGGGTGAGGCCGAGGTGCACCCGCGCATGGAATCGGAGGTGCGTTCGAGTATCCAACCGGCCAAGCGTCGTCCGGTCCAGGCCGTGGTCGTCACCGATCGGCGCGGGCGGTGGATCGTGGAGCACTACCACGCCAAGCGCTTCGTGGAGGTCTCCGTGCCCTCGGCACCGGGGGAGACGGAGGAATCCGACGCCGCGCCCCGGGAGGCGAACTCCCAGCCGATTCCCGGGTCCCGCGCACGCGCGGCGCGGGGGCCGCGTCCACTGCCCGAGTACGTGGCCGCGGAGGTGGACTTCCCCACACTGGATGCACTGTCGTCCCTGGTCACACGGCATGCGGGACACGTGGGCGTGGTCTCACCGCCCGAGGCCGTGGCCGCCGTTGAACAGTGGTTGAACAGCAGCTGTCCCGAGTCCACCCCCGGGCGTCCGTAGCCGTCGACTGCCTATACTGGGGCCATGCTGTGGTGGATGTGGGTCGTGCTGTGGACCGTTCTGGTCCTGGGCGCTGCCGCGTTCATCGGGTGGGTGCTCTACCGGGTCGTGCGCACGCAGGTGCTGCCCGCGCTGGACGAGATCGAGCGAAGCGGTACCGATTTCGCCACCCGCTGGAACGCCGCGGCCCAGGGACACTCCACGCCGTTGCGCACACCCGCCCCGCCAGCCATGTTCACCCCGGTGGACGAGACCCGCGCCGCCTACCGTAGCGGCCGGGACCAACGACAGACAGCTCGGCTCATCCGCAGGATGCAGCGCAGGGACACCCTGGGGCAGCCCCAGAGGTATTCGGACGTGCGCCGGGCTGAACAGAAAGGACTCCGCCATGGGCCGCTTGTTTGACAGCCCCCTGACCCTCGTTTTGATCCTCGTGGTCATCCTGCTCCTCTTCGGTGCCCCCAAGCTGCCCGGGATGGCTCGTAGCCTGGGCCAGTCCCTGCGCATCTTCAAGTCCGAGGTCAAGGAGATGAAGCGCGACGACGATCCGAACGTGACCGTCAACGGCCAGCCGGTCGCCGATGGCCAGCCCGTCGCGGGCACCACCGCCGCGCAGTCGAGCACCCAGCCCACGGTGCAGCCCTCGGTGCAACAGCCGGCCGCCGAGCAGCCCACCGTGATCACCCCGCAGCCGGGCCAGCCCGCGCCCGCCGTGGACCAGAACCAGCGCCCCACCGCCTGATCCCGGCATCGTCCGTCGGGACCCGCGCGGGGCCGAGCCGTACGGCTCGGCCCCGTCGCATGCGGGTGAACGGCCCGTCAGAGAGGACAGGGACCCATGTCCACCACGGATTCCGGGAAGGCCCCCGGTTCCACCCGACAACAGCGCCGGGAACGCCGCAAGAGCACGTCGCGGCGGCACAACCCGCAGGCCCAGATGGCGCTCAAGGAGCACCTGCGGGAACTGCGTAACCGCCTCATCAAGTCCGCCGTGGCCACCGTGCTGGGCGCGGTGCTCGGCTTCATGGCGTACGAGCCGTTCATGCAGTACATCACCGAGCCGCTGCAGCGCCTGGCCGAGTCCGGGCGCACCGCGACCATCAACTACTCCTCGGTGGGCGGGTCTTTCAACATCATGGTGGAGGTCGCCGTGGTGCTCGGGCTGATCTTCGCGTCGCCGGTGTGGCTGTACCAGTTGTGGGCGTTCATCACGCCCGCGCTGCACAAGAACGAACGCCGCTACGCCTTGGGCTTCCTCGCCGCGGCGATCCCCTTGTTCCTGGGTGGGTGCGCCCTGGCCGTGACCGCGCTGCCCGCGGCCGTCTACGCGCTCACCGCGTTCACGCCCGAGGGCGGGGCGAACTTCGTGGAGGCCGGGATCTACCTGCGCTTCTTCCTTCAGCTCATCCTGACGTTCGGGATCTCGTGCGTGGTCCCCGTGCTGCTCGTGGGTCTCAACGTGCTGGGCCTGCTGTCCGGGCGCACCGTGCTCAAGGCGTGGCGGATTGTGGTGGTGGTCGTTCTCGTGATCGCCGCGATGGCCGCGCCGGGTCCGGATCCCGTGACCATGCTCTACCTGGCCATCCCGCTGCTGGTGCTGTTCTTCGTGGCCGTGGGGCTGTGTCTGTACCTGGACCGGCGTCGTGCCAAGAAGCAGGCCCGGCAGGCCGCCGCGACCGGTGCCAACGCGGACCGGGGAACCTCGGCGGAAGCGCTGCGCTCGATGGGCAGCACCGCCCACCAAGACTGATCCGCCCCGATTCCCGGGGTGTCAGAGGCACCGCGTAGGGTGGGAGCATGTCTTCCCCCGCCGAACGGTACATTGCCGCGAAGGCTCGCGCGGCCCACGTGAGCACGGAGCTGTCGGCCTTCGAGAACACCGTGGACTTCGAACTGGACCCGTTCCAGACGCAGGGGTGCCGCGCTCTCGAGGAGGGCCGGGGAGTGCTCGTGGCCGCCCCCACGGGCGCGGGAAAAACCGTGGTGGGGGAGTTCGCGATCCACCTCGCACTGACCCGGGGTAAGAAGGCCTTCTACACCACGCCCATCAAGGCGTTGAGCAATCAGAAGTTCCACGAGTTCTCGCGCCGCTGGGGCTCGGACCGTGTGGGTCTGCTCACGGGTGATACGTCCGTGAACTCGGAAGCGGACGTGGTCGTGATGACCACCGAGGTGCTGCGCAACATGCTCTACGCGGGCTCGTCCACCCTGGCGAACCTGGGGTTCGTGGTCATG
The DNA here is from genome assembly GCF_040981035.1 of Kocuria sp. CPCC 205297. Taxonomy (NCBI): domain Bacteria; kingdom Bacillati; phylum Actinomycetota; class Actinomycetes; order Micrococcales; family Micrococcaceae; genus Kocuria; species Kocuria sp. CPCC 205297. The sequence goes on along the minus strand of NZ_JAVKPY010000009.1, from coordinate 138,547 downwards.
GACGAGGTGCACTACCTTGCGGACCGCTTCCGCGGTGCTGTGTGGGAAGAGGTCATCATCCACCTGCCCGAGCACGTCCAGCTCGCGTCCCTGTCCGCGACCGTCTCCAACGCCGAGGAATTCGGTGCGTGGCTCGACGACGTCCGCGGCAGCACGGACGTGGTGGTCTCCGAACACCGCCCGGTCCCGCTGTGGCAGCACGTCCAGGTGGGGCCGCAGCTGCTGGACCTGTTCGTGGACGACACCACGGTCGAGGAGGCCGCGCAGCGTCACTCGGACAAACACCGGGACGAACCCGAGGTCAACCCCGAGCTGCTGCGGTTGTTCCGCGCCCAGCATCCCCGCGGGGGTCGGTCGGGTGGGCGCGGACCCGGTCATCGCAATCGCCGTCGTCACGGCGGCCGCCACCAGGAGCCCCGCACCGGGCGGCAGGAGCGGATCTCCCGCCCCCAGCTGTTGCGCCGGCTCGACGCCGAGGCCCTGCTGCCCGCCATCACCTTCATCTTCTCCCGCGCCGGGTGCGACGCCGCCGTGGCACAGTGCGTGGCCGCGGACCTGTGGCTCACCACGCCGCAGGAGCAGCGCGTCCTGCGCGCGTTCGCGGCGGAGGCCACCGCGCACATGTCCACCGCGGACCTCGCGGCACTGAACTACGAGGACTGGTACCAGGGCCTCATCCGGGGGATCTCCGCCCACCACGCGGGCATGCTGCCCGTGTTCAAGGAAGTGGTCGAGCAGCTGTTCTCGGAGGGGCTCATCAAGGCCGTGTTCGCCACGGAGACCCTGGCGCTCGGGATCAACATGCCGGCCCGTTCCGTGGTGCTCGAACGCCTCGACAAGTTCAACGGTGAGGCTCGCGTGGACATCACCCCGGGGGAGTACACCCAGCTCACGGGGCGCGCGGGCCGGCGCGGGATCGACGTCGAGGGCCACGCCGTGGTGCTGTGGCGGGACGGCATGAACCCCCAGGCCGTCGCAGGACTCGCGTCCACGCGCACGTACCCGCTGAACTCGAGTTTCCGGCCCACATACAACATGTCCACCAACCTCATCGCGCGCTACGGGGCCAAACGCTCCCGGTCCATCCTGGAGACCTCGTTCGCGCAGTTCCAGGCGGACCGCTCGGTCGTGGGCCTGGCCAAACGGGTGCGCTCCCAGGAGAAGACCCTCGAGGGCTACCGGGACGCCATGACGTGCCACCTGGGCGACTTCACCGAGTACGCTGCGCTCCGCCGTGAGCTCATGGCCGAGGAGAAGTCCGCGAGCAAGTCCCGCTCGGCGCGTCAACGTAACGACGCCGCGGTGGCCCTGCAGGACCTGCTGCCCGGGGACGTGATCGAAATCCCTCAGGGCCGCAACGCCGGGTGGGCCGTGGTGCTGCGCGAGGACGCGCACCCCTTCGACCCGCGCCCCCACATTCTCACGGTGGACGGCAAACTGCGCCGGGTGGGTGTCAACGATCTGGACGGTTCCCTGGAACCCGAATCCCGGATCCGGATCCCCAAGCACTTCTCGGGGAAGTCCCCCCAGGAACGCAAGGACCTCGCCGCGACCGTGCGGGCCGCGTTGCACGAGCACCGTCCCGCGCGCGCCCGCTCGGGTGGTCACGCGATCCGCTTCGACCGGGGGACCTCCGCGCGCGATCACCGGATCGAGGACCTGCGCCGACGGTTGCGTTCGCACCCGTGTCATGGTTGTTCGGACCGCGAACAACACGCCCGCTGGGCGGAGCGCGCGTGGAAGCTCGAGAAGGACACCCAGGCACTGCGTAAGCAGATCGCCGGGCGCACCGGGAGCATCGCGGCGACCTTCGATCGCGTGTGCGCGGTGCTCACCCACTTCGAGTACCTGAGCCCGGACGAATCCGGCCACCTGCAGCCCACTGCGGCGGGCGAACAGTTGCGCCGGCTCTACGGTGAGCGGGACCTGCTCCTCGCACTGTGCTTGCGGGACGGCTTCCTGGACGGACTGGACGCCCCCGGACTTGCCGGTGTCATGACCGCACTCGTCTACCAGCCCCGGCGCGAGGACCAGGGCGCGCGTCCCAAGATGCCCACGGCCCACATGGAGGAATCCGTCCAGATCCTGCTCCACAACTGGTCGGTGCTTTCCGCGCGCGAGGCCGAGCACCGATTGCCGCTCACCGCCGCCCCCGAGCTGGGGCTCGCGGACGCCATGTACCGCTGGGCCCGGGGCGCCACCCTGACCCGGACGCTCACCGGCACGGACCTGGCCGCGGGGGATTTCGTGCGCTGGGCCAAACAGACCGTGGACGTCCTGGACCAGTTGCGCGGCGTGGAAGGGCTCGATCCCGAGCTGCGCGAGACCGCGCACCGGGCCATCGAAGCCGTGCGCCGCGGCGTCGTCGAGTACAGCGTCTTCGACCAGTAGGACAATGCCGGGCGCGGGGGTTCCGCAGGCCCGGTCGGAGGGAATCACGTGAAGTCAGAACAACAAGCCGTGCGGGTGTGGATCAACGGATCGGTGTACTCGCCCGCTGACCCGTTCGCCACCGCCATCCTCCTGGACGGCGCGACCGTGGCGTGGGTCGGTTCCGACGACGCCGCCCGGGCCATGGCCGGCGCGGACGTCACCCCGGGAGACCTGCGGGCCGCGGTGGTCACCCCCGCGTTCGTCGCCCACCACCGAGTAATCGGGTCCGGGCAGCTTCCGCGCGCCGAGCACGGCTACGGAGCCGTGGAACTGGTGAGCTCGGACCCCGACGCGCTCGACGCCGCGACGCGGGAGGTCCGCGCGGACGGGCTGCACGCCCTGCCGATCCTGGTGTGCCGCGCGCGGGACACCGACGAGCTCGACCCCTCGGCACTGCCGTCGCCCGCCCTGGGGTTCGACGCCGCTCCGTTCGGTGATCCTGCTGCTCTGGCCGATGCCGCGCGGGAGCACCTCGTGGCATGCACGCGAGTGGGGCTGCAAGCGGTGCTCGTTCTGCCCCCGTCCGGGGACGGCGCGTCGGAGAGTGGCTCGTTCGGGGACGACCCGTCCGGAAGCCGACCGTCCGGGAACGAGTTGTCCGGGAGCGACGCCTCCGGCAACGACCGCCCCGAGGACGATCCGGACGAGACCGCGGGGGAGGACGAGGCGTCGACGGAAGATGCGTCGTCGTCGGGGGATCCCCGCGTTGACGCGTTGCTGGACGCCGCGGACGCCGCCGCGGAGGAACTCGGCGGCCGGGCGTTCCATGCGCGGGGGCACCGGATCGTGGGCGTCGAACAGTTGTCCGAGGCCCAGTGCGAACACCTGGCCGATCTGGCGATCACCGTCTCGTGCGTGCCCGGACGGGCGCCGCTGCGGGACCTGTCCCGTGCCGGTGTGCCCGTGACGCTCATGACCGACGACCCCGATCCGTGGACCGCCGTCAAGGCGGCCCTCGAGGCACCCGACGAGCACCTGCGCACCTCCGCGCGCGCTGCGTTCCTGGCTCTGACCCGCGGGGTGTGGCGTGCTCACCGCGGGGGCACACCCCTCGCGGGGCAGCTCGCACCGGGCGCGGAGGCCACGCTCGCGGTGTGGGATGCCGAATCCGTCATGGTGCAACAGGCCCAGGGCACGGGCGCGTCGTGGAGCACGGACCCGCGGGCGCGCACGCCCGTCCTGCCCGCGCTCGACGATTCCCGCTTGCCGCGGTGCGAGGCCACCGTGGTGGCCGGGACGCTCGTGAGCGGCGCGGAACCGCGCCCGTGACGTAGCGTTTTCATCTTGGTCCTGATCGCCCCTGACGTTAGACTGAGTTCTTACTGCCGGGTGGGTTCATCCGTCCTTAGAAAACAGCGCGCGCCCTTCGGGCCGCTCTGGTCCGAAGGCGGATGGGCCCGCCCAGTGGTCTGTCCGGGCTCGGGTGCCCGGCTACCAGCGGCATGAAAGGACGCCCGGTGCGAGTTCTCACCATCATCCCCACGTACAACGAACGTGAATCGTTGCCCACGGTCATCAAGCGGCTGCGCGCCGCCGTGCCGGACGCCCACGTGCTGGTCGCCGACGACAACAGCCCGGACGGTACCGGTGACATGGCCGATGCCATGGCCGAGCGGGACGGCAACATCCACGTCCTGCACCGACCCGCCAAGGAGGGCCTGGGGCCTGCGTACCTGGCCGGTTTCGCGTGGGGTCTCGAGCGCGACTACGACGTCCTCGTGGAGATGGACGCGGACTGCTCCCACCAGCCCGAGCAGTTGCCGTTGCTGCTCGACGCCGTGGAGCAGGGCGCGGACATGGCCATCGGTTCGCGCTACGTCCCGGGTGGGCGCACCGAGAACTGGCCACTGCAGCGACAGCTGATCTCGCGCGGTGGCAACATCTACTCGCGTGTCCTGCTGGGCACGTCCATCCACGACATCACGGGTGGCTTCCGCGCCTACCGGGACACCACGTTGCGGACCCTGGACCTGGACTCGGTCCGCTCGCGCGGCTACTGCTTCCAGATCGACCTCGCGTGGCGCGCCGAGCGCCTGAGGCTGAAGATCGTGGAGGTGCCCATCACGTTCGTCGAACGCGAGGAGGGCGCGTCCAAGATGAGCAACGACGTCACCGTGGAGGCCGCCACGAGCGTGGCCAAGTGGGGCCTCACGGCCCGTGCGCGCACGCTCGCCGGGAAGCTGGGCCTGGGCCGCTGACCGGGCCGCTGTCCCGTGCCCGGCCGGCTCGCGGGTCGGTTCGAGCCACCGCGCCGGCATGGGCTCGCGCGCACCTGCTGTTCGTCCGACGGAACGACCCCCGCCCATCGGGCGGGGGTCGTTCCGTCGGTGTGTCGGCGGTCGATCACCGACCGCCCGGGGGAATCAGAGGGCGTGCTGCTCCTTGTAGAACGCCAGCCGCTGCTCGAGGGTCTGCTCGAGTTCTTCCATGCTGCGCCGCTCCAGGAGCATGTCCCAGTGGGAGCGCTGGTGCTTCTCGTTGGGGTTCTCGGGCTTCTCACCGTTGACCAGGATGGCTTCCTGGCCGGTCTTGGTGGTCCACACCGGGGGGATCTCCGCCTCCGCCGCGAACATCACGGACACGGACTCGCCGTCCGCGGTGCGGTATTCCACGCGCTGACGCGGCGCGGGCTCCACCCCGGCCTCGGTTTCCATGGACTGGGAGCCCAGGCGCATCCCTCGTAGGCTGCGATCACTCACGCGACGATCCTTCCCGACGTACTTTTTCGTGGGCCGCGGGACGACGACGCTGCGGTGCGTTCACACCCGGCGTCCCGTCCTCGCGGGCCCACCCTTCGTTCCCCAGCGTAACGGGGAGTCAACGGGATTCATTCCCCGGGTCGGTCTCGGGGGCCTCCGGGCGGGCGTGCCGGGGCAACGAGCCGGACTCGGCATCCGTCCCTGTGGTGCCGGCGGTCGTGGGTTCCGAGTCCGTGACCGGCAGGTTGACCTCGTCCACGTGGGGATCGGCGGCCTCCTGGGCGATCGGGGACGTGTAGGGCGAATCCGGCATCTCGAACTCGCTCGGGTCCGTCAAGGTGAGGTCCGGTTCCAGGTCCTTCTCGGTGACCTTGACGGTCTCGTGCTCCACGATGGGGGCGCTCTCCGGCAGGTCCGGTGCCACGGGGGCCTCGTCCTCGTACTCGTCGTCCTCGGGGCCGTCCGACGCGCCGGGGTTGAGGTAGGAACCCACACCGCGCAGCGCGGTGCTCAACTCGGCGGGGATCATCCACACCTTGTTGGCCGTGCCCTCGGCGACCTTGGGCAGGGTCTGGATGTACTGGTACGCCAACAGCTTCTGGGTGGGGCGGGCGCGGTGGATCGAGTCGAATACCTTGGAGATGGCCTGCGCCTCACCGTCCGCGCGCAGGATCGCGGCCTTCGCGTCACCCTCCGCGGAGAGCACGGCGGCCTGACGTTCACCCTCGGCGGTGAGGATCTGGGACTGCTTCTCGCCCTCGGCGGTGAGGATCGCGGCGCGGCGGTCACGCTCGGCGCGCATCTGCTTCTCCATGGAGTCCTGGATGGACGGCGGGGGAGTGATCTCCTTGATGTCCACGCGGGAGATCCGGATGCCCCAGCGCCCGGTCGTGGAATCCAGTACGCCGCGCAGCTCCGCGTTGATCTTGTCGCGGGAGGTTAAGGTCTCCTCGAGGTTCAACCCACCCACCACGTTACGCAGCGTGGCGCTCGTGAGCTCGTCCACGGCCTGGATGTAATTGGTGATCTCGTACGTGGCGGCGCGGGGATCAGTGACCTGGAAGTAGACCACGGTGTCGATGCCCACGACCAGGTTGTCCTCGGTGATCACGGACTGGGCGGGGAACGGCACGACCTGTTCGCGCAGGTCGATCAGGGGCAGCAACCGGTCGATGAAGGGGATGAGGAAGTGCAGCCCGGGATTGAGGGTGGACTGGTACTTGCCCAGTCGCTCCACGATGCCCGCGCGCGACTGCGGGACGATCCGCACCGCTTTGATAAGGGCGATGACCGCGGCGAGCACCACCACGGCCAACAGGACGATGATGACGATGGACATGGGGTCCTTTCGGTGGGGGTTCGGCGGTGCGCCGGGGCGCTCGTCCGGGGTCAGGGTCGGACGCCGCGCCCGGGGTTGGTCTGCGTGGGCACCGGGGCCACGTCCGCGACGACCGCGGTGGCCCCCTCGATGCGGTGGACGTAGGCGGTGCTACCCGCGGGCAGGGCGGCGGCCGTGGCGGTGCGGGCGGTCCAGATGTCCCCCTCCAGGCGCACCAGGCCGCTGTGCTGGCTCACGGGCTCCAGCGCCATGCACCGCAGCCCGATGAGGCGATCGGTGTTGGAGCGGGTCGTGGGCGCGGACCTGTTGAGACGTCGCAGGGCGATCGGGCGGATCAAGAAGATCAGCAGCACCGACACCAGCGCGAACATCACCACCTGCGCGGTGAAACTGTCCACGACCAGGCTCACGCCGGTGGTGACCAGGGCGGCGAGCGACATCATGAGAAAGAGGAAGTCCAGGGTGAGCATCTCGATGGCTGCGAGCACCAGCATCACGATCAGCCACAGGATCCAGGGATTGTTGACCAGTGCGTCCCACACGGTGCGGCTCCGTCCTCGTCCGGTGTCGTCGGTTCTCGGATGCCCCGGTGCGAGCCCGGGGGTCCATCTCACGTGGTCCAGCCCATTGTGCCCTACGACACCGACGTGATCCCGCAGGCCCCACGCCAGTGTCGCTGGTAATCACATGCCGCGGCGCTCCCGCGGCAACGGCGCGCCGGTTTCCCCGTGAGAGAAACGTGCGGGAAATCAGTGGCGCGTCACTACGTGGGTCGTAATATGGGTCACGAAGCCAGACCACACACCCATTGCGGGTGCGGCGGCCTACGGCGCACAAACCGTGCGCCGGCAGCAGAGACTTACTGAGGAGTTAATGCGATGACCACGTTCGACGTGAATGCAATTCTGTCCAGCACGGCCTACGGTTCCGACGGTGACAAGATCGGCAAGGTCGAGCAGGTCTTCCTGGACGACAACTCGGGCGAGCCGACGTTCCTGACCGTCAACACCGGTCTGTTCGGCGCCAAGGAGAACTTCGTTCCTGTGAAGGGCGCTCGTCAGGACGGCGACCGTGTGGTCCTGCCCTACACCAAGGACGTCATCAAGGACGCTCCGAAGGTCGACGCCGACCAGCACCTCTCCCCGGCCGAGGAAGAGGAGCTGTACCGCTACTACGAGCTGAACTACAACGACGACCGTACCGCGGGCACCGATCGTGATCGCACCACCGCTGCCGCTGGTACCGCGGGTGTCGCCGGCACCGCCGCCGCCGATCGCGATGTCGCCGATCGTGACCGCGACGCCGTGGACCAGGACCGCCGCGACGTCGCCGCGACCGCCGGTGACGAGGCCTCCGTGGTCCGCCACGAGGAGCGCCTCAACGTGGGCACGCAGGAGCGCGAGGCCGGCCACGCCCGCCTGCGCAAGTACGTCGTGACCGACCACGAGACCGTGGACGTCCCCGTCGAGCGCGAAGAGGTCACCGTCGAGCGCACGCCGATCAACGACACGAACGCTCGCGTGGACAACGGCACCATTGGTGAGGAAGAGGTGGACGTGACCCTGCACGAGGAGCGTCCCGTCGTCCAGAAGGAAGCCGTGGCCGTGGAAGAGGTCGGGCTGAACAAGCAGACCGTCCAGGAGACCCAGCGCGTCGAGGCCGACGTCCGCAAGGAACAGGTCGATGTCGAGACCGACGTCGATCGTGGTGACCTCGGCCGTGACGGCGAGGCTCCCCGCCGCTGATCCGCGGCGCGCGGCTGACGCCGTGTGAGCACTGACGGTTGTACCCCGGGTTCCGGCCCGGGGTACAGCCATGTCCGGGTACAACCGCGCCGGGGCACGCCCGCGTCCGCGCACTGCGCTGTCGTGGAGGCGGTCGGCTCGGTCGGAGAGGCGCGGTCCGCACGGACGCGGCCCCGCAGCGGCGTCGTGCCCGTCTTCGTGGCGGCGGGGCCGGGGCGGTAGCATCAATGAGGTCGTCGGCGCGTCCAGCGCGCGAGTCCTGCACGACGGCCCGCCCCCGGTACGGGCGGGCGCACCCAAGATCTGACGAGGAGAAACACCATGACGGATGCCCCTTCCCTGCGGTTGACGGTGGACGGCGAGTCACGCACCGTGGACAAGGGCACCACGGCCGCGGAGTTGTACAGCGAGCAGCGCGACGTCGTGGTGGCGCACGTCAACGGTGAGCTCAAGGACCTCGCGACCGAGGTGCGGGACGGGGACACCGTGGAGCGCGTGCTGATCGGTGACCCCGAGGGCCTCGAGGTGCTGCGCCACTCCACGGCCCACGTGATGGCCCAGGCCGTGCAGGAGCTGCGCCCGGACGCGAAACTGGGGATCGGGCCCTACATCACGGACGGGTTCTACTTCGACTTCGACGTCGAAGAGCCGTTCACCCCGGACGATCTGAAGAAGCTCGAGAAGTCGATGCTCAAGATCGTGAACAAGAACCAGATCTTCCGCCGGCGCAGCGTGAGCGAGGACGCTGCCCGGGCGGAGATGGCGGACGAGCCGTACAAGCTCGAACTCATCGACCTGGCCGGCGGTCCCGGCTCCGGTGCCATGGACGAGTCCGCGGAGGGTGCCTCGGTGGAGGTGGCCGCCGGTGACCTCACGATTTACGACAACCTGGACCGTAAGAGCGGGGACGTGGTGTGGCGGGACCTGTGCCGCGGCCCGCACCTGCCGGACACCAAGCACATCGGCAACGGCTACGCGCTGATGCGTTCGGCCGCCGCGTACTGGCGCGGGAGCGAGAAGAACAAGCAGCTGCAGCGGATCTACGGCACGGCATGGCCCACCAAGGACGAACTGCGCGAGTACAAGGAACGATTGGCAGAGGCCGAGCGCCGCGACCACCGCAAGCTGGGTGTGGAACTGGACCTGTTCTCCTTCCCGGACGAACTGGGTTCCGGGCTGCCGGTGTTCCACCCCAAGGGCGGGATCATCCGCAAGGAGATGGAGGACTACTCCCGCGAGCGCCACGCCCAGGCTGGGTACGAGTTCGTCTACACGCCCCACATCACCAAGGGTCATCTCTACGAGGTCTCGGGTCACCTGGACTGGTACCGGGACGGGATGTTCCCTCCCATGCACGTGGACGAGGAGCGCGACCCGGCCACGGGTGAGCTGACCAAACCGGGCCAGGACTACTACCTCAAGCCCATGAACTGCCCCATGCACAACCTGATCTACCGCTCCCGGGGCCGTTCCTACCGGGAACTGCCGCTGCGGTTGTTCGAGTTCGGTGCGGTCTACCGCTACGAGAAGTCCGGTGTGATCCACGGCCTCACGCGTGTGCGTGGGATGACGCAGGACGACGCCCACATCTACTGCACGCGTGAGCAGATGAAGGACGAGCTGACCAGCACACTGAACTTCGTGCTGTCCCTGCTCAAGGACTACGGTCTGGACGACTTCTACCTGGAGCTGTCCACCAAGGACCCGGAGAAATTCGTGGGTTCGGACGAGATCTGGGACGAGGCCACCCGCACCCTGCAGGAGGTCGCCCAGGACTCGGGGCTCCAGCTCGTACCGGATCCCGGGGGAGCGGCGTTCTACGGCCCGAAGATCTCCGTGCAGGCGCGGGACGCGATCGGGCGCACGTGGCAGATGTCCACGATCCAGCTCGACTTCAACCTCCCCGAGCGCTTCGACCTCGAATACCAGGCGTCGGACGGCACCCGGCGTCGGCCCGTGATGATCCACCGGGCCCTGTTCGGGTCCGTGGAGCGGTTCATGGGCGTGCTCACCGAGCACTACGCGGGGGCGTTCCCGGTGTGGCTGTCGCCCACCCAGGTCCGGGCGATCCCCGTGGCGGACGCCTTCGACGACTACCTCGACGAGTTCGCTCAGGCCTTGCGCGAACGCGGCGTACGTGTGGAGGTGGACACGTCCTCGGACCGGTTCCCCAAGAAGATCCGTACGGCCTCCAAGGACAAGATCCCGTTCGTCGTGATCGCCGGGGGCGACGACGCCGAGGCCGGTACCGTCTCGTTCCGCTTCCGCGATGGCTCGCAGTACAACGGAGTGTCCCAGCAGGACGCGGTGGAACTGATAACGGGCCACATCGATCGGCGTCAGAACGCAGACCCCACGGCGCCCGCGCAGGACACCCCGGAGGCCCCGGCCGCAGGGGACGGCGCCGTCGCGGCCGACACCGCGGCGGGTGACGCGGCGTCGGGACAGTCGTGAGCGCCCCGGACGCCGCGGCGTCGGACGGGGAGGGCGTGAGCCGGGACGAGTTCGAACTGCCCGGCGACCCGGACGGTTTCCAACGGCTGTGGACCCCGCACCGGTTGGCGTACGTGCGCGGGGAGGAGACGTCCGTGGAGCAGCCTCCGGGCTGCCCATTCTGCACCGCGCCGGGCCGCTCGGACGAGGACGCGCTGATCGTCCACCGCGGGGAGCACTGCTTCGCGGTGCTCAACCTCTTCCCGTACAACCCGGGCCACGTGCTCGTGTGCCCGTACCGCCACGTGGCGGAGCTCACGGAGCTCACGGACGACGAACTGTGGGAGCTCAACACGCTGACCCGCACCGTGGTCCTCGTGATCCGGGACGTCGCCAGCCCCGCGGCGTTCAATGTGGGACTCAACCTGGGCCAGGCCGCCGGCGGTTCGCTGTCCGAGCACCTGCACCAACACGTGGTCCCGCGCTGGACGGGGGACGCGAACTTCATGCCCGTCGTCGCCCACACCAAACCCCTCATCCAGACCCTGGCGGCCACGCGCGAGGACATCGCCCGCGCGTGGCCCCGGGACTGACCCCCCGCGGGCCCCGGACCGCCCCGCCGGGCGAATCCGCCCGCTCACTAGGATGGAGACCATGTCCCGACCACTCGTACGTGTCCTCGGCCAGGGGGTGCGCTGGGCGTCGAGCCTGCGCGGCGGTGGCTCCGCCTTCCCCGGCCTGGTCATGGAGAAACTGCACCCCGGGTTCGTCGCGGAGGAGCTCGCCAAGCTGCCACTCGGCGTGGTGGTGATCAGCGGCACCAACGGCAAGACCACCACGACCAAGATGACCGTCCAGTTGTTGCGTTCACAAGGACTGCGCGTGTTCACCAATCGCACGGGCTCCAACTTCGTGCGCGGTGTCGCGGCGTCCCTGCTCGCGGAGATGGACGCGTTCGGTCGGCTCGTGGCGGACGTCGCGGTGCTCGAGCTGGACGAGGCCCACGCGGTGCACTTCGTGAAGCAGGTCCGGCCCCGGATCTCGCTGTTGCTCAATGTGATGCGGGACCAGCTCGACCGGTTCGGGGAGATCGACACCACGCGCCGGATGCTGAGCCAGGTCGCGCGCGCCACCACGGGCACGGTCGTGCTCAACCGCGAGGACCCTCGGATCGCGAGCCTCGCCCAGGACGTGACCGAGGGCACCGCCGTGAGCTGGTTCGGGCTCTCGGACGCACTGCGCCCCATGTTCCCGTCCGACGACGACATGCGTGACGGGCTACGACAGGTGGACCCCGGCGCCCAGGACTCGCACGTGCCGTCCGCGCGTCGGCCCGACGCCGACGTCGTGCTCGAGGCCGTGAACGCGCGCAGCGTGGAACTCGACGTGCGCGGGCGCAAGCACGACGCCACGGTGGACCTGTACGGCGTCTACAACCAGTACAACGCCGCGGCCGCCCTCGCCACGAGCCTGCAGGTGCTCGGCGACGTCGCGGACGTCCCCTCCCTCGTGGCCGAACTGGGGGAGGTCACCCCGGCGTTCGGTCGCGGGGAAACCATCACGGTCCAGGACAAGCCCCTGCAGTTGCTGCTCGTGAAGAACCCCGCGGGCTTCCGGCTCTCCCTGGCCTCGGCCTCCGCGCAGGACTACGCCACGATGATCGCGATCAACGACCAGTACGCGGACGGCCGGGACGTCTCGTGGCTGTGGGACGTGGACTTCGACGCGTTGCGCGACGGCGGCGTGGACATGGTCTCGGGCGTGCGCGCGTGGGACATGGCGCTGCGCCTGGACTACGACCTCGTGCGCGTGGCCGCGGTGGAACCGGACCTCGAGGACGCGCTACGCCGGTTCATCGCGGACTCGGGGGAGCGCCCCATGAGAATCTTCTGCACGTACACGGCCATGCTCTCCCTGCGCAGGATCCTGGGCGACATGACGCACGTGGCGGCCATCTAGGAGGACACCGTGGCACACGACACCGCCGGGGCGCTGCGCATCGTGCAGCTCTACCCCCGGGACATGAACATCTACGGCGACTGGGGCAACACACTCACGCTCAAGCGCCGCGCCGAACGCCGCGGCCTCGAGACCGAGATCGTGGACTACAACCCCGGCGACCCGTGGCCCGAGAACGCCGACCTCTTCGTGGGCGGCGGAGGACAGGACTCGGGACAGTTCCGCGTGGCCGACGACCTCGTCGTGGTGGCACCGCGACTGCACGAGGCCGTGGCCCGAGGCGTGCCCATGCTCGCGATCTGCGGGCTCTACCAGCTCTTCGGGCACAGTTTCCGCACGGGGGCCGGGGAGACACTGTCCGGGATCGGGATCTTCGACCTCGAGACGGTGGCCGGTCCGGAACGGCTGATCGGCAACATCGTGACCGAGTCCGCGGACCTGGGCACGATCGTCGGCTACGAGAACCACTCGGGGCTCACCCACCTGGGCGCCGGGCAACAACCCCTCGCGAGTGTCGCCTCGGGGGCCGGCAACAACGGGCAGGACGCCACGGAGGGTGCGCGCACCGCGAACGTGCTGGGCAGCTACCTGCATGGGTCGCTGCTGCCCAAGAACCCGCGCGTCGCGGATTTCCTGCTCGCGGCGGCGCTCGAGCTGCGCGGCGAGACCCTGCCGGAGGGGGAACTCGACGACACGCTCGCCCAGCGCGCCCGCGACGTCGCCGCGTCGCGCCCGCGCTGACGGGCCACGCCCCGCGCTCGTTATCATGGAGGTCGATCCGTGTCCGGCCCGCAGGGGCCGGACGCATTCTTTCGAGGAGGTCATTCATGTCAGGTCACTCCAAGTGGGCCACGACCAAGCACAAGAAGGCGGCGATCGACGCCAAGCGCGCCAAGGCGTTCGCCAAGTACATCAAGGGGATCGAGGTCGCGGCCCGCATGGGCGGCGCGGACACCTCGGGTAACCCCGCGCTCGAACTGGCGGTCTCCAAGGCCAAGAAGAACTCGGTGCCCAACGACAACATCGACCGCGCGATCAAGCGCGGCGCCGGGCTCACGGGCGAGACGATCGACTACACCGAGATCCTCTACGAGGCCCGCGGCCCGCAAGGCACCGCGCTGTACATCGAGTGCCTCACGGACAACAAGAACCGCGCGGCCTCCGAGGTGCGCGTGGCCGTGACCCGCCACGGCGGCACCATGGCGGACTCCGGTTCCGTGGCGTACCTGTTCGAGCGCAAGGGCGTGGTGGAGGTCGCCAAGACGGACGGTCTCACCGAGGACGACGTCCTGATGGCCGTGCTCGACGCCGGCGCCGAGGAAGTGCTCGACGAGTCCGACGACTTCGAGGTGGTCAGCGAGGCGACCGACCTGCCCGCTATCCGCACCGCCCTGGACGAGGCCGGTCTCGAGTACAACAACGACGACCCCCAGTTCCGCCCCACCATGAAGGTGGACCTGGACGCCGAGGGCGCCCGCAAGTTCCTCAAGCTCGCGGACGCGGTCGAGGAGCTCGACGACGTGCAGAACGTCTACTCGAACGCCAACATCCCGGCCGAGGTCATGGCCGTGCTCGAGGACGACGAGTAATTCCGTGAGTCCCGTGGTGGCCCGGCAGTCCCAACAGCGCGTGCTCGCGGTGGACCCCGGTCTCACCCGGTGCGGTTTCGCCGTGGTGGACATGTCCGCGCAGCGAACCGGAACGTTCGTGCACGTCCAGGTGAGCGGGACGCGCGCGCACGAGGCCCTCGAACACCGCGTGCTGTCGATCATGCGGGCCGCCGAGGAACTCATGGACCGCTTCCGCCCGGACGTCGTGGCCGTGGAACGCGTGTTCGCGCAGAACAACGCTCCCACGGTCGTGGGCACGGCCCAGGCCACGGGCGTCGTGATCGCCGCGGCCGCGGCGCGGGGCATCCCGGTCGCGTGGCACACCCCGTCCGAGGTCAAGGCCGCGGTCACCGGGGACGGCTCCGCGGACAAGGAATCGGTGAACCGCATGGTCGTGCGCATCCTGCGCCTGGACGCCCCGCCGCGGCCCGCGGACGCCGCCGACGCGCTGGCCCTGGCCGTGTGCCACGGGTGGCGCGGTGGGATGGCCGGTGTCAACGCGGCCGAGCGCACGTCCACCCACTCGGGTTCGCGCCCGATGCAGACCCGCCGGGGTGCCGCACTGACTCCGGCGCAGCAGGCGTGGCGACGCGCCGAGACCGCGTCGCGAGCCCCCGGTGCCACCGCGCCGCGCGCATCAGGTACGGCCGCGTCCCGCGCGCCGGGCGCAGCGACCGGTACCCGCGGGCGGCGCGGCCGGGTGTCCTGAGCCTCCCGTTGCGGGCCCGCCTCACGAGCGGGAGCACTCGTTCCGGGTGTCCCCGGCGCTTGGTACAGTGACGGGCAGGAATTCGTACACGTGTTCGAACGGCGCGCCACGTCCTGCCCCAGGTCGCGGCGCGTTCGGACACACCGACGTTCTCGGCCGGCGGCCGTGGGAGGGGAGGGGCACCGTGATCGCCTCGATAACCGGTGAGGTGCGTTTCGTTGGCGCCACGTTCGCCGTGGTGGAGGTCTCGGGCTTCGGCATCGAGGTCAACGCGAGCCCCCGCACGCTCGCCGGGCTGCGGGTCGGTGCCACCGCGCACCTGCACACCGCGTACATCGCCCGCAAGGACGAGGCGCCGGTGCTGTTCGGTTTCGCCCAGGCGGACGAGAAGGAGATCTTCTCCGTCATGCTCGGGGTCTCCGGGGTGGGCCCGCGCACCGCGCTCGCCGCGGTCTCTGTCCTCGGGCCCGACGACGCCCGGCGCGCGATCGCCGCCGGCGACGACAAGGCCTTCACGGCCGTCCCCGGGATCGGACCGAAGTCCGCGCGGCGCATCGTCCTGGAACTCGCGGACAAGCTCGTCCTGCCGGACCCCGCGCCGCAGCAGAGCGCACAGCCCGGCATGCAGGTGTGGCGTGAGCAGGTCGTGGACGCTCTCACGGGTCTGGGCTGGAGCGAGAAGGACGCGGCCCGCGGGATCGACGACGCCCTAGAGACCCAGCCGGAACTGGCGGAGTCCGCCAACGTGGCCGAGATCCTGCGCGCCGTGCTGTCCTGGCTCGGCACCGCCAAGGCCACGTCCCACACGCGGACCAGGGGGCGGTGAGCATGGCCGTGGAGGAACGTGGATCGGTGGGCCAACAACGTCTCGTGGGCGCCGAGGGCGACTACGACGACCAGCAGCTCGAGGCGTCCCTGCGCCCGGGGACCCTGCACGACTTCGTGGGGCAGAAGCGGGTACGGGCGCAGCTGTCCCTCGTGCTCGAGGCCTCCAAGCTGCGCGGGCGCACCGCGGACCACGTGCTGCTGTCCGGGCCTCCAGGCCTCGGCAAGACGACCCTGGCCATGATCATCGCGCAGGAGCTGGATGTCCCCCTGCGGATCTCGTCCGGTCCCGCGATCCAGCACGCCGGTGACCTCGCGGCCATCCTGTCCTCCCTGACCCACGGGGAGGTGCTGTTCCTGGACGAGATCCACCGGATGTCCCGGCCCGCGGAGGAAATGCTGTACATGGCCATGGAGGACTTCCGCGTGGACATCGTGGTGGGCAAGGGCGCCGGTGCCACGTCCATCCCGCTGGACCTGCCCCCGTTCACGCTCGTGGGTGCCACCACCCGCGCGGGGCTGCTGCCCGGGCCACTGCGCGACCGGTTCGGCTTCACGGGTCACCTGGAGTTCTACTCCGTCGAGGAACTCGAGCTCGTGCTGCGCCGTTCGGCCGGGCTGCTCGACCTCACCATGACGAGCGAGGCGTTCACGGAGGTCGCGTCGCGCTCACGCGGCACCCCTCGTATCGCCAACCGACTGCTGCGGCGCGTGCGGGACTGGGCGCTCGTGCACGGCGTGGTGCGCATCGACGCGCGGGCCGCCGGATCCGCACTCGACATGTACGAGGTGGACGCCCGGGGTCTGGACCGCCTGGACCGCAACGTGCTCTCGGCCCTGGTGAACAAGTTCAACGGCGGCCCCGTGGGGCTGTCCACCCTGGCGATCGCCGTGGGGGAGGAGACCGAGACGGTCGAGACCGTCGCGGAACCATTCCTGGTCCGCGAGGGCCTGCTCGGTCGCACCCCGCGCGGGCGGATCGCCATGGCCGCGGCGTGGGAGCACCTGGGACTCGACGTCCCCGAGCACGCTGCGTTCAAGGACCCGGCGCTGAAAACCGCGCTCGCCACCGAACCGGACTCGGAGGATCCGTCCAGCACGTGACCAGATCCATCCCCTAAGCTGGGGAGGATCGGCCGGGACCTTCGCACCCCTGCGCAGTCGTGCCCGGTCGCGCTGTACGTGCACCTCGACAGAACGGATCCTTCGTGACCATCCTCGCTCAGACCCAGGACGCTGCCGGTGGCGGCGCCGGAACCGCATGGTTCCTGCCCGTGATGCTCGTGGTCATGGTCCTGCTGCTGTGGCTGCCCATGCGCCGACAGAAGAAGGCCCAGGCCCAGATGAAGGCCAAGCAGGCCACCATGGAGCCGGGCACGCGCGTGATGACGAGCTTCGGTCTCTACGGCACCCTGCGGGACATGGACCGGGAGAACAACAAGGCAGTCCTGGAGGTCTCCCCGGGCCAGCTCGTCACGGTGCACTCCCAGACCGTGACCACCGTGGTGGACGAGCTGCCCGCCGAGTCCGCGGCCACCGCCGCCCCCGGCGTGGTCGAGGCGGAGTCCGTCCAGGCCGGTACCCCCGAGGCGGCCGGTTCGGCGCATCGCGTGGATCCGGTCGACCCCGTGGACGGTTCCACGGCCGCCGGCGAGCAGGGCACTACCCAGCGCGGCGCCACCCAGCCCGGCACCACACCGGGCGCGGCGGCCCCGGATGCCTCGCAACGGACCTGGCGCGACGCCGGCGACCGCGACGATCGCGGTAACCCCACTACCTGATTTCCCCCCCCCCCCCACCGGGACACGGGCCGAGGACCTCGGCCCGTTTCTCATGTGTCGACCGGGCCGCGGCCCCGGTCGAGGACACGTTGAAGGACACCAATGGCAGTAGAGAAGAAGGCGCAGACCCCGGGATCGCGTGGCGGGTCCCGTTGGCGGCGCACCAAGGCCTCCAGCACGTCGGAGGGGACCCCCGGGAACGGGACCACAGCGGCGAACGGCACGTCCGGTCGGAACGGGACGGGTACCGCGAAGCGGCGCCCCCGCTCCGGAGCGGGGGCGTCGGCGGCGCGCAAGGCCCTGGTGG
The DNA here is from genome assembly GCF_040981035.1 of Kocuria sp. CPCC 205297. Lineage (NCBI taxonomy): Bacteria > Bacillati > Actinomycetota > Actinomycetes > Micrococcales > Micrococcaceae > Kocuria > Kocuria sp. CPCC 205297. The sequence goes on along the minus strand of NZ_JAVKPY010000009.1, from coordinate 120,707 downwards.
CCCTTGCAGCGGTGATCGCGATCCTCGCCGGGGTCCTCGTCTACGGTGTGACGACCGACCGCACCGGGTGGGCGCCCAAACTGGCGCTGGATCTCGAGGGTGGCACGCAGATGGTGCTCTCGCCCACGCTGCAGGGGGAAAACTCCGGTCAGGACATCTCCCAGGAGCAGCTCGACCAGGCGGTCGAGATCATCCGCCAGCGCGTGGACGGTGCGGGTGTCTCCGAGGCGGAGATCACCACGCAGTCCGGGCGCAACATCGTGGTGTCGATGCCCGGTGTGCCCTCGTCCGAGACGCGTGAGCTGATCCAGACCTCCGCGCAGATGGCGTTCCGTCCCGTGATCGTCTCGGGCTCCGGCGCGGCCACCCCGGAGAACCAGCGCACCGACCCCACGTCGATCCCCCAACCGGAGGGTGAGCCCGAGAACTCGTCCGACCCCAAGTGGGTCACGCGGGATCTCTTCGCCAGGTACGAGGCGCTCGACTGCAGCGCGCCGCGGCCCCAGGAGGAGCGCGCCTCCCAGCCGCAGGACAAGGCGATCGTGGCGTGCGATCCGCAGAGCAACGCCAAGTTCATCCTGGGCCCCGTCGAGATCCCCGGCACGGACATCGCCACGGCGTCCTACGCACAGGCGTCCAACTCCCAGGGCCACGCGACGGGCGGGTTCGCCGTGAACCTGCAGTTCAACGACGAGGGCACGCAGACCTTCAAGGAACTTTCCGAACGGCTCTACGGACTTGGCCAGGGTGGACAGAACGGTGCACGCAACCGGTTCGCGATCGTGCTGGACGGTTCCGTGGTCTCCGCGCCGACCATGAACGCCGTGATCACGGACGGTCGTGCGCAGATCACCGGCAGCTTCACCGAGGACGAGGCCAAGTTCCTGTCCGAGCAGTTGAAGTACGGTGCGTTGCCGGTGTCCTTCTCGATCGACTCCGAGCAGCAGATCTCCGCAACCCTGGGCAGTAACCAGTTGCGGATGGGCATCATCGCGGGGCTGATCGGTCTGGCGCTCGTGTGCATCTACTCGCTGTTCCAGTACCGCTGGTTGGGTCTCGTGACCATCGCCTCACTCGTCGTGGCTGGTGTCGTGACCTACCTGGCCATCACCCTGCTGGGGTGGGGCGCGAACTACCGGCTGTCCCTGGCCGGCGTCGCGGGTCTCGTGGTGGCGATCGGTCAGACCGCGGACTCGTTCATCGTGTACTTCGAACGCATCCGTGACGAGATCCGCGCCGGGCGCACGATCCCGGCCGCCGTGGACCACGGCTGGCAACGCGCGCGCCAGACGGTGCTCGCGTCCAAGGCCGTGAACCTGTTGGCCGCCGTGGTGCTCTACTTCGTGGCCGTGGGCAATGTGCGCGGCTTCGCGTTCACGCTCGGTCTCACCGCGATCGCGGACCTGCTGGTCGTGTTCCTGTTCACCCACCCGATCATGGTGTTGCTCGCACGCACGCCCTACTTCGGCAACGGCGCGCGGCACTCCGGTCTGGATCCCGAAGCGCTCGACGCCGTCCCGCTCTACCGCGGCGCCGGCCGGCTGCGCAGCCACGAGGACGGTGACGGTCTCACGATCGCCGAACGACGACGCCGCGCAGCACAGCAGGCGAGCGCAGCGCCGTCGTCCACCGCCGGAGCCCACGGGAACACGTCCGTCGGCTCCACCGCGGCCACCGCCCGTCCCGATTCCGAGGAGACCCAGCGATGAGCAACCGACTCGCGCGTTTCGGCAATGACCTGCACAGCGGGCGCAGGTCCTACCCCTTCGTCCAGAAGCGGGGACCGTGGCTCGCCGTGAGCCTGGCCCTCGTGGTGATCTCCGTGCTGATCCCCGTGATCAAGGGCGGGTTCAACCTGGGGATCGACTTCACGGGCGGCTCCGAGTTCACGGTCTCGGACGTGTCCACCACGGACGTCTCCCTGGGCGAGCGGGCGGTCGCGGAGACCCCCGGTGCCCACGAGGCGACCGTGACGAACATCGCCCCGGGCACTGTGCGGGTGCAGACTCAGCAGCTCGACGACGACCAGACCCTGACCCTGAAGAACAAGTTGCAGGACGCCTACGGCGTGGGCGAGGACCAGGTGACCTCCAACTTCGTGGGACCCACGTGGGGCCAGGGTGTCACCCGGCAGGCCCTGTGGGGACTCGTGATCTTCGTGGTGCTCGCGCTCGCACTCATGGCGCTGTACTTCCGCACGTGGAAGATGTCCGTGGCCGCGATCGCGGCCATGCTCTTCACGATCGTCATCACCGCGGGTGTGTATTCCCTGGTGGGTTTCGAGATCACCCCCTCCGCGGTGATCGGCTTCCTCACGGTGCTGTCCTACTCGCTCTACGACTCCGTGGTGGTCTTCGACAAGGTGCGTGAGAACACCGCGGGGCTCGTGGGCGGCAGCGCCCCGGAGGAACGCAGGAAACGCACGTTCGGGGAACAGGTCAACCTGGCCGTGAACCAGACCCTCGTGCGCTCGATCAACACGTCCGTGGTGGGCATCCTCCCCGTGGGGTCCATCCTGTTCATCGGTGCGTACCTGCTCGGGGCCGGAACGTTGAAGGACCTCTCGCTGTCCCTGTTCGTGGGCATCATCGTGGGCACGCTCGCCACGCTGTTCGTGGCCGCGCCCCTGTACTCGTGGTTGCGAGACCGCGAAGCCGGCGTGCGGGAGCAGACCCGCCGGGTGCTCGAGCACCGCACGGGCGAGGCCCCTCCGGTGAGCGCGGATCCCGTGGAGGTCTGACGCGACACCTCGCACTCGTGGCCGGTCGCGCATGGCGTGACCGGCCACGTGCGCTGTGACCGAACGGTGCGGGCGACGACGTCGCTCAGGACCGCGTCCGCGGCACGTGAGCACTGCGTCCGCGGCGCGTCCGTACCGTGTCCGTGGCACATCCGCACCGTTGTCCGCGGCGTGTCGGCGCGGGCTTAGACTGGGACATCAGCCCGCGGGGGCTCATGCCCGGCTTCCCGCGGTCGCGGCGACGATGAGGAGGCCACGGATCATGTCCAGCCAGTCCGAGAACGGTGGTGCCCAGGCACCCCTGGGCTCCGCGGTCACGTCCTCCGGCGCGCCCTCCGCTCAAGAGGCGTCCCGTCCCAATGCCGCCCCGCCCGCTCGCCCGAGTGTCGCGCGCGGTGACTTCGGGGGCACCCATTTCGTCCTACCCGCCTCTCGGCCCGTGTTCGGGCGGGCGGTCTTCCCGGGGCGCAGTGAACGCACCCGCTCGACCCTCTCGGTGCTCAGCGGTGAATCGGTCCCGAGCTCGCCCATCCTGGTGCCCCTGCTGCGCACGGTGCAGAACACGCATCCCGGGGAGGACCTCTCGGTCCTGGAGCGGGCCTTCACGGTCGCGGACACCCACCACGAGGGACAAAAGCGCAAGTCCGGGGACCCGTACATCACCCACCCGGTGGCCGTGACCACGATCCTCGCGGAACTCGGGATGACCGGTGCCACGCTCGTGGCCGGTCTACTGCACGACACCGTGGAGGACACGTCCTACACTCTCCAGCAGGTGCGCGAGGAGTTCGGCGAGGAGGTCGCCGCGCTCGTGGACGGCGTGACCAAGCTGGACAAGATCCAATACGGGGAGAACGCGCAGGCGGAGACCGTGCGCAAGATGATCGTGGCCATGGCCAAGGACATCCGCGTGTTGGTCATCAAACTCGCGGACCGTTTGCACAACGCCCGGACGTGGCGCTTCGTGTCCTCCGAGTCCTCCGGGCGCAAGGCGCGCGAGACCCTCGAGATCTTCGCGCCGCTGGCCCACCGACTGGGCATGAACACGATCAAGTGGGAGCTCGAGGACCTGTCCTTCGCGGCCCTGCACCCCAAGGTCTACGAAGAGATCGTGCGCATGGTGGGGGAACGCACCCCCGAGCGCGAGCGTCACCTCGCGGAGATCCGCGGTCAGATCGCCGAGGCGCTGGACGCCTCCGGCATCGAGGCCACCATCACGGGCCGGCCGAAGCACTACTACTCGATCTACCAGAAGATGATCGTGCGGGGTAAGGACTTCGACGAGATCCACGACCTGCAGGCCGCGCGCGTGCTCGTGAACTCCGTGCGCGAATGCTACGCGGCGTTGGGCGTGCTGCATGCCAAGTGGCGGCCGCTGCCCGGGCGGTTCAAGGACTACATCGCCATGCCCAAGTTCAATATGTACCAGTCCTTGCACACCACGGTGATCGGACCCGCGGGGCGTCCCGTGGAGATCCAGATCCGCACCCACGAGATGCACCGCCGCGCCGAGTACGGCGTGGCCGCGCACTGGAAGTACAAGGACAAGGTCAACCAGGCGAACTCCGCGACCCCCAAGGCCAAGGAGGGTGAGCTGAACTGGCTCAGCTCCCTGGTGTCGTGGCAGGAGGAGGCCAAGGACTCCTCGGACTTCCTGGACTCGCTGCGCTATCAGATCAACACCGCCGAGGTGTACGTGTTCACGCCCAAGGGCGAGGTCATGGCCCTGCCCACGGGGTCCACGCCCGTGGACTTCGCGTACGCGGTGCACACCGAGGTGGGCAACCGCACGATCGGCGCGCGCGTCAACGGCAAGCTCGCCCCGCTCTCCTCCCGGCTGCAGCACGGGGACCGCGTGGAGATCCTCACGTCCAAGTCGGAACAGGCCGCTCCGTCCCAGGACTGGCTCAAGTTCGTGGGCTCCCCGCGGGCGCGCACCAAGATCCGGCAGTGGTTCTCCAAGGAACGCCGCGAGGAAGCGATCGAGCGGGGCAAGGACCAGCTCACCCGGGCGCTGCGCAAACACCACCTCCCGCTGCAGCGCACGGTCACGAGCGAAGCGCTGCTCGCGGTGGCCCAGGACTTCAACCGCGGCGACGTGGCGGCGCTCTACGAAGCCATCGGTTCGGACGCCGTCGGCGCCCACCAGGTCGTCGACAAGTTGTTGCAACACCTGGGCGGGGCCGAGGGCACGGAGGAGGACCTCGCCGAGACCACGCGGGTGACCCACCCCGTGCGCCCCGGCGTCTTGGACGCGGGTGTGCTCGTGCAGGGGGCCTCGGACGTCTACGTCAAGATCGCCCGGTGCTGCACCCCGGTGCCCCCGGACGAGATCGTGGGTTTCGTCACGCGCGGGTCCGGGATCTCAGTGCACCGCAAGGACTGCGCCAACATGCGGGTCATCCCGGAGGACGACGACCGGATCAAGGACGTCTCGTGGGCGCCCACCCAGTCCTCCCTGTTCCTCGTGGAGATCCAGGTGGAGGCCCTCGACCGCAAGTCCCTGCTCTACGACGTGACCAAGGCGCTGTCGGAGAACCACGTGAACATCCTCTCGGCCCAGGTGCACACCTCGCGATCCCGGTTGGCGATCTCCCGGTTCTCGTTCGAGATGGGGGACACCCGCTACCTGGACCACGTGCTCAACCAGGTGCGCCGGATCGACGGCGTCTACGACGTCTACCGCACCTCGGGACACCGCCCGGTCAACTCCTGACGGGTCCGCCCGCGCGTCCGGCCTCGAGCGCCCGTGCGAGCTTGCGGACGCGAGCGATCGCGACCCGGCGCCCCGGCAGCTTTGCCAGGGCCTCGAGTTCGGCGAGCAGGTGCTGCGGTGAGCAGTGCAGGCGCGGTGCGCTCAGTAGGGCGAGCAGAGCGGCGTCGCCGGCCGGGCCGGTGACGTGTATCGCGAGGTCCATGGCGGTGCGCAGGGGAGTGGTCAGTGTGATGCCGTGGTGGACCACGAGGTCCCGCGGCGCGAACCCCGTCTGGTGGATCACGAGGCCCGGCGGCACCGTGGTGGTCGTGCGCGCGGACTTGTCCACGAGGATCGTCACGGGCGAGGGCTCGGGTGCGCAGCGGTAGAACCACGCGGCTCCGAGCCGCCCCAGCACACCCCGCCGTTGCAGGTGCCCGGGCACGACCCTGCTCACCACCGTGGCTCGCAACTGGAGCGTGGGGGCGGTGGTCGCGGGTACGTAGGCGTCGAGCAGTTCGCGGCGCAACAAACCGTCCTCGGTCATCGCGCTCAGTTCGGCGCGGCTGAACGGGTGGCCCGGGAGCAGGACGAGGGGCGCGGTGGTGCCGCGAGCGGTGAGCACGGAGGTCATGGACCCATCCCACCCCACGGCGAACCGGAAGGGCAGGGCAGCGCACCGATTGTGGAGAACGCCCGTGGGCCGAGACCTGCGGCGCGCTCCCACGCCACGGTGCGCGGGCCGGTGCCGTACGCATCGCGCGCCGAGGCGAGGAACGCCCCCACCCTTAGGAACCAGTGGAACGCCCCCGTCCCGGCACACCGGGGACGGGGGCGTTCCTGCAGTCAGCGGCAGAAAATCAGCGCAGTTCGGACGCCGAGGCCTGCAGCGTGGCGAGCCACTGCTCGCTCGTGGCCAGGTCCTTCTCGAGGGACGCGGCCCTCTTGGTGTTGCCACCCGCACGGGCGGCCTCGAGGGCAGCGCGCTGGTCGGCGATCTTGTTCTCCAGCTGGGACAGCATGGAGTTGGAGCGCGCCTTGGTCTCGGGGTCGGTGCGCCGCCAGCGGTCGTCCTCGGCCTTCTTCACGGCGTCCTCCACGGCGCGCAGTTCGTTCTCCACGCGGCGCATGTGGGCGCGCGGGACCTTACCGGCCTCCTCCCAGCGCTGCTGGACGGACGCGAGCTGCTTCTTGGCGGCGTCGAGGTCCTTGACGGGCAGGATCTGCTTGGCCTCGGCGAGCAGCTGCTCCTTGACCGTGAGGTTGCCCGCGTACTCCTGATCGATCCGCTCGTTCGCGGCGGTGCGCGCGGAGAAGAACGCGTCCTGGGCGGCGCGGAACCGGGCCCACAAGGCGTCGTCCTCCTTGCGGGACGCGCGCGGGGCCTCCTTCCACCGGTCCATGAGCTCTCGGTACTTCCCGGCGGTCTCACGCCACTCGGTGGACGAGGACAGCGCCTCGGCCTCCTTGATCAGGCCCTCCTTGACGCGCTTGGCCTTGGCGTTGGTCTCGTCCAGAGACGAGAAGAAGGCCTTGCGGTGCCGGTCGAACGTGGTGCGGGCCTTGCGGAAGCGCTTCCACAGGGCGTCCTCGTCCGATTTGGACAGGCGTCCGCCCGAGCGCTGGTGGTCCTGCCACTGCGAGAACAGCTCCGCCATGCGCGCGGACGAGTGCTTCCACTGCGTCTTGGCGGGATCCTGCGCGGCGACCTCCTCGGCGGCCTCCACGATCGCGGTGCGGTGCGCGAGCTGCTGCGCCTTGGCGGCCTTGGTCTCCTCGCGTTCGCGGTTCAGGGCCACTTTGATCGCGTCCTCGAGGGTATCCAGGCGCGTGGAGAGATCCGTGAGATCGCCCACCATGGTGTGCGCGTCCACCTGCTCGCGCACATGGTCCACGGTCTTGCGCATGTCACCGGCGGGTGCCTTGGCGGCGATGCGCTGTTCAAGCAGTGCGACCTGCGCCTCGGCGTCGTCGAACTTGCGCGCGAAGTACGCGAGCGCCTCGTCCGGCGTGGCGTCCGGGAACTGCCCGCACGCGTACTCGGTGCCCTGCACGCTCACGTACACGGTGCCGTTCTCGTCCGCGCGGCCGAAGGCCCGAGCGCGTTCCACGGAATCGGCCGGGGCGAGCGCGGCGTGGGTGCCCTCCGCGGGACGTGGCTGAGCCGCCGCCGTTGCGGGCGCGGGTGCCGCGCTCGAGGTGGGTTTGGGGGTCGACGGCGCCGCGGGGGTGGCCGGTCCCGGGACGGGACGGCGGTCGTCGGATTCAGTACGTTCTGTCACCGCTACAACTCTTTCTGCACGACCCCGCCGGCGCTGCCCGCAGCTGCGGGCGTCGCGGTGGGGTTTCCCATGGTGGACACCGGCCATCCTATCGAGCCGCGCGGCTTAGACTGGCAGCTGACACCGTCCGCGCTCGCGCATGCCCCGGTTCCGGGGGTTGCTCGTACGACGACGCCGCGCCGCCCGGGGCTTCCACGGCGCACAGGCCGAGCCCCGGACCGCCCGAGACCCACTACCGAGGAGTTCCCACCCATGGCCCGCACCACGTCTCTGTCCGGTTTCCCCGAATGGCTCCCGGAGGAACGGATCGTGGAGCAACACGTGCTGGACTCCCTGCGCAGGACCTTCGAACTCCACGGCTTCTCCTCGATCGAGACGCGCGCGGTGGAGACCGTGGAGCAGTTGCTGCGCAAGGGTGAGATCGACAAGGAGGTCTACGGGGTCTCCCGGCTGCAACAGGACGAGGACTCCTCGCGCGAGGACGCGCTGGCGCTGCACTTCGACCTGACCGTGCCGTTCGCCCGCTACGTCGTGGAGAACAGTGGCTACCTCACGTTCCCGTTCCGCCGCTACCAGATCCAGAAGGTGTGGCGCGGCGAGCGCCCCCAGGAGGGCCGGGCGCGCGAGTTCACCCAGGCGGACATCGATGTGGTGGGGGACGGCACGCTCGCGTTCCGCTACGACGTGGAGCTCGCGCTCGTGATGATCGAGGCGCTGTCCGAGCTGCCCATCCCGCCGTTCGTGCTGCGGGTCAACAACCGCAAGCTAGCCGAGGGTTTCTACCGCGGTGTGGGTCTCACGGACGCCCCCGCGGTGCTGCGTGAGATCGACAAACTCGAAAAGATCGGTGCCGAGCAGGTCTCCCGAAATCTCCAGGACACGGTGGGTGCCACGCCCGAGCAGGCGGAGGCCGCGCTGTCCCTCGCGGCGATCCGCACCGAGGACACGTCCTTCGTGGAGCGCGTGCGGGAACTCGGTGTGAGCAACAACCTGCTGGACGAAGGCCTGAACGAACTCGCCGAGGTCGTGGGGGAGGCCTCCCGCCGCGCCCCCGGCAAAGTCGTGGCGGACCTGTCCATCGCCCGCGGTCTGGACTACTACACAGGCACCGTGTACGAGACGGTCCTCGTGGGTCACGAACAGCTCGGTTCCGTGTGCTCGGGTGGTCGCTACGAGTCCCTCGCGTCCTCCGGGAAGAAGACTTACCCCGGTGTGGGCCTGTCGATCGGTGTGACCCGGTTGGTCACCCGGATTCTGTCCCGCTCCATGGCCCAGGCCTCCCGTTCGGTGCCCTCCGCGGTGCTCGTGGCCCTGAACGACGACGCATCGTGGTCCGCCGCGCAGGACGTCGCCGGGCAGTTGCGCGCTCGCGGGATCGCGACCGAGGTGGCCGCCACGGCCCAGAAGTTCGGCAAGCAGATCCGCTACGCCGAGCGCCGCGGCATCCCGTTCGTGTGGTTCTCCTCGGTGGCCGAGGACGGGAGCCCGACCCACGAGGTCAAGGACATCCGCTCGGGCGAGCAGGTGGCCGCGGACCCCGCATCGTGGCAGCCGCCCGCCGAGGACCTGCACGCCACGGTGCTGCGCGCGGCCACGACGGACGACTGACGCCGGCTCTGTCCTCCGAGAGGCGTGCCCGCGCGCGACGGCCGTGCGCTCGCGGCGTCGGCTTGTAGACTCGCGGGGACGGGAGCACGCCCTGCTCCGGGGCGCCCGATCCGGTGCGGCTCCGCGGGCACTCGGTGCGACGCGCTCCGCCGGCCCGCGATCCCGACCATCCCATTGATTGAAAAGGTGAATGCACTTGTTGCGAACGCATGAACTCGGCACGTTGACCGTCGAGAACATTGGACAGACCGTCACGCTGGCGGGCTGGGTCGGCCGGCGCCGCGACCACGGCGGCGTGGCGTTCGTGGACCTGCGTGACGCCTCCGGCGTGGCGCAGGTCGTGGTGCGTGACGAGGAGCAGTTCCACCAGCTGCGCAACGAGTACGTCTTGCAGGTCACGGGCACCGTGGAGCGCCGCCCCGAGGGCAACGAGAACCCCAACCTGCCCTCAGGTGAGGTCGAGGTCATGGTGGATGAGCTCACCGTGCTCAACACCGCGGCCCCCCTGCCGTTCCAGATCGACGAGCACGTGGAGGTGGGCGAGGAAGCCCGCCTGAAGTACCGCTACCTGGACCTGCGCCGCCCGGAGCCCGCCCGCATCATGCGGCTGCGTTCCGAGGTCAACCGGGTGGCCCGCACCCTGCTGCACGAGCAGGGCTTCACCGAGGTGGAGACCCCCACCCTCACCCGTTCCACTCCCGAGGGTGCCCGTGACTTCGTGGTGCCGGCACGGCTGTCCCCGGGCTCCTGGTATGCGCTGCCGCAGTCCCCGCAGCTGTTCAAACAGCTGCTGCAGGTGGGCGGGATCGAGAAGTACTTCCAGATCGCCCGCTGCTACCGGGACGAGGACTTCCGCGCGGACCGCCAACCCGAGTTCACCCAGCTGGACGTTGAGGCCTCCTTCGTGGAGGAGGACGATGTCATCGCCCTGGGCGAGCAGATCGTGACGTCCCTGTGGGCTCTGATCGGCGTGGACGTCTCGACCCCCATCCCGCGCATGACCTACGCCCATGCCATGGCCGACTACGGCTCCGACAAGCCGGACCTGCGCTTCGACCTGAAGCTCACGGAGCTCACCGAGTACTTCAAGGACACCCCGTTCCGCGTGTTCCAGGCCCCGTACGTGGGTGCCGTGGTCATGCCAGGCGGTGCATCCCAGCCCCGCCGCCAGCTCGACGCGTGGCAGGAGTGGGCCAAGCAGCGCGGCGCCAAGGGCCTCGCCTACGTGCTGTTCAAGGAGGACGGCGAGATCGCCGGGCCGGTGGCCAAGAACATCTCGGAGGAGGAGAAGGCCGGACTCGCGGAGGCCGTGGGCGCGAAGCCCGGCGACTGCGTGTTCTTCGCCGCGGGCGGAGCCAAGACCTCCCGCGCGCTGCTCGGTGCCGCGCGCGTGGAGATCGGCCACCGCGTGGGCCTGATCGACGAGAATGACTGGGCCTTCGTGTGGATCGTGGACGCGCCGCTGTTCGAGCCCGCGTCCGAGGCGGTCGAGTCCGGCGACGTTGCCGTGGGCTCCGGTGCGTGGACCGCCGTGCACCACGCGTTCACGTCCCCCAAGCCCGAGTTCATGGACACCTTCGACACGGACCCCGGCTCCGCGCTGGCCTACGCGTACGACATCGTGTGCAACGGCAACGAGATCGGCGGCGGTTCCATCCGCATCCACCGCCGGGACGTGCAGGACCGCGTGTTCCGCGTGATGGGGCTCAGTGAGGAGGACGCCCGGGAGAAGTTCGGCTTCCTGCTGGACGCCTTCCAGTTCGGCGCGCCCCCGCACGGCGGCATCGCCTTCGGCTGGGACCGCGTGGTCGCGCTGCTCGCGGGCACCGAGTCCATCCGGGACGTCATCGCGTTCCCCAAGACCGGCAACGGCTACGACCCCCTGACCGCCGCGCCTGCGCCCATCACGGCGCAGCAGCGCAAGGAAGCCGGCGTGGACGCCAAGCCCGAGCCCAAGAAGGCCGAAGCGCCGCGCGAGGCAGCCTCCGCCGACAAGGGCGGCGACGCGAAGTAACGCCATCGACACGTGACACCGTCGCTACTCGCTGCGGGGCCGCCGATCCGGGATGTCCCCCCGAGGTCGGTGGCCCCGCAGCCTTCGTGCGCGGTCCGGTTGCGTGACCCGCCGCGCTCGCGGGACGACCGGTTCCACTCCCGGGGCAACCCGTTTCCCCATGGGACGGGCCGTGTCAGCAGTGGGACGGTGCCGGGGTGCGAGTGTGATGGACTGGGGGCATGAGAATCGTGCTACAGGTGGCGTCGCGTGCCAGTGTCGCCGTGGGGGAACGGGGCACGGGCGAGATCACCGGCCCCGGACTCGTCGCACTCGTGGGGGTCACCCACTCGGACACCCCGGAGATCGCCGCGCAGCTCGCGGCCAAGATCGCCGGGCTGCGCATCCTGCCGGGAGAGACCTCGTGCGAGGACCGCTCGGCCCCGGTGCTCGTGGTCAGCCAGTTCACGCTGTACGGGGACGTGCGGAGGGGGCGCCGACCGTCGTGGTCCCGCGCCGCCCCCGGGGACGTGAGCGAACCCCTCTTCGACGCCTTCGTGGCGGCGCTACGTGAGCGCGGTCTACCGGTGGAAACCGGGGAGTTCGGTGCGCACATGGAGGTCTCGCTCGTCAACGACGGGCCCGTGACCCTCGTGGTGGACAGCGACGAGCTGCAGCGCCCGCGTCGCGGCTGAACCCGCGGCGGCCCGTGCGTGTCCGAGGCTGGCAGTAGGGTCGAGGCGTGAGCGATGCATTGTTCGACGTCCCGGATCCCCTGAGCGAGGACGGGTCCGGCCCATCCGCCCACGCGAGGGATCGGACCCCGTCCCGCGCGCGCTCCCGCGCACCGCTCGCCGTGCGCATGCGCCCCCGCACCCTGGACGAGGTCGTGGGCCAGAAGCACCTGTTGCGCACCGGCTCGCCCCTGCGCGGACTGACCGCGGGTCGCTCGGGACCGACCGCGGCGTCGTCGGTCATCCTGTGGGGCCCGCCGGGCACGGGCAAGACGACGATCGCGCACGTGATCGCGCGCGGCCACGACACCACCTTCGTGGAGCTGTCCGCCGTCACGGCCGGGGTCAAGGACGTGCGGCGCGTCATGGACGAGGCGCTGACCGCGCGCGACCTGCACGGGCGGACCACGGTGCTGTTCCTCGACGAGATCCACCGGTTCACCAAGGCGCAGCAGGACGCGCTGTTGCCCGGGGTCGAGAACGGGTGGGTGGTCCTCGTGGCCGCCACGACCGAGAACCCCTCGTTCTCCGTGATCGCACCGCTGCTCTCGCGCTCCCTGCTGCTGACCCTGCAACCGCTCGAGCGCCCGGACATCGGGGAGTTGCTCGACCGCGCGGTGACCGACCCGCGCGGGCTGGACGGTGCCGTCGTCCTGAGTCCGGAGGCGCGCGAGCACCTGCTGGACGTCTCGGGGGGAGACGCGCGCAAGGCGCTCACGTCTCTCGAGGCGGCTGCGGCGGTCGCGCTCTCCCACACGGCGGCGTTGGACGACGACGCCGATGGCGCCGCGCGTTCCGGGGCCGAGGGCCCGGGCACGGAGGGTTCGGGAGCCGAGGTATCGGACGACGGCGCGGCCGAGCCCGGGGCAGCGGGCGAAACCCCCGATGCATCGGTCGTGACCGTGACGCTGGAGCACGCGCAGGAGGCCGTCAACCGCGCGGCGGTGCGCTACGACAAGCAGGGCGATCAGCACTACGACGTCGTGAGCGCGTTTATCAAATCGATCCGCGGCTCGGACGTGGACGCCGCGATGCATTACCTGGCCCGGATGATCGAGGCCGGGGAGGACCCCCGGTTCATCGCGCGCCGGTTGATCATCAGCGCGTCGGAAGACATCGGTCTCGCTGACCCCGCGGCGCTGCAGACCGCGGTCGCGGCCGCCCAGGCCGTGCAGTTAATCGGGATGCCCGAGGGGCGGATCCCGCTCGCCGAGGCCGTCGCACATCTGGCCACCGCACCCAAGTCGAACGCCGCGTACCTGGCCATCGACGAGGCCATCGCGGACGTCCGCGCCGGACGTGCCGGGCCCGTGCCCCCGCACCTGCGGGACTCGCACTACCCGGGCGCGAACGAGCTCGGCCACGGCGCGGGCTATGTCTACGCCCACGACACGCCCAACGCGGTGGCCACCCAGCAGTACCCGCCGGACGAGCTCGTGGGGAAGGACTACTACCGGCCCACGGGGTACGGCCACGAACGAGACCTGGCGCAGCGCGTGATCCGGTTGCGCGACATTGTGCGCGGCGGCACCCGGCCGTAGGGCGCGGCTACGACGGTGGGTGGTCAGGGCCGTGCTCCCGCGCCGTCCACGTGGTCCAGCACGTCCTTGGCGGTCAGGTCGTCGATCACCAGGTCCGTCACCGCGCCCGACCGCAGCGCACCCACGATGCCGCGCACCTTGTGCCGCCCGGACACCACGCACACACGGCGGGGGATCCTGGAGAGATCCGCGGGGGTGGGTCCGGAGGCCCGCCGGTTCAGCTCGATGTCCGAGTAACTGCCGTCCTCGCGGATGAAGACGGTGCAGATGTCCCCGACGACGCGGTGCGCGCTCAGACTGCGCAGCTCGGACGAGCTGAGGTGGCCCTCCGTGTAGACCTGGGACAGCACCGGGCCGTGGAAGGCCCCCACGCTGAACACCGCCAGGTCAACACTCGCCCGGGCCGCGAGGATGCGGCGGACCGAGGATTCCTGCCAGAGCAGCGTCCGAGTCTGTTCCCAGTCGAAGAAAGCGGGGGTCGGGAACGGGTACAGCTCGGCGTTGAAGGCCTGCGCCAACGTCGAGAGCAGTGGGGCGGACGTATCCGTGCCGGCCGTCCGCGGCCCGGCGGCCCCGTTGAGCTGCACCACCGAGACGTCCTGGGTGTTGGTGTGGCGCACGTGAGAGGCGATCGCGGAGGTCGTGGTGCCCCACGCGACCCCCAGGGACGTCCCATCCTGGACCCACGACGCGAGTAGTTGTGCGGTGTAGCGCGAGACCGCGTCGAGTCGTTGGCCGCTATGCGACGCCCGCTGGGTCCCCGCGATGTGCGCCGTGACCCGGAACGTGTCGTGGATGCGACGGGACAGCCGGTCCGTGGGTGTGTCGGGTGGGCGCAGGGTGATCGTCACGATGCCCCTGGCTTTCGCATCCGCCAGCATGCGCGAGACCGTGGACCGTGAGACCCCCAGCCGCTCGGCCACGGCACCCATGGTCATGTCCTGCACGAAGTACAGTTCCGCGGCGTGGTAGAGCAGTGAATCGTCGTGCATCGCCCCTCACCTCCCGTGCACACATGTGCAAATAGGTTGAGCATACGTGCATCGGCGCGACATGGTAGTGCGCACGGCTACGAAATGGGATGTACGTCACATCCCAGTGCGTAGCGTGGTCCGCAAGAACTGCGGGCCACACCGCATCCACACCGACATTGAGTGAGGAAGATACTGTGACTGCCACCCAATTGAATTCCGAGACCCGTCAGGCCGCGCTCCGTGAAATGAGCGAAGGGGCCGAGTTGGACGTCCTGGTGATCGGCGGTGGCATCACGGGTGCCGGCATCGCGCTGGACGCGGCCACGCGAGGGCTGCGCACCGGCATCGTGGAGGCCCAGGACTGGGCGGGAGGGACGTCCCGCTGGTCGTCCAAGCTGGTCCACGGTGGCCTGCGCTACCTGCAACAGTTCGACTTCAAGCTCGTCACGGAGGCGCTGCACGAACGGGAGCGCCTGCTGTACACGCTGGCTCCCCACCTGGTGAAGCCCGTCCCCTTCCTCTACCCGATCCTGCACCGGTTCTGGGAGCGCCCGTACGTGACGGCGGGCGTCGGTCTCTACGACACCCTGGCCCACGTGGGCTCCAAGGTCGCGTCCATGCCCTTCCACCGTCAGCTCTCGCAGCGCGGCGTGAAGGAGGCGTTCCCCAGCATCAAGCCGGGCGTCATGGTGGGCGCCGTCAAGTACTGGGACGGTCGCGTGGACGATGCCCGTCTGGTGCTGACGCTCATCCGCACGGCCGTGGGCTACGGCGCCCTGGCCGCGACCCGCACGCGAGTCACGGAACTCCTCAAGAACGACGACGGCGCCGTCGTGGGCGCGCGCGTCACGGACCTCGAGGCCGGCACGCAGCACGAGATCCGCGCCCGCAAGGTCATCGCGGCCACCGGCGTGTGGACCGAGGAGACCCAGGACATGGCCCACACGGACGGGGGCCTCAAGGTGCTCGCATCCAAGGGCATCCACATCGTGGTGCCCCGGGACAGGATCCGCGGTGAGGTGGGCCTGATCCTGCAGACCGAGAAATCGGTGCTGTTCGTGATCCCGTGGGAGCACTACTGGATCATCGGCACCACAGACACCCCCTACGAGCAGGACATCTCGGCCCCCGTGGCCACGGCCGCGGACATCGACTACGTACTCGAACACGCGAACGTGGTCCTGGACGAGCCCCTGACCCGGGACGACGTCATGGGCACCTACGCGGGTCTGCGGCCGTTGCTGCAGCCGGGCGTCAAGGAGGGCACGGAAACCGCGTCCACCAAGATCTCCCGCGAGCACACGGTCGCGGAGGCGACGCCGGGGCTGATCTCGATCGCCGGCGGCAAGTTGACCACCTACCGCATCATGGCCCAGGACGCCGTGGACTTCGCGCTCGGCAAGGAGCGCGCCAAGAGCCTGCCCTCGGTCACCGACCGGACGCTGCTCCACGGTGCCAACGGGTACGTTCCCATGACTCGGCAGGCGGACCGGATCGGCGCACGCCACGGCTGGAGCGACGACATGGTCGACCACCTGTTGAACCGCTACGGATCGGCCATCACGGAGATCGAGGACCTCGTGGCGGAGCAGGAGGATCTGGCCCGGCCGCTCGCGGCGGCGCCCGCCTACCTGCGGGCCGAGGTGGTCCAGGCGGCGCGGCACGAGGGTGTCCTGCACGTCTCGGACGTCTTCGAGACCCGGACCCGGATGTCCTACGACCAGCCCGATCACGGTCTGGCCGCGGTCGAGGAGGTCGCCGATCTGCTCGCCGCCGAACTGGGCTGGGACGACGCCCGTAAGGAGCAGGAGATCCAGGCCTACCGCGCCGTGTGCGCCGCCGAGGACGCCGCCGCGCAGACCACGGACGACGCCTCCGCGGCGGCCGCGCGCAGCGCAGCCCCCTCGCTCAACACCCTGTGACGTAGGCGGGCGTCCCATTCCCGCCGACACCGCTTCCCGGTGGCTCACGCCATGGGGAGGCGGTGTGTCCAAATCACCCACCAACGACACGAACTGCAAGGAGTCAATCCATGACCACTTTGAACGCGATGCTGCCCATGGAGGCGGCGGAAGTGGTGCCCCTGGGTACGGTGTTCTGGTCCGAAGTCCTGGGCACCGCACTGC
The DNA here is from genome assembly GCF_040981035.1 of Kocuria sp. CPCC 205297. NCBI lineage: Bacteria > Bacillati > Actinomycetota > Actinomycetes > Micrococcales > Micrococcaceae > Kocuria > Kocuria sp. CPCC 205297. The sequence goes on along the minus strand of NZ_JAVKPY010000009.1, from coordinate 104,014 downwards.
TGACCCTTCTGGGTGTCGGTGTCGTGGCCAACCACCTCCTGGGCAAGACCAAGGGCAATGCCGGCGGCTGGTTGCTCATCAGCTTCGGGTGGGGTCTCGCCGTGTTCGCCGGCGTGTACGTCGCCTGGCAATCGGGCGCCCACCTGAACCCCGCCGTGACGGTCGGCATCTGGGCCTCCGGAGCCGATGTCTACGCGCCGGGGGTGGCCATCACCGCCGCGTCGACCGTGGTCTACCTGGCCGCCGAGTTCCTGGGTGCCTTCCTGGGTGCCGTGGTTTGCTGGATCGCGTACAAGCAGCACTACGACGAGCCGCTGGACCCGGCCGCCAAGCTGGGCACGTTTTCCACCGGACCGGAGATCCGCTCCGCGGGGTGGAACGTGCTGACCGAGGTGATCGCCACGTTCGTCCTGGTCTTCGTCATCCTCATGTTCGGCGGGACCCCCTCCGGCCTGGGCCCCCTGGCCGTGGCGCTGCTCGTGGTCGGGATCGGTGCGAGCCTCGGCGGCCCCACCGGCTACGCGATCAACCCCGCGCGTGACCTGGGCCCTCGCGTCGCCCACGCGATCCTCCCGATCCGAGGTAAGGGTGGTAGCGACTGGGGCTACGCGTGGGTCCCGATCGTGGGTCCCATCCTCGGCGCGTTGCTCGCCGGCGGTGTCTTCCAGTTGTTCCCGGGTGCGGCTTTCTGATCCCCTGAACGCATCCCCATCGATTCCCGCCCCTCGACCCAAGGAGTGAGCACCATGAACACATCAAACACCACCAAGACCGCCCGAGGTACCAGGACCACAGGTTCTGGTGATCCCCAGTACGTGATGGCCATCGATCAGGGCACCACGAGCACCCGCGCCATTGTCTTCGACCATTCCGGCACCATCATGGGTGTGGGCCAGTACGAGCACCAGCAGATCTTCCCTCGCGCCGGGTGGGTCGAACACGACGCACAGGAGATCTGGCGCAACACCCGCCGTTGCGTCGCGGACGCGCTCGCAGAGACCGAGCTGACCAAGGACGATCTCGCCGCGGTGGGTATCACCAACCAGCGCGAGACCACTGTGGTGTGGGACAAGAACACAGGCAAACCCGTGTATAACGCGATCGTGTGGCAGGACACTCGCACGCAGGAGATCGTAGACGAACTCGCCAAGGACGGCGGGGAGGAACGCTTCCGCGAGCTCACGGGTCTGCCCCTGGCCAGCTACTTCGCCGGTCCCAAGGTCAAGTGGATCTTGGACAACGTGGAGGGCGCCCGTGAGCGCGCCGAGGCCGGGGACCTGCTCTTCGGTACGACCGACAGCTGGCTCGTGTGGAACTTGACCGGCGGCTCCGAGGACGGGGTGCACGTCACGGACGTAACGAACGCGTCCCGAACCCTGCTTATGAACATCGACACCCTCGAATGGAACGAGGAGTTGTGCGAGACCGTGGGCGTGCCCATGTCCATGCTCCCAGAGATCCGGTGCAGCAGCGAGGTCTACGGCAAGGGCCGCGCCCGCGGGTTCCTCAAACAGGTCCCGATCGCTGGCATCCTGGGTGACCAGCAGGCGGCCATGTTCGGCCAGACGTGTTTCGAACCCGGGATGGGCAAGAACACCTACGGCACCGGCAGTTTCCTGCTCATGAACGTGGGGGAGACCCCGGTGCGTTCCGAGCACGGATTGATCACCACCGTGTGCTACCAGATCGAGGGCGAGAAGCCGGTCTACGCGCTGGAGGGTTCCATCGCGGTCACGGGTTCGCTCGTGCAGTGGGTGCGGGACAACCTGGGGCTGATCCAGGACGCCAAGGAGATCGAGCCGCTCGCGCGCGCGGTCGAGGACAACGGCGGGGCGTACTTCGTCCCCGCGTTCTCGGGTCTGTTCGCACCGCACTGGCGTCCGGACGCCCGCGGCGCCCTGGTGGGGCTCACGCGTTACGTGCGCAAGGAGCACATCGCCCGTGCCGTGCTCGAGGCCACCGCGTACCAGTCCCGTGAGGTGGTCGAGGCCATGAACAAGGACTCCAAGCAGGACCTCACGGAGCTGCGCGTGGACGGTGGCATGACGGCCAACGAGCTGCTCATGCAGTTCCAGGCGGATCAGCTGGGCGTGCCCGTGATCCGGCCGAAGATCACTGAGACCACGGCCCTGGGTGCGGCGTACGCGGCCGGTCTCGCCGTGGGCTTCTGGGCGGACCTCGAGGAGATCTCCCGCAACTGGGCCGAAGAGAAGCGCTGGGACCTCCAGGGGGACCGTGAGCAGCAGGAGAAGCTGTTCCGCAACTGGGGCAAGGCCGTGACCAAGTCGCTCGACTGGGTGAACGAGGACGTGGACTGAATCGGCTATAGTGGACGGTTGGCTGGCACGTCTCGTCGGCGCACTCCCGGAACCCGTGGCACCCTCACGATCCCGCGCGTGCCCGGCGGACGCTAGGTCCGTCGGATTGCGGCTGATCCGCACCTCTCCCGTGGGAACCGATTCCCGCGCCGGAGGCCAGTACCACCCAGAACGGAACGCGGGTCCATCCCGTACGCCGTCGAACCGCATGAAAGGCAAGTTGTGTCCAACAGCTCCAACAGTGTTCGTGTGCGCCGTCAGGTGCGCAAGTCCCGTGCCCTCGGCATCCCGCTGACGCCGAAGGCCGAGAAGTACTTCGAGCGCCGCCCGTATGCTCCCGGTGAGCACGGCCGTGCCCGCCGCAAGCAGGATTCCGACTACAAGGTCCGGCTGATGGAGAAGCAGCGGCTGCGCGCGCAGTACAACATCCGCGAGAAGCAGATGCACCGCGCGTACGTCGAGGCCAAGCGTGTCGAGGGTCAGACCGGTGAGAACCTCATCGCCCTGCTCGAGACCCGTCTCGACGCCCTTGTCCTGCGTGCCGGCTTCGTCCGCACGATGGCCGCCGCCCGCCAGGCCGTGGTGCACCGCCACATCATGGTGGACGGTCAGCGCGTGGACCGCCCCTCGTACCGCGTGCGCCCGGGCCAGACGGTCCACGTGCACCCGCGTTCGGAGAAGATGGTCCCGTTCCAGATCGCCGCGACCGGCGCCAACCAGGATGTCCTCCCGGACACCCCGGCCTACCTGGACGTCACGATCGACCGTCTGCAGGCCAAGCTCACGCGCAAGCCGCAGCGTTCCGAGGTCCCCGTGACCTGCGAGGAACAGCTCGTGGTGGAGTACTACGCACGGATGGCCTGATCCTCCGTGCCCTCCGTCGCCCATGTCACGGGTGACGGGCGAACAGCCCGCGGCCCTCGGCTGCGGGCTGTTCGCGTCCCGGGGACGACGGCGCACGGGCACACCGGGCCCGGTGGCGCCGGATTCCCCGTTGCACCCGGGTTCTTGGGTAGAGTTGCGCTTCGGTCGGTCTTGCGCGCGGGTCCGACCCTGATCTCGAAGTAGGAACGGAGTTGTGGTCGCTCATGGACGGTGGGGATATCGCCGGATTGCTCGCGGCATTGGTCTTCGCGGTGCTCGTGGGGTTGCTCGCGGTGCCCATCATCAAGCTAGGTCGTGTCTTCGATGAGCTGCGCCTGAGCATCCGCTCCATCAACGACGGCACCGCCCCACTGATCGACGAGGTCACGCGCACCGTGGCCACCACCAACACCCAGCTCGAGAAGGTGGACGGGATCACGTCCAACGTCTCGGACGCCTCCGCCAATGTCTCCGCACTGTCCTCCCTCGTGGCCTCCACGGTGGGGCAGCCGCTGATCAAGGTCGCGTCCTTCTCCCACGGGCTGCGCCGCGCGTTCAGCCCCCAGGCCGGTGCCCAGACCCGGCCCGGCCCCCATACCGAGCCCGGTGCCGCGCCCGGTGGCGCGGCGACCGGCACGACCACCGGGTCCACGGACGCGCACGCCGCAGGCCGTGCGACCGGGCCCACGGACACCAGGAGCTGAGCATGGGTTTGTGGTCCAAACTCGCACTGCTCGCCGCGGGCGCCGTGGTGGGCGGAGCGGCCACGCGCGTGGCCTCCGACCCCGCCGCACGCGAGGCGATCGGGCGGCAGGTGCAGAGCGGCACCCAGGGTGCGGTGGCCCGCCACGGCTCCGAGGCCGCCGTCGAACGCCGCGCGAGCGGGAGCGCCGTGGAGCTCTTCCGCACCGCCGCGCGGCGGTTCCAGGACTTCGCCGCCCGGGTGCGCGCGGGGATGAACGAACGCGAGGCCGAGCTGCACGAGAAGTTCGGCGTGCGCACGCCCGTGGACCACACCGCGAACCACCCGGACGCCCCGCACCACGCGGCACCACCGCCGGATGCCCCGTGGCGGGCGGACACCGCCCACGAGCCGGGCCCCGCACCGGGCGACCCCCGGGGTCGGATCATCACACACGTCCCATCGGAAGGGAATGACCGGTAATGCTCTCCCATGAGATCACACAGCGCTGGCTGAGCTACTTCGAGGGCAAGGGCCACCAGGTGGTGCCCTCGGCCTCGCTGGTGTCGCAGCAGCCCGGAGCCATGTTCACCATTGCCGGTATGGTCCCGTTCATCCCGTACTTCCTGGGCCAGGAGACGCCCCCGTACTCGCGGGCCACCTCGGTGCAGAAGTGCATCCGCACCCTCGACATCGACGAGGTCGGCAAGACCGCCCGGCACGGCACGTTCTTCCAGATGGCCGGGAACTTCTCCTTCGGTGACTACTTCAAGTCCGGCGCGATCCCCATGGCGTGGGAGCTGCTGACCTCCTCGCTCGAGGACGGCGGCTTCGGGCTGGACCCGGAGCGGTTGTGGGTCACCGTGTACGAGGGGGACCAGGAGTCCTACGACCTGTGGCACGACACCGTGGGGCTGCCCTCCGAGCGGATCCAGCGCATGGGCCGGGACGAGAACTACTGGGACACCGGACAGCCGGGTCCCGCGGGTCCCGACTCCGAGATCTTCTACGACCGCGGCCCGCGCTACGGCCAGGACGGCGGTCCGGCCGTGGACGACGAGCGGTTCATCGAGATCTGGAACCTCGTGTTCATGCAGTACCAGCGTGGCGAGGGCAACGGCAAGGACTACGAGATCCTGGGGGACCTGCCCCAGAAGAACATCGATACCGGTCTCGGCGTGGAGCGCCTGGCCATGCTGCTGCAGGGCGTGGAGAACTTCTACGAGACGGACCAGGTCCGCCCCGTGCTCGACGCCGCCGCCGAACTGTCCGGTCGCGCCTACCGCGGCGCGGAGAAGCCGGGGGAGCAGGGCTACGAGGACGACGTCCGCATGCGCGTCGTCGCCGACCACGTGCGCTCCTCGCTCATGCTGATCGCGGACGGTGTCACGCCGGGCAACGAGGCCCGCGGGTACATCCTGCGCCGCTTGTTGCGCCGCGCGGTGCGCGCGATGCGCCTGCTCGGGGTGACGGACCCTTGCCTGCCCGTGCTGCTGCCGCGCTCTCGCGACGCGATGAAGGGCGTCTACCCCGTGGTCGAGGATGACTTCGAACGGATCTCCAAGATCGCGTACGCCGAGGAACGCGCGTTCCTCAAGACCATCGAGTCGGGCACCACCCGCCTCGAGCACGCCGTGGAGCTCGCCAAGGGCGAGAAGCGCGCCCTGAGCGGCGCGGACGCGTTCGCGCTGCACGACACGTTCGGTTTCCCCATCGACCTGACCCTGGAGATGGCCGGCGAGGCGGGCGTGGCCGTGGACGAGCGGGCCTTCCGTGAGCTCATGGCCGAGCAGCGTGAGCGGGCCCAGCAGGACGCGCGCGCCAAGAAGGGCGCCATGGCGGACCTGTCCGAACTGCGCCGCCTGTTGGACGACCACGGCAGCCGGTTCACGGGCTACACCGAGCTCGTGACCCCCACGACCGTGCGCGCGATCCTCGCCGACGGTGTCCCGGTGCCCGCGGCGAGCGAGGGCGCGCGCGTGGAGGTCGTCCTCGAGGCCACGCCGTTCTACGCCGAGTCCGGTGGCCAGGCCGCCGACACCGGCGTGATCGACTCCGCGGACGGGCTGCGCCTGACCGTGGAGGACGTCCAGCAACCCGTCAAGGGACTGTCCGTGCACCGGGTCACCGTGGCCGCTGGCCAGGTCGTCACGGGTGACGAGGTCACCGCGCGCGTGGACTCGCGGCGCCGTCACGACGGCGAGGCCGCCCACTCGGGCACGCACGTGATCCACGCGGCGCTGCACGACGTGTTGGGTCCCGACGCCGTGCAGCGCGGGTCGTTCAACAAGGAGGGTTACCTGCGCTTCGACTTCTCCCACGGGGAGGCCCTCACGCCGTCCCAGGTGCAGGAGATCGAACAGATCGCCAACACCGCGATCCGGGACGACTTCGAGGTCGTGACCCGCGAGATGCCGCTCGCCGAGGCCAAAAAGCTCGGGGCGATGTCCCTGTTCGGTGAGAAGTACGGGGACGAGGTGCGCGTGGTCGAGATGAACGGCCCGTGGTCACGTGAACTGTGCGGTGGCACGCACGTGGGCTCCACGTCCCAGCTCGGTTCGCTGTCCCTGGTCTCGGAGCAGTCCGTGGGCTCGGGCAACCGCCGTGTGGAGGCGCTCGTGGGGTTGAATTCGTTCAACCACCTGGCCGCCGAGCGCACCCTGGTCAACCAGCTCACGGGCATGCTCAAGGTCCAGTCCAGCGCCGAACTGCCCGAGCGCCTCGCGGCGACGCTCGAGAAGCTCAAGGAGACCGAGCGCCAGCTCGCGGGGCTGCGCCAGCAGCAGCTGCAGGCGCAGGCCGGCCAGCTCGCGCAGGACGCGCAGACCGTGGGCTCCGTGCGCGCCGTCCTGCACGACGCCGGTGAGATCGCCTCGGCGGACGCTCTGCGCACCCTCGCTCTCGACCTGCGCGCCCGTCTGGGATCCGACGCCGCCGTGGCCGCGGTGACCGGTGTCGCGAACGGGCGCCCGCTCGTCGTCGTCGCCGTCAACGACGCCGCTCGCGACGCCGGCCTGGCCGCGGGCCAGCTCGTGCGCACCGCAGCGACCGCGCTCGGTGGTGGCGGGGGCGGAAAGCCGGACGTGGCCCAGGGCGGCGGTTCCGACCCGGCCCGCATCCCCGACGCGCTGGCCGGGATCCGCGAGCAGATCCTGGCCACGGCGGGCTGATGCCGCAACCCTTCGCACGCGGTGTGCGCATGGGCGTGGACGTGGGGACGGTCAGGGTCGGTATCGCCCTGACCGACCCCGACGCCGTGCTCGCGACCCCGCACGACACCCTCGGGCGGGACAGCAACCCCCGTAAGGCCTTCGATGTGAAGATCATCACCCGGTTGTGCGAGGAACGGGACGTGATGACCGTCTACGTGGGGCTGCCGCGCAGCCTCGACGGCGGTGAGAATGCCTCGACGCGGATGGCTCGTGATTACGCGGCCTCACTGGTTCGTCGGTTAGGCTCACGGGGGTGCACCACAGCGGTGCGCCTGGTGGACGAGCGGTTGTCCACGGTGAGCGCGCACCGGTCGCTGTCGGACTCGGGTGTGTCACGACGTCATCACATGGACAGGGTCGATCAGGCCGCCGCGGTGACGTTCCTGCAGACGGCGGTGGACGAGGGGCGGCGGACCGGTACGGAACCGGGCGAACCCGTCCCGGACCGGGCTGCTGATTAGAGTTGACCGTGCGGGCGGTGATCCTGGCCCGCAGCACCCCACATGTGCACCATGAACGGCGGACGGAGAGAATTCGTGAGCGGAGAGAATTCGTGAGCAGAGAGCCGCGGGAGACCGGCACCGGTGACGGACAGGGCCACCGGTCCGACGGTGACGTGCTGACCTCTTCGAACGACGCGGGGGAATCCCGCCTGGCGGGGGCCTTCGAACACCACGACGTGACCCCGGAACAGCGGCAGCGCCGCAAGGTCCGTTCGCGCGCGTCCCTGGCCACGGCGATCGCGCTGTTCATCGCGGCTCTGGTCGTGGTCGTGGCCGTCCTGGGGTCCGCGTTCGGTCTGTTCGAACGCAAGGACTACCGCGGTTCCGGGGACCAGGACGTCACGTTCTCCGTGGCGGACGGCAGTTCCACGGGACAGATCGCCCAGGACCTGCAGACGCAGGACATCGTGGCCAACGCCTCCCACTTCGTCTCCACCTTCCAGCAGCGATACCCAGAGCAGTTCATCCAGCCCGGGGAGTACCAGCTCAAGACCCGCATGAGCTCCGACGCCGCCATCGACGCTCTCATGGAACGGGGGGAGGCCACCCACTATGCGGCCATCCCCAAGACCCAGCGCAAGGGGGACACGTTCGCGGCCCTGAGCCAGGCCACCGGGATCGACAAGTCCGAGTTCGAGAAGCTCGCCACGGACAAGGCCAAGTTCGGCATCCCGGACCGCTTCCCCGACCTGGAGGGCTGGCTGCACCCGGGGGAGTACCACTTCCCGCTCGACGCCACCGCGGAGCAGATCCTGCAGGAAATGGTGGACCGGACCAAGGACACGCTGTCCAAGAACGACGTCCCCGAGGACCGCTGGTTCGAGGTGCTCACGATCGGCTCCATCGTGGAGTTCGAGGGCACGCCCCAGGTCTACCGTTCCGTGGCCGGGGCGATCGAGAACCGGATCAACAACCCGAACGGCGAGACCAGCGGCTTCATCCAGTCGGATGCCTCCGTGACCTACGGGCTCGGCAAGACCACCGTGCACCTTACTGACGAGGAGAAGCGGGACAAGTCCAATCCGTACAACACGTACGCGAACCCGGGCCTGCCCGTGGGTCCCATCGGGTCCCCGAGCGACGACGCGATCGCCGCAGCGGCGAACCCCGAGAAGAACGACTACTACTACTGGGTAACGGTGAACCTCGACACCGGTGAGACCAAGTTCTCCAAGACGTACGAGGAGCACCAGCGCTACGTGCAGGAGTACCAGCAGTGGTGCTCGGACAACCCCGGTAAGTGCTCCTGAGGGGCGCGCGATGACGCGATCCTCCGTGCGGGCCGCGGTGCTGGGGCACCCCGTGGGCCACTCTCTGTCCCCGGTGCTGCACGCGGCCGCCTACGAGGCCCTGGGGCTCACGGCGCACTACACGCGCCGGGACGTGCCCGTGGGCGAATGGGACACCTTCTGGGCGGGCGCCCGGGCTGCGGGGGACTGGGGCGGGTTCTCGGTCACCATGCCCCTGAAACCCCTCGCCGCCCGAGACGCCGACCGGGTCACCCCGCTCGTGCGGGCGCTCGGCGTGGCCAACACACTCACGTTCGAGGACGACGGACGCGTGGTCGCGGACAACACAGATGTCATGGGCATCATGTCCGCCGTGAGCGCGGCCGGCGCGATCCCGGGGACCCCGCGCGCCGTCGTGCTCGGCGGAGGGGCCACCGCCAGCGCGGCCGTCGCGGCCCTGCACGGGCTCGGGGCCGAGACGGTGGACGTCGTCGTGCGGACACCCTCGCGTGCTCGGACCCTCGAGGCCGTGGCGCGGGCGGTGGGCACCGAGGTGCGCACCGTGGCGTGGGAGCACGCCGCCGAGGCACTGCACACCGCGGACGTGGTCGTGGCGACCCTGCCCCCGCGCGGTGCGGACGAGCTCGCGTTGCAGTGGCGCGCCCAGGCGCCGTCGGTGTCCGGCGTGCTGCTCGACGCCGCGTACGACCCGTGGCCCTCACGGCTGGCGTCTGCATGGCAGGACGCGGGGGGCGCGATCGCCCCCGGTGTCGATATGCTGATCTTCCAGGCCGTGGATCAGGTCCGCTGGTTCACGCAGGGCGATCCCCTCGTGGCGACACCGCACGAGGACCGGGTGACCGCGGCCATGTGTCGCGCGGTGGGACGGCCCGAACGTGGCATCCCGCAGCGCGTGCGCATCGCGCAAGCCACACGACTCGCGCCGTGACCCGGCGCGCGTGCCGCCCGGGCCGGCGCGCACGACCGAGCGAGACGAATTGACCGCGGGGCGTGGACCCCGGGCGAGAACTGGAGTGTTTAGATGTTGCGTTGGCTCACGGCCGGGGAATCACACGGTGAGGCGCTCGTGGGGATCATCGAAGGTGTCCCCGCCGGTGTGGAACTGACCACCGGGATGATCCAGGACGCGCTGGCCCGGCGCCGGCTCGGGTACGGCCGCGGCGCCCGCATGAAATTCGAACAGGACCGCGTGCGCATCCTGGGCGGGGTCCGCCACGGGCTCACGCAGGGCGGGCCGGTCGCGATCGAGATCGCCAACACGGAGTGGCCCAAGTGGCAGGACGTCATGAGCTCCGACCCGGTGGATCCCGCGGTGCTCAAGGGCCGGGCCCGCAACGCGCCCCTGACCCGCCCGCGCCCCGGTCACGCGGACCTCACCGGCATGCAGAAGTACAACTTCGCCGAGGCCCGCCCCGTGCTCGAACGGGCGTCGGCCCGAGAGACGGCCACGCGCGTGGCGCTCGGTGTCGTGGCCTCCCAGGTCCTCGCGGCCCTCGGGGTGCGGCTCGTGTCCCACACGACCGCGATCGCGGAAGTGTCGGTGCCCGAGGGCGCCGCGCTGCCCGGCCCGGACGACGTCGCCGCGCTGGACGCCGATCCGCTGCGCTGCTTCGACGCCGGGACCTCCGAGGCCATGGTGGCCGCGGTGGACGAGGCGCACAAGGCGGGGGAGACCCTGGGCGGCGTCGTCGAGGTCCTCGCCGAGGGCCTGCCCCCGGGACTCGGCTCGTACGTGCACTGGGACCGACGCCTGGACGCGCGCCTGGCCGGGGCCCTGATGGGCATCCAGGCCATCAAGGGCGTGGAGGTCGGGGACGGGTTCCGCACCGCCGCGCGCCCGGGCTCCGCGGCCCATGACGAGACGCTGGCTGCCGACAAGACCGTGCACCGGGTCTCCAATCGCGCCGGCGGCATCGAGGGCGGCATGTCGATCGGTGACCTGTTGCGCGTGCGTGCCGCGATGAAGCCCATTGCCACGGTCCCGCGCTCGCTGCACACCGTGGACGTGGCCACGGGTGAACCCGCCCGCGCCCACCACCAACGCTCGGACGTGTGTGCGGTACCCGCGGCCGGCGTGGTGGCCGAGGCCATGGTCGCGCTCGTGCTCGCCCAGGCCGCCCTCGAGAAGTTCGGCGGCGACTCGATCACCGAGACGGTACGCAACAAGGACGCCTACCTCGCGGGGATCCCCGCCAACCTGCGCACGTCCCCCGAGCTCGCGGACCCCGCCGCGCTGGCCGCCCTGGACGAGGTGCGCGGGGACCTGGCGTGACGCGCCCGGCCCTGCCCGTGGTGCTGATCGGGCCGATGGCGGCGGGCAAGTCCCACGTGGCACAGCATCTCGCGGAGCACTACGGGTTGCCCCACGTGGACACCGATCGCGTGATCGAGTCCCGCTACGGACCCATCCCGCGGTTGTTCCGCGCCCGCGGGGAGGCCGAGTTCCGCCGGATCGAGGCGCAGGTCGTCGCCGAGTTGCTCGACGACCCCGACACTGTCGGGTGCGTGATCTCCCTGGGCGGGGGCGCACCCATGTCCCCGCTCGTACAGCCGCTGCTGGCCGGGCACACGGTCGCATACCTGGAGGTGGACCTGGACACCGTCCGTCCGCGGATCAAGGGCAACACGACCCGCCCCATGCTCCAACCGGATCCCGAGGCCCGCTGGAGCCAGATCATGGCCGAGCGCCGCGAGACCTTCGAACGCCTCGCGACCATCCGGCTCGACGGCGCCGCGCCGCGCACCGTGGCGCAGATCGCCCGTGAGCTCTACCTCGCGCTGGGCGAACCGATCGCGCAGCCGCGCGGAAAGGAACACACCGCATGAGTGATCCCGTCAGCATCCCCGTCCACGGCGGTCCCGACAACCGCTACGACGTCCTCGTGGGCAACGGCCTGTTGAACCGCGTGCCCGAACTGCTGGGCGAGCGCGTCAAGAAGGTGCTCATCATCCACCCCCGCGCGCTGCGCGCCACGGGTGACGTGGTGCAGCAGAACCTCTCCGCCGTCGGGATCCAGAGCTTCGTGGCCGAGATCCCGGACGCTGAGGAGGGCAAGCGCGTGGAGGTCGCGGCGTTCTGCTGGCAGATCATGGGCCAGTCGGACTTCACGCGCACGGACGCCGTGGTCTCCGTGGGCGGCGGCGCCGTGACGGACCTCGCCGGTTTCGTGGCCGCCACGTGGTTGCGCGGGGTGCGCGTGATCCACCTGCCCACCACGCTGCTGGGCATGGTGGACGCCGCCGTGGGCGGGAAGACCGGGATCAACACCGCGGAGGGCAAGAACCTCGTGGGAGCATTCCACCCACCGGCCGCGGTCGTGTGCGATCTGGACTCACTGCAGACCCTGCCGCAGAACGAGCTGCTCACGGGCATGGCCGAGGTGGTCAAGTGTGGGTTCATCGCGGACCCGCGCATCCTCGAGCTGATCCGGGAGAACCCGCAGGAGGTGCGGGACGCGGCGTCGCCCGTGGTGCGCGAGCTGATCGAGCGCGGGATCCGGGTCAAGGCCGAGGTCGTCTCCTCGGACCTGAAGGAATCCGGGCGGCGCGAATACCTCAACTACGGCCACACACTGGGGCACGCGATCGAGCACAACGAGCGTTACCAGTGGCGCCACGGCGCGGCGGTGTCGGTGGGCATGGTCTTCGCGGCGGAACTCGGGCGCGCGGCCGGGTCGTTGTCCGACGACGTCGTGCACGAGCACCGCGAGATCCTCACGTCCCTGGGGCTGCCCGTGACGTATCGCGCGGACCAGTGGCCCCGGTTGCTCGAGGTCATGAAGCGGGACAAAAAGACCCGTGGCAACCTGTTGCGCTTCGTGGTGCTGGACCGGATCGCCGCACCGCGGATCATGGAGGTCCCGGACCCCGCGATCCTCTTCGCGTGCTACCAGGAGATCGCGGAGTGAGCCCGCGCGGACGGCACGGCGAGCGCCGTCGTCCGCGCCCCTGAGCACTGCTCGGCTGGCACGGCGGGCGGGCGCACGCGGTAGACTGGTCCGGCTCCACGCGCCCCGCCGCCGCGCGGCGACGTTCCCGACGAGAAAGTGACACCGTGGCAACCAGCAACGACATCAAGAACGGCACCATCCTCAAGCTCGACGGCAACCTCTGGCAGACCATCGAGTTCCAGCACGTCAAGCCCGGGAAGGGTGGCGCGTTCGTGCGCACCAAGCTGCGCAACGTGACCAGCGGCAAGGTGGTGGACAAGACGTTCAATGCCGGTGCCAAGATCGAGACCGCCACGGTGGATCGCAGCGAGTACCAATACCTGTACCAGGACGGCGAGGACTACGTCTTCATGGACAACTCCACGTACGACCAGATCACGGTGCCGGCCGCCGTCGTGGGGGACGCCGCGAACTTCATGCTCGAGAACCAGAACGTGACCGTGGCCATGCACGAGGGCGCGCCCCTGTACATCGAGATGCCGCCGTCGGTCGTGCTCGAGATCACCTACACCGAGCCGGGTCTGCAGGGTGACCGCTCCACGGGCGGCACCAAGCCCGCCACGGTCGAGACCGGCTACCAGATCCAGGTCCCGCTGTTCCTCGAGCAGGGCACCAAGGTCAAGGTCGACACCCGCACCGGTGACTACCTGGGACGCGTCAACGAGTGAGCGGCGCCCGGAGCAAGGCCCGGATCCGCGCCGTCGAGATCCTGTTCGAGGCCGAACAACGTGACGAATCCGTCCGGGACGCCTTGGTGCGGCGGCGGGAGAACTCCTCCTCGCCCATCAACCCGTACACGGTGGACATCCTCGAGGGCGTCCACGACCGGCGCGAGGACATCGACGAGTTCCTGGAGACCTACTCCCAGGGCTGGGAGCTGGACCGGATGCCGGCGGTGGACCGCAACGTGCTGCGGGTGGGGGCATGGGAGCTGCTGTACAACTCGGAGATCCCGGACGGCGTGGCCGTCGCGGAAGCGGTGGCCGTGGCCCGGCAGCTGTCCACGGACGATTCGCCCCGCTTCGTCAACGGGCTGCTGGGGCGGCTGCAGAAGGTCAAGCCCTCCTTGCTCGACGACTGAACCCACCCCGGTCCGTGCTCGCCACGGGCCGGGGTTTTTCGTGTGGTAGCTTCGACTACGGATCGCACCCTTTAAGTCCGTCCGGTGAGGCGGGGAAGGAGGCGGCACGTGAGCGTGCCCGAACACGCCGAGCAGTCACCGCGGAGCATGACGTCCCGCGTAATTCTCTCGACACCCGACATCGACCGGGCCCTGTCCCGGATCGCCCACGAGATCCTCGAGTCCAACAAGGGCTCCCGGGGTCTCGTGCTGCTGGGGATCGCCCGTCGCGGCTACCCCTTGGCCCAGCGGTTGGCCGCCAAGCTCGAGCAGATCGACCCCGACTTCCACGCGCAACAGAGCACAGGTCAGCTCGACATCACGATGTACCGCGACGACCTGCGGCGTCATCCCGCGCGCACCCCGCAACCCACGGTGATCCCGGAGTCCGGGATCGACGGGCGCACCCTTGTGCTCGTGGACGACGTCCTGTTCTCGGGGCGCACGATCCGCGCGGCCCTGGACGCCCTCGTGGACGTGGGACGCCCCAACGCGGTGCGCCTGGCCGTGCTCGTGGACCGTGGCCACCGCGAGCTGCCCATCCGCGCGGATCACGTGGGCAAGAACCTGCCCACGTCCTCCCACGAGAAGGTCCGTGTGCTGCTGCGCGAGTCCGATCCCCAGCCGCGCGCGAGGGGTCACGAGGACTGCGTGATCATCGACTCGCCGGTGGTCTCCGACGATGACGTCGCCCGCGCCCCCGGTACCGCCGGGAAGGGGCCGCGCGTATGAAGCACCTGCTGACGACCAACGAGCTGAGCTACCCCGAGGCAGTGCGGATCCTGGACACCGCGGACCAGATGGCCGCCGTGTCCTCGCGCTCGGTCAAGAAACTGCCCGCCCTGCGTGGGCGCACCGTGGTCAACCTGTTCTTCGAGGACTCCACGCGCACGCGGATCTCGTTCGAGACCGCGGCCAAACGGCTCAGCGCGGACGTGATCAACTTCTCCGCCAAGGGCTCCTCGGTGTCCAAGGGCGAGTCGCTCAAGGACACCGCACAGACGCTCATGGCCATGAGCGCGGACGCCGTGGTGATCCGTCACGCGTCCTCCGGCGCCCCGCAGCAGCTCGCGGACTCCGGGTGGATCGACGCCGCGGTGATCAACGCCGGGGACGGCAAGCACGCGCACCCCACCCAGGCCCTGCTCGACGCCATGACCCTGCGCCGCGTGCGTTCGCGGGCCACGGGCATGGCGAGCACCGGGATGGACCTCGAGGGGATGCACGTGGTGATCGTGGGGGACGTGCTGCACTCCCGCGTGGCCCGCTCCAACGTGTGGTTGCTCACGACCCTGGGCGCACGCGTCACGCTCGTGGCCCCGCCCACCCTGGTCCCCGTGGCCATGGACGACTGGCCGTGCGAGGTCGGCTACGACCTGGACGCCGTGCTGGCCGAGGCCCCGGACGCCGTGATGATGCTGCGGTTGCAGCGTGAGCGCATGAACGCCGCGTTCTTCCCGAGCGAGGCCGAGTACACGCGCGGCTGGGGGCTCACGTCCCAGCGCGTGCAGCGCCTCGAGCACATGGGTGCGCCCACGGTGTTCATGCACCCCGGGCCCATGAACCGCGGCCTGGAGATCTCCTCAGAGGCCGCCGACTCCCCGCGCTCCACCGTGTTGGAGCAGGTGGCCAACGGTGTGGCCGTGCGGATGGCCGTGTTGTTCCTATTGCTCTCCGGCGACGAGAGCTCCCCGTACCCGAGCGAGAACTGAGGTGGCCCGCATGAGCTCCTACCTGATCAGCAACGCCCGCCCCGAGGGCGGTGAGCCCGCGGACCTGTTGCTCACGGACGGGGTGATCGCCGCCGTGGGGCCCGTGGGCACCCTGGACGTGCCCGAGGGCACGGACGTGATCGACGCCGCCGGCGCCGTGGCCCTTCCGGGTCTCGTGGACATGCACACCCACCTGCGCGAACCGGGTCACGAGGACGCCGAGACCGTGGAGACCGGAACGCGTGCGGCGGCCCGCGGCGGGTTCACCGCGGTGTTCGCGATGGCCAACTCCCACCCCGTGGCGGACACCGCCGGCGTGGTCGAGCAGGTGTGGCAGCTGGGCCGCGACGCAGGCTGGGCGGACGTCCACCCGGTGGGCGCGGTCACGGTGGGGCTCGAGGGCACGCAGCTGTCCGAGATCCGCGCGATGGCGGAGTCCCGCGCGGGTGTACGGATGTTCTCCGACGACGGCAAGTGCGTCCACGACCCCGTTCTGATGCGCCGGGCACTCGAGTACGTCAAGTCCTTCGGGGGGATCATCGCCCAGCACGCCCAGGAACCGCGCCTGACCGAGGGCGCCCAGATGAACGAGGGCGCGGTCTCCGCTGACCTCGGTCTCACGGGCTGGCCCGCGGTGGCCGAGGAAGCGATCATCGCCCGGGACGTGCTGCTGACCCAGCACGTGGACTCCCGCCTGCACATCTGCCACCTCTCCACCAAGGGGTCCGTGGACATCGTGCGCTGGGCCAAGGAGCGCGGCGTGGCCGTGACCGCGGAGGTCACCCCGCACCACCTGTTGCTCACCGACGAGCTCGTGCGCACCTTCGACCCCGTCTACAAGGTCAACCCGCCGCTGCGCACGGACGACGACGTCCAGGCCCTGCGCCGTGCCGTGGCCGAGGGCACGATCGACGTGATCGGCACGGACCACGCCCCGCACACCGCGGAGGACAAGGAATGCGAGTGGAGCTGCGCGGCCCACGGCATGACGGGTCTGGAGACCGCCCTCGCGGTGGTCCAGTCGACCCTCGTGGACACCGGGTTGATCGGGTGGGAGCGCGTGGCGCAGATCATGTCCCGCACCCCCGCCCGGATCCTGGGCCTGACCGACCAGGGCCAGGAACTGGCCCCCGGGGCCACCGCGAACATCGTGCTGTGGGAACCCAGCGGGCAGACCCCCGTGGATCCCACGATCCACGCGTCCAAGGGCCGCAATAGTCCGTACCGGGGGATGACCCTGCCCGGCGGTGTGCGCGCCACGTTCTACCGCGGTCACCCCGTGGTGCGCGACGGCGAACCCACCACGCCGCTGACCCGCTGACCACCCCCACGAAAGGCCGCCCATGTCGGACAAGCTCGTACCCACCCTCTTGACCATACTGATCGTCGTGGTGCTCTTCGCCCTGATCCGGTGGGGTTGGCGGGGTCGGGTGCGACGCCAGGCGGGCTTGGCCGCGCCGGCCCAGGCGCCCCGGGACCTGCTGCAGCGGGCCACCGCGCGCGTGGACGGGATGTACGTGGTCACCACCTACACCGCCCAACCGCTCGAACGTATCGCGGGGCATGACCTGGGGGTGCGCACGAACGCGGAGGCGATCGTGGCCCCGGACGGCGTGTTCCTCAACCGCCAGGGCGCCCCGGACGTGTTCATTCCACGGGCGGATCTGCGCGCGGTGTCCACCGCGTCCGGGATGGTCGGCAAGTTCGTGGAACGCGACGGACTCGTGGTGCTGACCTGGGACCTCGGGGACACCCGCGTGGACACCGGCTTCCGCGCGCGCACCGGTGAGGGATCCCGACAACTGGAGGACGCGGCGTCGGCCCTGCTGGACGCCTGAGAACCGAATTCCCGGGAGCCCTCACGCTCCCGGCACGCTCAACGAAAGGAGTTCGCCATGAACTCACCACGCATCGAACCGGCCGTCATGGTCCTCGAGGACGGCACGGTGTTCGAGGGCCGCGCCTGGGGTGCCCCCGGGACGGCCTTCGGCGAAGCGGTCTTCGCGACCGGGATGACCGGCTACCAGGAGACCCTGACCGACCCCTCGTACGCGGGGCAGATCGTGATCCAGACCGCCCCGCACATCGGCAACACGGGCGTGAACCTGGACGACATGGAATCCCGCAAGATCTGGGTCAACGGCTTCGTGGTGCGTGACCCCGCCCGCCGGCCCTCCAACTGGCGCAGCGAGCGCAGCCTGGACGAGGAGCTCGCCGAGCAGGGCATCACCGGGATCCAGGGCGTGGACACCCGCGCGCTGACCCGCCACCTGCGCGACAAGGGTGCGATGCGCGCCGGGATCTTCTCCGGCGATCAGGCCGGTGAGCCCGTGGCCCAGCTCGTGCAGCGGGTCACCGAGCAGCCGGGGATGGCAGGCCGCGCGCTCGCCGAGCACGTGAGCACGGACGAGACCTACGTGGTGGAGCCGCGCGAGCACGGCTGGGACGCCCCGGTGCGCCACGAGGTGGTCGCGGTGGACCTGGGGATCAAGTCCATGACCCCGCAGCGCCTGGCCGAACGCGGGGTACGTGTGCACGTGGTGCCCGCGGACGTGAGCTTTGAGCAGGTCCAGGCGCTGCACCCGGACGGCGTGTTCTTCTCGAACGGCCCGGGGGACCCGGCCACCGCGGACGAGCAGGTGGCTCTGCTGCGCCGCGTGCTGGACGAGGGCATCCCGTTCTTCGGGATCTGCTTCGGTAACCAGCTGCTCGGCCGCGCGCTGGGCTTCGGGACGTACAAGCTCACGTTCGGCCACCGCGGGATCAACCAGCCGGTCATGGACCTCGCCACGGGCACGGTGGAGATCACCTCCCAGAACCACGGCTTCGCGGTGGACGCGCCCGTGGGGGAGCCCGTGACCGCGCCCGAGTCACGCTACGGGCGAGTCAGCGTGTCCCACGTGGGGCTCAACGACGACGTCGTGGAAGGACTGCGCTGCGAGGACATCCCCGCGTTCTCGGTGCAGTACCACCCCGAGGCCGCCGCGGGTCCGCACGACTCCGCCTACCTC
The DNA here is from genome assembly GCF_040981035.1 of Kocuria sp. CPCC 205297. Taxonomy (NCBI): domain Bacteria; kingdom Bacillati; phylum Actinomycetota; class Actinomycetes; order Micrococcales; family Micrococcaceae; genus Kocuria; species Kocuria sp. CPCC 205297. The sequence continues at coordinate 85,392 of NZ_JAVKPY010000009.1, read as the reverse complement.
TTCGACCGCTTTATCGACATGATGGACCGGGCCGGTCAGAGCCCCGATCCGGAAGCAGGAGACAAGTAATGCCCCGCAGGCAAGACCTCAACAGCGTCCTGGTGATCGGCTCCGGTCCCATCGTGATCGGGCAGGCCGCCGAGTTCGACTACTCCGGGACCCAGGCCCTGCGCGTGCTCAAGGATGAGGGGCTGCGCGTGATCCTGGTCAACTCCAACCCGGCCACGATCATGACCGATCCCGAGTTCGCGGACGCCACCTACGTGGAACCCATCACCCCGGAGACGGTCGAGAAGATCATCGCGAAGGAACGTCCCGACGCCGTGCTGCCCACCCTGGGCGGGCAGACCGCGCTGAACACGGCCCTGGCCCTGGACGCCAACGGCGTGCTCGAGAAGTACGACGTCGAGCTGATCGGCGCGGACGTGGACGCGATCAACCTGGGCGAGGACCGCGAGGCCTTCAAGGGCGTCGTCGAACGCTGCGGCGCGGAGTCCGCGCGCTCGATCATCGTGCACTCCATGGACGAGGCGCTCGTCGCCGCCGAGAAGCTCGGTTACCCCATGGTCGTGCGCCCGTCCTTCACGATGGGCGGACTGGGCTCGGGTCTCGCGTACGACGAGACCGATCTGCACCGCATCGCCGGCGCCGGGATCCAGTACTCACCCACCTCGGAGGTGCTCCTCGAGGAGTCCATCCTGGGGTGGAAGGAGTACGAGCTCGAGATGATGCGCGACGCCAACGACAACGTGGTGGTCGTGTGCTCGATCGAGAACGTGGACCCAGTGGGCGTGCACACGGGCGATTCGATCACTGTGGCCCCGGCCCTGACCCTGACCGACCGCGAGTACCAGCGCATGCGTGACATCGCGATCGCCGTGATCCGTGAAGTGGGCGTGGACACAGGCGGGTGCAACATCCAGTTCGCGGTGGAACCCGCGACCGGGCGGATCGTGGTCATCGAGATGAACCCGCGCGTCTCCCGTTCCTCGGCGCTCGCGTCCAAGGCCACGGGCTTCCCGATCGCCAAGATCGCGACCAAGCTGTCCCTGGGGTACACGCTCGACGAGATCCCCAACGACATCACGCAGAAGACCCCCGCGAGCTTCGAGCCCACCCTGGACTATGTGGTCGTGAAGGTCCCGCGCTTCGCGTTCGAGAAGTTCCCGGCCGCGGACCCCACGCTGACTACGACCATGAAGTCGGTGGGTGAGGCCATGGCGATCGGGCGCAACTTCACCGAGGCGCTGCAGAAGGCCATGCGCTCGCTCGAGCAGAAGGGTTCGTCCTTCAGCTTCGCCCGCCCGGCCGTGGAGCCCGGGCCCAACACGGTGGCCCGGCTCGTGGAGACGTGCCGCGAGACCACCACCCACCGGTTGCGCAACGTGCAGCAGGCCCTTCTCGCGGGTGCGAGCGTGGAACAGGTCTTCGAGGCCACGGCGATCGACCCGTGGTTCCTGGACCAGATCCAGTTGCTCAACGAGACCGCGGACCTGGTGCGCGCGGACCCGGACCTGCGCCCGGTCACGCTGCGGGAGGCCAAGCGTCACGGCTTCTCCGACGCCCAGATCGGTGAGCTGGTCCACCTCGAGGAATCGGTGGTGCGCGGGGTGCGCCACGCGCTGGACATCCGCCCCGTCTACAAGACCGTGGACACGTGCGCCGCCGAGTTCGAGGCGTTCACCCCGTACCACTACTCAAGCTACGACCGCGAAACGGAGGTGGCCCCGCACGAGAAGCCTTCGGTCATGATCCTGGGTTCCGGGCCCAACCGGATCGGGCAGGGGATCGAATTCGACTACTCGTGCGTGCACGCGTCCATGGTGTTGCGCGAGGCCGGGTACGAGACCGTGATGCTCAACTGCAACCCGGAGACCGTTTCGACCGACTACGACATCTCCACGAGGCTGTACTTCGAACCGCTCACGTTCGAGGACGTCATGGAGGTCGTGGAGGCCGAGCGCCGCTCGGGTGGGCTGCTCGGTGTCTTCGTGCAGCTCGGCGGGCAGACCCCGCTCAAGCTCGCGGCGGACCTCAAGGCCGCGGGCGTGCCGATCCTCGGGACGACCCCCGAGGCGATCGACCTGGCCGAGGACCGCGGGGAGTTCGCGCGCGTGCTCACTGAGGCGGGGTTGCGCCAGCCCAAGAACGGCACGGCCCACACCTTCGAGCAGGCCAGCCGGATCGCCCACGAGATCGGCTACCCCGTGCTGGTGCGCCCGTCCTACGTGCTCGGTGGGCGCGGGATGGAGATCGTCTACGACGAGGCGTCCCTGAAGTCCTACCTCGAGAACGCGACCGAGGTCAGCCCGAGCCGCCCGGCCCTGATCGACAAGTTCCTCGAGGACGCGATCGAGATCGACGTGGACGCGCTCTACGACGGCAAGGACTGCTACGTGGGGGGGATCATGGAGCACATCGAGGAGGCCGGGATCCACTCCGGTGACTCCGCGTGCGTGCTGCCCCCCATCACCCTGGGCCCGGACGTGATCTCCCGCGTGCGCGAGGCCACCGAAGCCATTGCGCGCGGCGTGGGCGTGAAGGGTCTGATCAACCTGCAGTTCGCTCTCGCCTCAGATGTGCTCTACGTGATCGAGGCCAACCCGCGGGCCTCGCGCACGGTGCCGTTCGTGTCCAAGGCCACGGGCGTGCAGATGGCCAAGGCCGCCGCGCTGATCGGTACCGGGCGCACCGTGGCCGAGCTGCGCGAGCAGGGGATGCTCCCCGCGGACTACGACGGCACGACCCTGCCCGAGCAGACCCCCACCGCGGTCAAGGAGGTCGTGCTGCCGTTCGCGCGCTTCCGCACCTCGGAGGGCACCGTGGTGGACTCCCTGCTGGGCCCCGAGATGCGCTCCACGGGTGAGGTCATGGGCATCGACCGTTACTTCGACACCGCGTTCGCCAAGGCGCAGGCCGCCGCGGGCGGGCCGCTGCCCACGTCCGGGCGGTTGTTCGTCTCGGTGGCCAACAAGGACAAGCGCTCCGCGGTGATCCCCGTGAAGATGTTCGCGGACCTGGGCTTCGAGATCGTCTCCACGGGGGGCACGGCCCAGGTGCTGCGGCGCAACGGCATCGAGTCCACGGTCGTGGCCAAGATCGCCGACGCCGACGACGGGTCCCCCTCGGTCGCGGACCTGATCACGGACGGGAAGATCGACCTGATCTTCAACACGCCCTCCGGCGGTCAGCAGGCCCGCGGCGACGGGTACCAGATCCGTGCGGCGGCCACGTCCGTGGGCGTGCCCACCATGACGACGGTCTCGGAGCTCGGTGCGGCGCTGCAGGCGATCACCGCGCAGCGGCAGTACTCGTGGTCCGTGACGTCCCTGCAGGAGCACGAGCAGAAGCTGCGGGAGCAGGCCGCCGCGGGGGACACCCGTGGCTGAGTTCGCGCGCGTTCCCTTCGGGGCCCGCCTCGAACGGGCGATGACCGTTGCGGGTCCATTGTGCGTGGGCATCGACCCCCACCCGTCCCTGTTGGACGCGTGGGGGCTGCCCGCCACGGCGAACGGCCTCGAACGCTTCGCGCTGGGCGTCCTGGAGGCCGCGGCGGAGCGGTGTGCGGCCGTGAAACCGCAGGTCGCCCTGTTCGAGGCGTACGGTTCCGCGGGCTTCGCGGTGCTCGAGCGCGTCCTGCGGGAGTCCCGCGCGGCCGGGCTGCTGAGCATCGCGGACGCCAAGCGCGGGGACATCGGCTCCACCATGGCGGCCTACGCGAGCGCGTGGCTCTCCGACGACTCGCCCCTCGCGGCCGACGCCGTGACGCTGAGTCCCTACCTCGGCTTCGAGTCCCTGCGCCCGGCACTGGACCTCGCGCGTGAGACGGGGCGCGGGACGTTCGTGCTCGCGCTGACCTCCAACCCGGAGGGCGCGTCCGTCCAGCACGTGGGCGGCACCGGGTCCGTGGCCGGGTCCGTCCTGGCCGCGATCGCCCGGGAGAACGCGACGGCACAGCCCCGGCCGGGCACGGCGTCGTCGTCCCCGGACGGTTCGACGGCGCCGTCGGACGGCGCCACCGCGGCGGCCGCTCGCGGTGTCACCGGCGCCAATACGGGGGCCGGGAACAATCGTGATGAAATCGTGACGTCACCGTCGGTGGCCACCCTGGGCTCGTGCGGAGCGGTGATCGGGGCGACCGTGGGGGAGGCCCTGGCGTCCCTGGACATCGATCTGAGCACCCTGAACGGGCCGATCCTTGCCCCCGGTTACGGTGCCCAGGGCGCGGACGCCGCGGCCGTGGCCACGGTGTTTGAGCACGTCAGGCCCACAGTGCTCGCGAACTCCTCGCGAGGTGTGCTGCGTCACGGCCCCGACGTCCCCGCGCTGCGGGACGCCATCGACCGCAGCACCGAGGAACTACGCACGCACCTCCAGCTCTCCTGAGACCCCCGTGAACGCCCCTGGCGGCGGCCCGAAAGGCCACGTCAGGGGGGCGTTCATCGTGTTTACGGCGGCAAACGTGTCCGGTACTTTCAGGGGGACGGCTTGCGTGCGTCCCCCCCCCCATCAGGCGCACGGCCGAGCCGCTGTCACACGAGGAGGAGAGCTGGGCATGGCATTGCGGCCACTGACGGACGAAGAGCGCGCACGCGCGCGCGAGAAAGCCACGGCGGCGCGGACCGCGCGGGCGGAGATCAAGAAGGGACTGCGGGACGGGTCGATCACCGTGGCACAAGTGCTGCGCAGGGGCGAGGAGGACGAAGCCGTCAGCCGCCTCAAGGTCACCGAACTGCTCGAGGCCACCCCCGGGATCGGGAAGGTGCGCTCGGCGGCGATCATGAAGCAGATCGGGATCGCACCCACCCGCCGGGTGCGTGGCCTGGGTCAGCACCAGCGCAAGGCGCTCGTGGACTACCTGGACCGCTGAACCCTGGTCCCCGATCCGCACGATCCCGGGCGCAACCACTAGGACCCGCGGTTGATACAGTGACGGGCGAGCTGACCGCTCGCCCGTCACCGTCTTCTCCCGGAGGTATCCGTGCGTCCCACACCCACCGTGACCGTTCTGGCCGGCCCCACGGCCGTGGGCAAAGGAACGGTGTCCACCTATATCCGGGACCACTACCCGCAGGTGTGGTTGTCCGTCTCGGCCACCACGCGTGCGCCGCGGCCCGGCGAGGTGGAGGGCGTGCACTACTTCTTCGTCAGCGACGCCGAGTTCGACGACATGATCGATCGCCACGACTTGCTCGAATGGGCGGTCGTGCACAACCTCAACCGGTACGGCACACCCCGCCACAAAGTGGAGGAAGCGCTCGCGGCCGGGCGCAGCGTCCTGCTTGAGATCGACCTGCAGGGAGCGCGCAGCGTGCGCCAGACCATGCCGGACGCCCAGTTCGTGTTCCTGGCCCCGCCGAGCTGGGAGGAAATGGTGCACCGGCTCGTGGGCCGGGGCACCGAGACCCCCGAGCAACAGCAGCGTCGGCTGGAAACGGCTAAACTGGAACTCGCGGCGCAACCCGAGTTCGATCACACCGTCGTCAACGACACGGTGGAACGCGCCGCCGCCGAACTCGTGGCCCTCATGGGGTTGCCGAGCGCATCGCACCGTTGAGGCGGTCACCCGCCCCGGATCTGCGCAACCCCCACGGCCAGTAGCACCACCTTTTCCGTCCACCACAGGAGTCATGAAACACGTGAGCACGAACAACGAAGGCATCGTCAACCCGCCCGTCGATCGGTTGCTCGACAAGACGGATTCCAAGTATGGACTCGTGATCTTCGGTGCCCGCCGCGCCCGCCAGATCAACGCGTACTACTCGCAGTTGCACGAGGGTCTGTTCGAGTACGTGGGTCCGCTCGTGGACACCCAGCTCAACGAGAAGCCCCTGTCCATCGCGTTCCGCGAGGTCGACGAGGGCCTGATCGAGGCCGTGCACGTTGACCACGCCGGGTTCACCCCCAACGGCCAGATGGTCAGCGACGAGCCCACCGCCACGGACATGTTCACCGGCGACTTCTTCGCCCAGGGTGAGCAGGACGGCACCGCGGTGTTCTCCGACGGCGTCCAGCTGGGGGAGACCTCCGAGGAGACCCCGGCCACGGACACCGAGGACCCCGCCGAGGGTTCCGCGGAGTCCTCCGAGCAGTGACCGACCCGCACGGCCGCGACGCCCCCGTCCCCGCCCCGCCTAGCGCCCCGTTGCGCGTGGTGTTGGGTGTGGGCGGGGGCATCGCCGCATACAAGGCCGCCCTGCTGTCCCGGTTGTTCTCCGAGGCCGGCCATCACGTGGTGCCCATGCCCACCGAGGCCGCCCTGCAATTCGTGGGCGCGCCCACGTGGGAGGCGCTCACGGGCGAGCACGTCTCGGGGTCGGTGTTCGACCGGATCGACATGGTCAACCACGTGGCTCAGGGCCAGGCCGCGGACCTCGTGGTGATCGCCCCGGCCACGGCGGACCTCATGGCCCGGGTGGCCCACGGGCACGCGGACGACCTGCTGACCACCACGGTGCTCGCGACCGCCGCGCCCGTGCTGCTGGCCCCGGCCATGCACACCGAGATGTGGCAGAACCCGGCCACGCAGCGCAACGTCGCCCTGTTGCGCGAGCACGGCCACACGGTCCTCGACCCGGCCAGTGGTCGGCTCACCGGCAAGGACAGCGGCCCGGGCCGGTTGCCCGAGCCGCAGGAGATCTTCGACGCCGCACTCGCCCTCGTGGCTCCGGCCTCCAGCTCCGACTCCGTCTCCGATGACGACGCCGCTCTACGCGGGCGCCGCGTCCTGGTCACCGCGGGTGGTACGCGCGAAGCGCTGGATCCCGTGCGCTTCCTGGGCAACCGGTCCTCGGGCAAGCAGGGCGTGGCCCTGGCCCGTGCCGCGCTCGACGCGGGCGCACACGTGCACCTGATCGTCGCGCACGTGGAGACCGAGCTGCCGAGCGGCGTCGACATCACGCGCGTGTCCTCGGCACGTGAGCTGCAGGACGCGACCCTGGCTGCCGCGCGCGAGGCCGACGTCGTGATCATGGCCGCCGCCGTGGCGGACTACCGCCCGGACACCGTGGGCGAGCACAAGATGAAGAAGTCCGAGGACGGCACGGACCCCGTGATCCGGCTGGTGCGCAACCCGGACATCCTGCGCGCCGTCGTGGCCCAGCGTGCCGAGCGCTCTCTCGAGCAGCTGATCGTGGGCTTCGCCGCCGAGACCGGGGACGCCGAGCACTCGGTGTTCGACTTCGCCCGCGCCAAGCTCGAACGCAAGGGCTGCGACCTGCTCGTGCTCAACGAGGTGGGCACGGACAAGGTCTTCGGTCGCGACGACACCGAGGTCACGGTGATCTCGGCCCGCTCGAGCGAGGACCGCGGGGCGCGCGGGACCAAGGACGAGGTGGCGAGGTTCGTGGTGCAGCGCATCGCCGAGGACATCCGCACCGACGGGTAATGTGGTCTCCCGTGAACGAAGCGAGCAAGCACCTGAGAATCTTCACGTCCGAGTCGGTGACCGAGGGGCACCCGGACAAGATCTGTGACCAGATCTCCGACTCGATCCTGGACGCCCTGCTGACCGAGGACCCCAATTCCTCGGTGGCCGTGGAGACCATGGTCACCACGGGCCTCGTGCACGTGGCGGGCGAGGTGAAGACGGACGCGTACGTGGAGATCCCCCACATCGTGCGCAAGACCCTGCTGGACATCGGGTACAACTCCTCCGTGCACGGTTTCGACGGCGAGTTCTGCGGTGTGTCCATCAGCGTGGGCGAGCAGTCCAACGAGATCTACGAGGGTGTGTTCACGTCCCTCGAGGAGCGTACCGGTGCCGCGCGTGACCCCCGGGACGCGCAGGGCGCAGGGGACCAGGGCATCATGTTCGGGTACGCCTCGGACGAGACCGACACGCTCATGCCCGCCCCCATCCTGTTGGCGCACCGGCTGTCCGAGCAGCTCACCCGGGTGCGCAAGACCGCGGTGCTGCCCGGTCTGCGCCCGGACGGCAAGACCCAGGTGACCCTGGGTTACGACGGGCACACCCCCGTCTCCGTGGACACCGTGGTCGTCTCTTCCCAGCACGCGGAGAACTACGACCTGGACCAGCTCACGCGCGATCTCACGACCAGCGTGATCAGCCCCGTCCTGGAGGATTCCGGACTGGACCTGTCCGCGACCAAGATCATCGTCAACCCCGCGGGCAACTTCGTACGCGGCGGGCCCGTGGGGGACGCCGGGTTGACCGGGCGCAAGATCATCGTGGACACCTACGGCGGCATGGCCCGCCACGGCGGTGGTGCGTTCTCCGGCAAGGACCCCTCCAAGGTGGACCGCTCCGCCGCGTACGCGATGCGCTGGGTCGCCAAGAACGTCGTGGCCGCCGGACTGGCCCGTCGCGCCGAGGTCCAGGTGGCCTACGCGATCGGCCAGGCCCGTCCCGTGGGCCTGTACGTGGAGACCTTCGGCACCGAGACCGCGGACCCCGCGCGGATCGAGCAGGCGATCTCCGAGGTCTTCGACCTGCGGCCGTTGGCGATCATCGAGGACCTGGACCTCAAGCGACCCATCTACGCCAAGACCGCCGCCCACGGTCACTTCGGCCGCAACGACCCCGACTTCACGTGGGAGCGCACGGACCGGGTCCAGGAGTTGCGTTCCGCCGCGGGGCTGTGAGTCCCGACCCCGCCGGGACGGAGCCCGTCATGCCGGAGTCTCCCAGGCTGGAGTCGGCGGGCACCGCGCGCCCGGACTCCGCGACTGCGGGTTCCGTCCCCGCGGACCGGGACACCCCCGAGCGGGACACGTCCGGTGAGCAGCTCGCGCTCGCGGGTCTGCCCGAGGCCGCACCCCCGGTCCAGCCGCGTACTTTGCCCCGAAAGGCCCTGGGCTCCGAGGGTCGCGCGGCGTGCGACCCCGTGGCCAAGGTCCTGCTCGAGGCCCACGTCCCGCACCTGGACCGGGTCTTCGACTACCGCGTGACCGCTGCCCTCGACGACCAGGCGGTCGTGGGGTCCAAGGTCTCGGTGGTTTTCGCGGGACGGAAGATGTCCGGGTGGGTCGTGGATCGCGTGGCCCACACGGACGTCCCCGAGGACCGATTGCTGCCCATCCGCCGTGTGCTCACGCCGCTGCCGGTGGCCCGCCCCGAGATCGTCGAGCTCGCGCAGGCCGTGGCCGAACGCTGCGCGGGCACGGTCGCGGACGTCCTGCGGGTCGCGATCGCCCCGCGGGTCGCGCGGGTGGACAAGGAGCTCGCGGCTCCCGAAGCCGCCGAGACCTCCGAGACGGGCGTCGTGAATGCGGACGACGACGCCGCGGTGCCGGCCGACCTATCAGCGGGCCCCGCTTCCGACGGCGCTGCCGATGCGGACCCGACCGCGGCGCCCGAGCCCGGCCGAGCGCCCTCATCCCCCGTGGAGCCCGGGACGACCGGCTGGCAGCACTACACGGGCGGCCTGGAGTTCGTGGCGTCCGTGGGGCGTGGTGAGCCGGTGCGCGCGGTCGTGGAGGTACTGCCCTCGGCCGAGGACCACGACTGGGCGGGGCTGACCGCGAGTGCCATGGCCACCGCGTACGCCGCTGGTCGCGGGGCTGTGGGCGTGGTCGCGGACCATAAGGCACTGGAGCGGCTCGAACGGGCGCTGTGCGAGCTGGTGGGGGAGGACGCCGTCGTCCGCCTGCACGCCGACGACGGACCCACGCCCCGCTACCGGGGGTTCCTCGAGCTCGCACTCGGGAAGAAGCGCCTGGCTGTGGGCACGCGCTCGGCCGCGTACGCGCCGGTGCAGGACCTCGCGCTCGTGTGTTGTCATGACGACGGGGACGTGAACTTCGTGGAGCAGCGCGCCCCCTACCAGCACACGCGGGACGTGTTGTTGCTGCGCACCCAGCAACAGGGTATGGCCGCACTGTTCACGGGGTACGCGGTGAGTCCCGAGGTGCTGCGGCTCGTGGCCACAGGGTGGGCGGCGCGCGTGGCACCAGATCGCGCGGACCTGCGCCGGTTCTCCCCGCGCATCGAAGCGACCTCCGATTCCTACAACACCGCCCTCGACCCGCTCGCGGCGCGCGCCCGGTTGCCGCACGAGGCGTTCCGGGTGGCACGCGAGGCCCTGAAGTCCGGGCCCGTGCTCGTGCAGGTGGCGCGTAAGGGCTATGCTCCCGTGCTCGCCTGCCAGCGGTGCCGTACGCCCGCGCGCTGCCAGGCATGCGACGGGCCCCTCGCGCTGGATTCCGCCCACGCCGTGCCGGTGTGCACGTGGTGCGGGCGTCACGCCCATGACTGGCGGTGCGTGGAGTGTGGGTTCACCCGGGTGCGATTGAGCACGGTGGGGGCGTCCCGAACCGCGGAGGAGCTGGGCCGTTCGTTCCCGCAGGTGCCCGTGATCTCGTCGAGCGACCGCACCGTGCGGACCCGGGTGGGGTCCGCCCCGGCGCTCGTGGTGGCGACTCCGGGAGCGGAGCCCGTCGCGGACGGCGGCTACGCCGCCGCGCTGCTGCTGGACGGCAACCGGATGCTTGCCCGGCCGTGGCTGCGTGCGGAGGAGCAGACCCTGCGCCGGTGGTTCAACGCCGCCGCCCTGGTGCGGGCGTCCTCCGACGGCGGCACCGTGGTGGTCACGGCGGACCTGGACCGTGCCGTCTCGGCACTCGTGCGCTGGGACCCGGCTGGGCACGCAGAGCGAGAGCTGCGGGAGCGCCACGAGCTGGGTCTGCCACCGGCTGTGCGGACAGCGGCGCTGACCGGCCCGCGGGATGCCGTGGAGGCCACCCTGCGGGACCTCGCGCTGCCCGAGCCCGTTCGTGTGGTTGGCCCCGCACCGGTGGAGCAGACTCCCGGCAATGGCGCCGACCTTGCTGAGACCGTCACCAACGACGCCGCCACTCTGGACGGTGCCGACGCCGCCCGCTCCTCGGAGCGCGGCGGGAACCGGCCCTACCGTGCGCTGCTGTTCTTCGGCTTCGGGATCGCGCCGCGGGTCACCGGTGCCCTGCGGGCGGAGAAGGCACGCGCCTCCGCGCTGCGCGAACACGCGCCGGTCACGGTGCGCTGCGACGTCGCCGACCTGCTGTAGAGCGCGTCACAGCCGTCGTCGACGGACCCTGACGTGCCGCGGATCGCGAGGCGGGACCCGGACCGCATGCGTGCACCAGGACTGGCTGAGCTGCTCAGTCAAATGTGTCGAATTGTTAATCCTCTTGCACGGGGTGGACGGGGCAGTCCTACGGTGGAGGACACGTTCACGCGGGGTGGCACCGCGCACCGGGGCAAAGAGTCCCGGCGTGCGCGCGAGTCATCACCGCAGACCCGTTCCCGAAAGGATCCGCATGTCGCTGCAGCTCATTGAAATTGTTCCCGCCGTGGCCGAGAAGGAGGCCGTGCGCTCGATCATCGACGCGACGTCGAGCGCTGTCACGCAGGCCTCTGCCGAACTCATCGAGTCCCAGGTGACGGCGGACCACGCTCGCGTGTTCGTCATCGTGGAGACGCAGCAGGACACGCCCGAGGGTCTTGCGCAGACCGTGCGCACGGCGCTGGGCGAGTCCGTCACCGAGGTCACCGGCCCGGACGAGGTACGCCTGGTGGGCGCGGAGCTCGAGGACATCAAGAAGCTCCGTGGCCAGACCGACTACCTGGTGGAGTGGGACATCCCCGCCGAGATCACTATGGACCAGTACCTCACCCGCAAGAAGGCGAACGCGCCCAAGTACGCCGAGGTTCCCGAGGTGTCGTTCCTGCGCACCTACGTCCGCGAGGACACCGCCAAGTGCCTGTGCTTCTACAACGCTCCGGACGAGGACGCCGTGGTGCGTGCCCGCGCGGCTGTGGACACCCCCTTCGACCGGATGTTCAAGCTCGAGGTCTGAGTCCCGCGTCCACCCGTCACCACCACCGGGTGCCGCAGCCCGCCACGGGCCGCGGCACCCGGCGCACGCCTCGTCAGAACGGAACCCATGTCCCAGCCCAGTGCTTCGGCAACCTTCGAGACTGCCTCCGACCAGGAGCTCCTGGCCCCACTGACCGACTACCCGGAACACGGCCTGGTCCGGGCACGCGCGGCCGAGCGTGCCAGGGCCACCGACGAGGCGGACACCACCCCGTTCGAGACCCTGCGCGAGCTCGGGCAGCGGGGCCTGCTGGACCTGGGTCTCGGGGGCGGGGACCTGCGTGGACAGGCAGCCGTCGTCTTCGACCTCGCGGCCGAGTGCACGGCCACGGCGTTCTCACTGTGGGGCCACCGCTCCGGCCTCGAGTACCTCGACGCGGTGGGGGCGCCCGTCGCGTCTGAGCTGCGCACCGGTGACGTGCCGCTGTGCTCCGCCATGGCACCGGCGTTCAAGGCCGCGGCAGGTATCGGTGAGATCCCCGTGACGCTCACCCGCCGGGGGGACCACCTGGTGCTCGACGGCACCGTGCCGTGGGCCTCGAACCTGTACCCGGACGCCGTCGTGATCCTGCCGGTCGTCCGGGAGGACGGACGCCCCGCGATCGTCCGCACCCGGGTGGCGGCCCGCGGGGTCAGCGTGCGGCCGCTGGAGAACCTCATGGCGCTCAACGCCACGGCGTCCGGCATCCTGCGCCTGGAGGGTGTGGAGATCGACGCGGAGCAGGACGTCCTCACCGAGGACGTCCCCGGGTTCCTGGCCACGGTCCGCGGACCGTTCCTGCTGCTGCAGACCTCGTTCTGCCTCGGTCTCTCCGCGGCGGCGCTGACGAGCGCGCGGGAGAACCTGGGCGGCGTCGGCGAGATGTTCCGCGAGGACCTGGACGACGCCGTGGCGGAGCAGCAGCGCCTGCGCGCGGACCTCGTGCGACTGGCACGGGAACCGCGTGCCGCCGCACCCCGCGAGCTCCTGCAGTTGCGCCTCGACGCAGCCCTGCTCACCGGCGAGGCCACCCGCCTGGAGGCGAAGATCGTGGGCGGCCGTGGCTACGCGCTGTTCTCGCCCACGGCGCGCCGCGCACGGGAAGCAGCGTTCTTGCCAGTCCAGTCGCCCACGGAAGGCCACTTGCGGTGGGAACTGCGCAGGCTCGGGTGAGGCACGGGCACGACGGCACCGCGGTGACCACGGACCCGGGCACGGCACTGCGGGTGCACGGTGTCAGCAAAACCTACCCGGGGGCCTCTGACCCCGCCCTCGACGGCGTGGACCTCACCTTGCACCGGGGCGAGACCCTCGCCGTGCTGGGCCCCAGCGGTTCCGGGAAGTCCACCCTGCTGCGTGCCATCGCCGGGCTCGAGACCCTCGACGGAGGCAGTATCGAGTTCTCGGACCCTGACGCCCGCCTTGCCGTGGTCTTCCAGACCCCGGCACTGTTCCCCTGGCTGTCCGTGCGGCGCAACATCGCCCTCGGCGGCAGGTACCGGCGCAACCGCGACCGCTTCGACGACGAGCACGTGGGCGAGCTGCTCGAGATCCTCGGCCTCTCCCACCTCGCCCACACCCCCGTGCAGGAGCTCTCCGGCGGCCAGGCCCAGCGGGTCTCCGTGGGCAGGGCGCTCGCCGTGCGCCCGGACGTGCTGCTGCTCGACGAACCCTTCAGCGCGCTGGACCCCGCCACCCGCGAGGACCTGCAGCAGTGGCTGCGGCAGCTGACCACTGACCTCGGGCTGACGGTCTTCCTGGTCACGCACGACGTCGCCGAGGCCATGGCGTTGGGGGACCGCATCGGCTTCTTCGCCGGACCGCGCGGTTTTCGGCGGCAGTGGGTTCCGTCCCAGGACGGCACCACGGCCGGACAGATTCTCGCGACGTACCGCGGCACGGACGACGAGGCGGGAACCTGGGAGATATGAGCGGGTCTCTCACCACACGGCGGACCGTCCTGCGCGCCGGGACCGCGGCGGTGGCACTGACGGGTGCGGCGTGGGGCGCCGGTTCCCTCTACACGGGAACCCGCATCGGCAGCGGTGGTGACGGCGGCTCACGGCCCGTGCGCATCGGGTACCTGCCGATCACTGATGCCGCGCCCCTGCTGGTTGCCCACGCCAACGGCTACTACGACGACGCCGGGGTGGCCGTCGCGCGGCCCGTCCTGTTCCGCAGCTGGTCCTCACTGTCCGAGGCCTTCGTGGCGGGCAAGGTGGAGGCCATCCACATGCTCATGCCCATGGCCCTGTACATGCGCTACGAGCTGCAGGCGGACGTGCGGATCACGGCGTGGAACCACACGAACGGCTCTTCGCTCACTGTGCACCCGGAGATCACGGACCTGGCGGGGCTTGCCGGCCGCACCGTGGCGATTCCCGCGTGGTGGTCCATCCACAACGTGGTGGTGCAGAAGATGCTCCGCGCCGAGGGGCTGACACCCGTGATGCGTGAGAGCCCGTCCACGAGCGCCCGGACCGTGACGCTGGTCCCGATGGCCCCCTCGGACATGCTGCCCGCACTGAACAACGGGGTAATCGGCGGGTACGTGGTCGCGGACCCGTTCAACGCGGCCGCGGAGGCGAAGCACGTGGGCACGATCCACCGGTTCCTGGGGGACGTGTGGCGCGACCACGCCTGCTGCGTGACCATGCTGCGCGGGGAGCTGCTGAGGGATCGTCCCGAGCAGGCAGCGGGTTTCATGGACGCGCTGGTCCGCGCGCAGGCGTGGGCGCGGACAAACCGCCCCGAGACCGCGGCGGTGCTGGCCTCCGGCTACCTCCCGCAGCCGAAGCCCGTGATCCAGCGGGCCCTGACCTACACCGCGGCCGCGCACGCCGACGCGCTGCACCACCCTGACTGGCACGGCGAGTCCCTGGACTTCCGGCCCTACCCGTACCCGAGTTTCACGCAGGAGCTGGTGCGCGCGATGCAGGACACGGTGGTGGATGCCCCCGCCGGGTTCCTCACCGGGCTCGATCCTGCCACCGCGCACCGCGAGCTGGTGGACGACGCATTGGTGACCCGGAGCATCGCAAGGGCAGGCGGCTGGGGTGCGTTCGGGATGCGCGGCACCACACGCACCGAGGAGATCCAGGCATGAGTCCCACATCCAGCAGCACGCCCGAGAGCACGGGCACGGATCTCGCCGCCGCACCGTCAGCGGGTGGCACCGGCCCGGCCCCTGTCCGAGACTCCAGAGCGGGTGCGCACAGTGACCGAGCGAAATCGCCGTCCACGTCCCGGAGACGGGCGGGCGGGGGCGCCGGACGAGGTGCGGCCGTGGCTTGGGGCACGTTCGGTGTCCTCGTGACCGTGGCGGCGTGGTGGGCGTTCACCCACGCGGCCGCCGGCGGGTCCACGATGATCGCGGCTTTCCGCCCCGAGCAGCTGCCAGGTGCCGTCGGTTCCCTCCTGGAACGGGGAGTTGTGGTCCAGGACGCAGTCACGAGTCTGTGGCGCCTGCTCGGCGGTCTGTTGCTGGCGACGGCGATCGGCGTGCCGCTGGGACTGGTGATCGGTTCCTGGCAACGGGTGCGGTGGGCGAGCGCGCCCGTGGTGCAGTTCCTGCGGATGGTCTCGCCGCTGTCGTGGGCACCGGTGGCCGTGGCCCTGTTCGGAGTGGGCAGTGCGCCGGTGGTCTTCCTCGTGGCGGCCGCCGCCGTGTGGCCGATCACCCTGAACACCGCGGCGGGGGTCGCCGCGCTGGACCCGGCCCACCTCCGGGTGGCACGTACCCTGGGCGCAACACCGTTCGAGCGGCTGCTCACGGTGGTGTTTCCAAGCATCCGTCCTTACGTCATGACCGGGGTGCGCCTAGCGCTGGGCATCTCGTGGGTTGTGCTGGTGCCCGCGGAAATGCTTGGGGTCAGCACCGGGCTGGGCTACGAGATCCTCAACGCGCGGGACCGTCTGGCCTACGACGAGATGCTCGTGGTGATCCTCGTCATCGGGCTGCTCGGCATCGCGCTGGACGCCCTCGCCCAGTGGCTGCTGCGGGAACGGGTGGTGCGCACCTGAGCGGGTCACCCACGGCACCCCCGGGCACCCCCGGTCACCGTCCGGAGCTCTGGCTGCTGAAACCTTCCGGGCTGAAGACCCCAGGGCCGAGAACCGGGGGGGCGAGTACGGGGGAACTGTGCACAGCGGTTCAACCGCGCTGGTGCAGCTCCCACGCCAGGTCCAGCAGGTCCCGCGCGGAGTCCTCCCAGGTGTGCTCGCAGATCCGCTCCAACCCCGCGAGCACGCGTTCGTGGGCCATGGTGGGGTTCGTGAGTTCGCGCACCCGGGCGGCGAACGCGGCGTCGTCGTCCGCGGGGGCGTAGCCGGCGGCATCGCCGGCGACCTCGCGGAAGATCGGCAGGTCGGAGCAGACGACAGGCGCACCCTCGGCGAAGGCCTCCACGAGCGGCAGGCCGTAGCCCTCCGCGCGGGAGGCCGTGATCAGCGCGGCGCACGAGGACAGCAGCTCGCGGTACTGCTCCTCGCCCACTCCGCCGTGGAAGACCACGCGGGCCCCGGCCGGCACCTGGGCCTGAAGCTCGTGGCGGCGCGCGGGGGAGATGCGCGAGAGCAGGTGCAGGGTGCGCCCCGGGAGGTGGGCCATCGCCCGCAGCAGGGTCTCCACGTTCTTGTACGGCAGGAACGAGCCCATGTACACCAGGTCCGTGCCGCGGCGTGAAAGCCGCGCGAGCGCCTCGTCCTCGGGGACCCCCGCCGACGGCGCCGCGTTGGCAATCACGCGCACGTCCCGTTTCGTGAGGCGGTGCGCAAGGATCTGCTGCCGGGAGGTCTCGGAGACCGTGGCCACGGCGTCGGCGCGGTTGAGCGTGAGCCGCTGGGGCCACCAGGCCTTGTGGTACGCGCGCCAGCCCCACTGCACCGGCAAGGGGAGATCGCCCGGGGGCTGCGGGTGCTCGTAGTAGATCAGGTCGTGCAGCGTGAGGATCAGCTTGTGGCGGCGCCCCAGCGAGCCCATGGTCTGCATGGGGGAGAACACGACGTCGGGTGCGTACCGGCTCAGCAGGGCGCCCGTGAGCACCTCGGCCGGGGACGTAACGGACGGGCCCAGCAGCGTGGGCAGACCCTCGGAGATCAGGGCAGCCTGGGCGGGATCGCTGATCAGTGCGGCGAGGCGGACGCGCGGATCGGAGGCAACTGCCCGGGCCGTGGCGGCGAGCAGTTCGGCGCTGTAGCGGCTGATCCCATCGTGGTAATCGGTGCGGATGTAGCGGGCGTCGAAGAGCAGCTTCACCGTTCGTGGGTCCCGTAGAGTCCGCGCGCGGTGGCCTCTTTGGTGAGCTGGTGCTCACCGGAGCCGGGGTCCACCGCGGGGATCATCCCGGTGAGTTGGTCCGGGGTGGAGGCGGTCGTGTCCGCGTGGGGTAACTGGTCGTAGCCCTCGAGGGGTTCCGGCGCGGGGGACGCCAGGAAGTCTTCGATGTAATCCGCCGCGAGCTGTGGGGTCTCGTAGTGGATCAGGTGACCCACCCCGGGGATGATCTTGAGGCTGTGGCTGCGGATCCACGAGGCCATGGTGCGTTGCGAGCGCACGGAGCCCAATTCGTCCTGGTCGCCCACGATGAGCAGGGTGGGCATGGTCAGGTTCATCGCGACCTCCGCGACGGTGTGGGAGATCGACGCCTGATAGGCCTCGGTGAGCACGTCCCGGTTGGCGAAGGTGTTGAAGTAGGCCTGGTGCTGGCGCAGCGCGTAGTTGCGGATCGCCGGGTCCTCGGACTTGACCATCACGTCGGTCATGAGTTTCACGACGGCGTTCGAGGCCAGCAATTTGGTGCCCAGCCGCCGGGGGAGGGACGCGCCCGCGGAGTAGTAGAGCTCCGTGAGCTTGGTCAGCCGCCTTTGTTGTCCGGCCAGGGCGGGTTCTGAGATGGGGTTGAGCAGGATCAACCGTTCCACCATGGCGGGGTACTCCACGGCGAAGTGCGCGGCCAGGGTGGACCCGAAGGAGTGCCCCGCGAGCACGATGCCCGTCTCGCAGCCCGGATGGACGGCGTTATCGGTCAGTGCCTCGAGGAACTCGCGCACGAACTCCACGTAGCTGGGCACCGAGTGTTCTCGGTCAGGGAAGGGCTCCGAGCGTCCGAAACCGGGCAGGTCCGGTAGCACCACGTGGTATTTCTCGCGTAGGGCGGTCGCGATCAGCTGCAGACCGTGGTGGTCCCCGCGGAACCCGTGGAGCATCACGAGCAACGGTTTGTGCTTCTTGTCCGCGTCGTAGAACCAGTAGCGCACGCGGTACCCGTCCAATTGCACGCTGCGGCGTTCGGCGTAGGTGTTCTCCACGGGTCCTCCAGTCGTGCGGCGTCGGCGCATCCATGCTAGCCGGGAGAGGCGCGGTGGCGGGCTGGTCTAAACTGGGAGAAATCCCCACACGAGAACGGGGGACCAGGCTGTCACCGCGCCGGTACCGGGGCGAACGAGCATCCCCGGCCCATCCCCGTGAACTTTGAAGGCGAGGCACGTGAGCGAGCACAGCACCCCGGATGCGGGCACGGACTACGACGTCCAGCGCATCGAGGCCACCTGGTCCGGCTACTGGGAGGACAACCGGGTCTTCGCGCCCCGGGACGACGGTTCCGCTCCCCGGCGTTACGTCCTGGACATGTTCCCCTACCCCTCGGGGGACCTGCATATGGGCCACGCGGAGGCGTTCGCCATGGGGGACGTCGTCTCCCGCTACTGGCTGCACCGCGGGTACGATGTGATGCACCCGATCGGCTGGGACTCCTTCGGCCTGCCGGCGGAGAACGCCGCCATCAAGCGTGACGCCCATCCCGCGGAGTGGACCTACCGCAACATCGACACCCAGCGCGCCTCGTTCAAGCGCTACGCGATCAGCGTGGACTGGGACCGGGAGATCCACACGTCCGACCCCGAGTACTACCGCTGGACGCAGTGGCTGTTCCTGCAGTTCTACAAGCACGGGTTGGCGTACCGGAAGGACTCCCCGGTCAACTGGTGCCCCAAGGACCAGACGGTGCTCGCCAACGAGCAAGTGGTCAACGGTGCGTGCGAGCGCTGCCACACCCCTGTGACCAAGAAGTCCCTGAACCAGTGGTATTTCAAGATCACCGACTACGCCCAGCGCTTGCTGGACGACATGGGTGAGCTGGAGGGCCACTGGCCCGAGCGCGTGCTGGCCATGCAGCGCAACTGGATCGGGCGTTCCGAGGGCGCGCACGTGAAGTTCGTGATCGAGGGCGCCCCCGCCGAGGGCGCGGACCCCGAGGACACCTCCGGGCGTACCGTCACCGTGTTCACGACCCGCCCGGACACCCTCCACGGCGCCACGTTCTGCGTGGTCGCCGCGGACGCCGCGATCGCCCAGGAGATCGTGGCCCCCGAACACGCCGACGCGCTCGCCGCGTACCGGGAGGACGTCAAGGCACTGTCGGACATCGAGCGTCAGGCCTCCGACCGGGAGAAGACCGGTGTGTTCCTGGGCCGCTACGCGGTCAACCCCCTCACGGGCGAGAAGCTGCCGGTGTGGGCCTCGGACTACGTCCTGGCTGATTACGGCACCGGCGTGATCATGGCGGTGCCCGCCCACGACCAGCGGGACCTGGACTTTGCCCGGGCCTTCGACCTGCCCGTGCGCGCGGTCCTGGACACCGGCGAGGAGGACCCCGCGAGCACGGGGGTCGCCACCACCGGCGACGGCACCCTGATCAACTCCGGACCGCTGAACGGGCTGTCCAAGGCGGAGGCGGTGGCCAAGGCCATCGAGATCGTCACTGAGGCCGGGACCGGCGAGCATCACGTGAACTTCCGACTGCGGGACTGGTTGCTGTCCCGGCAGCGGTTCTGGGGTGCACCGATCCCCATCGTGCACTGCCCCTCGTGCGGTGAAGTGCCCGTGCCCGAGGACCAGCTGCCCGTGCGGCTGCCCGAGGACCTGCGCGGTGAGCAGCTGGCACCCAAGGGCCAGAGCCCTCTCGCGGCGGCGTCGGACTGGGTGAACGTGAGCTGCCCCGAGTGCGGTGGCCCGGCGAAGCGCGACACCGACACCATGGACACGTTCGTGGACTCCTCGTGGTACTACCTGCGCTACGCGTCCCCGCACGACGACGCTGCGCCGTTCGACCGCGCCGAGGCGGACCGGTGGCTGCCCGTGGACCAGTACGTGGGCGGTGTGGAGCACGCGATCCTGCACCTGCTGTACTCGCGGTTCTTCACCAAGGCGCTCTACGACTTCGGGCTGGTGGGCTTCACCGAGCCGTTCAAGGCGCTGCTGAACCAGGGTCAGGTGCTCAACGGGGGCAAGGCCATGTCCAAGTCCTTGGGCAACGGCGTGGACCTGGGTGAGCAGCTGGACGAGTTCGGCGTGGACGCCGTGCGCCTGACCATGGTCTTCGCGTCACCGCCCGAGGACGACGTGGACTGGGCGGACGTGTCCCCGCAGGGCGCCCAGAAGTTCCTGGCCCGCGCGTGGCGCCTCGCGAAGGACTGCACGGCCGCCCGGGACGCGGACGTGACCACCGGGGACCATGCGCTGCGCCGTGCGACCCACAAGACGGTCGCGGACGCCGAACAGCTGCTCGACGCGCACAAGTTCAACGTGGTGATCGCCCGGACCATGGAGCTCGTGAACACCGTACGCAAGGCCATCGACGCGGGCTGCGGTCCGGCCGATCCCGCCGTGCACGAGGCCACCGAGGCCGTGGCGATCCTGCTGAGCCTCGTGGCGCCGTACACCTCCGAGGACATGTGGCACCTGCTCGGGCACGAGGACTCCGTGGTGCGCGCCCCGTGGCCCACCGTGGACCCCGCGCTGCTCGTGGAGGACACCGTCACCGCGATCGTGCAGATCAAGGGCAAGGTCCGTGACCGGTTGCAGGTCCCCGTGGACATCACCGACGAGGACCTCGAGGCCGCGGCCATGGGATCGGAGGCCGTCCAGCGCCTGCTGTCCGAGGCCACGGTGCGCAAGGTCATCGTGCGCGCCCCCAAGCTCGTGAACATCGTGGTCTGATGTTCCCGCGCGAGCCCCGGAGCCCGTCCCCCCGTTCCACCGAGCGGGAGGGCGGGCTCCGCCCGTGCGGAGATGCGGCCTCTATGTCTGTCGGCGCGCCGTCAGCGTCCCCGTCTGCGTCCGCTTCCGCGTCCTCGGGGGACGACGACGCCGCGCCGCCCCGCGTCGCCGTCGTCACCGACAGTGCCGCCGCCCTGCCGGACTCCTGGCTGCGCGCGTTCGAGGACGCACCGGGCTTCGCGCTCGTGGACATGCCCGTGCTGATCTCCGGTCAGCTCTACACGGCCTGTGAATCCGACACCCTGTCCTCGCTCGTCGTTGCGCTCGCGGAGGGCACACCCGTGACCACGTCCCGGCCGGCCCCGGGGCAGCTGCGTGCCGCGTACCGGCGGTTCGAGGAGGAGGGGTACGACGCCATCGTCTCGGTGCACCTGTCGGGGGAGCTGTCCGGGACGGTGGGCGCCGCCCGGATTGCTCGCCAGGACATCGGGATCCCCGTGCGGATCGTCGACACCGCGAGCGCCGGTCTGGCGCAGGGTCTGGGGGTGCGCGCGGCACTGCGGGCAGTGGCGTCGGGGGCGGGGATCGACGACGTCGCTGCGGCCGCCTGTGGGACCGCCGCCCAGGCACTGGTACTGATTCAGGTGCGCTCGCTGGAAACCCTGCGCCGGGGTGGACGGGTGAATCCGACCACGGCGATGGTCGGTTCCATGTTCCAGCTCAAACCGCTGCTGAGCATGGCCGAAGGCAAGATCGTGACCGTGGAGCGGCCGGTGTCCTTGTCGCGGGCTAAGGCGCGGTTCATGGTGCTGGCGGGGGAGGCTCTGGCCCACGCAGAGACCGACCGGCCGGTGTTGTGTATCCACCACGTCGCGGACCCGCACGGGGCGCGCGAGATTGGTGAGGTGCTCATGGATCGCTACCGCCCGGACGCGGAGCTCGTGATCAGTGACCTGCCCCCGGTGCTCAGCGCGCACGTGGGGCTCGGAACGAAGGCCGCGGTGATCGAGGGCCCCACGTCTCGGCCCGTGTGGCACGGCGGGCGGGCTGCACAACCGCACCCCTGATCCGCGTGTCGCCCGAGTAATCCACCGGTGGCGTCGCGCACCCACGAGCCCTGTCGCCCGTGCGGTGGGGTGGGCGCATGAGCGGAATCGATTTCAGGGGACGGCGCCGGTTCCGGGACAGTGAGGCCACGGAGCGGTTGACGGCGCTCTTGCGGGAAGACCGGCAGTCGGGTGCGGGGCTGCCATGGGCGGAGCCAGGGCCCGATCGGAATGGTGATGTGGCCGGCCGTGGTGCGACGGGTCGCCGTGCTGCTGGCCATAATGAAAAGGGCGCCGATCTGGCTCCGGACGGTGGTGCTGAACCGGCCGACGACGCCGCCGATGGTGCCACCGGTCCGTCGCTCAACGCAGACCCGGTGTCCGAGCACTCCCGGCATCGCGAGGACGTCGTGGTCCGTCGGCACATTGCTCGCCCCGCGCTGGTAGCACTGTCCGCCGTGCTGTTGGTGGCCCTCGGGATCGGGGGCTGGAACCTGCTCCCCGATGGACAGGGGGACGACGTCGTCACGTCCACTTCCGTGAAATCGGAGGGCGCCGTCGCCGGTACGGATGGCGCGGGGGCAGATGAGGGTTCCGACCGCGCTGACGCCGCCCGTGAGGGCACTGAAGCCACCGGCCGGGACGACACAGCACCTCACGGGGTGTCCGGATCCGCGACGTCCTCAGGGCTCGTCGGGGGAGCCGGAGCCGATTCAGCGGGCGACGGTACCGCCTCCGCCGAAGAAGCCGGGGTGCTCACGGTCCACGTGATCGGGGAGGTCAAGGACCCATCCGTGGTGACGCTGTCCCCGGGTGCGCGCGTCATGGATGCGGTGGCGGCAGCCGGTGGATTCACGAAGGGTGCGGTGAAGGACCGGATCAACCTGGCGCAGCCCGTGAGCGACGGCGCCCAGATCACGATTCCCAATGCGAAGAACGTCGATCGGGTGGCCGAGGCTGCCCCGCAGGGCGGTTCCGTGAATGGCGCCGGGACCGGTGCCCCGGCCGAGGGAGCAGCGAACAGCGCCAGCATTAAGACTGGAGTGAGCGGCAGTGCTTCCGAGGGTGGCGCGGCCACAGGAGGTTCATCGTCCGGATCAGGCGCTGCGGCTAAGGCGGGTGGTGCGGCCGCCCTGCCCGGCGGCGCCCCGGTCAACCTCAACACGGCCTCGCAAGCGGAGCTCGAGACCCTGCCTCGCGTGGGACCGGTCCTCGCACAGCGGATCGTGGAGTTCCGCACCCAGCACGGCCCGTTCACCTCCGCGGAACAGCTCGACGACGTCAGCGGGGTGGGTCCCGCCATGCTGGAGGCACTGCTACCACTGGTCACGGTGTGAGCGTGCGATGGGACCTGCGCCTGGTCCCGGTTGCCATCACCGCGTGGGTGTGCGGATCGCTGACACTACGTGCCGGGTGGACCGTGGGGGCCGTGGGGGCTCTCGGCTGCGTCCTGGTCTTCGGCCTCGCGTGGTGCGCACCCGCTCTTCTCGACCGGTCTCGCATCCGGCGGGCGAACCGCGGGCCACGAGGGAAGGCGCCCGCCTCGGCACAACGCAGCTGTCCGCCGGCCGGGCAGCCGAGCCGCGCGCGATCCTGGACGCATGCGTCGGACGCGCACGGAGGTTCCTCCTCCCATGGATGCCCGCGGCCATCATCCAGCGAGTCCCGCGCCCGGATGAGGTCCCTCCCGCCCAGCCTGGCTGTTCTGGCGGGGGTCGTGGCGCTGAGTGCCGCCGCGGCCATCACGACGGCGCTCGCCGCCACCGCACCGTCCCGCGACTTCCTGACCGGGCATCCTCCCGGTTCCGTGGTCCGCGTCAACGCCACGGTCACCGGGATGCCCCGCGAATACACGGGTTCACCGGCGCCAGGGGAGCAGGAGGCATCGCGCGGCGTCGTCGTACCCCTGGCCGTCCACGCCGCGGACGGGAAGGCCGCAACCGCCGAACTCACGGTGTTCGCCGCCCACCCCGGGTGGGACGGCCTGCGCGACGGGGACACCGTCAACGCTGTGGTGAACGTGACGCGCACCGCGGACCCGGCGCGGCTCACTGCCCGGGCCACCTCCCCACCCACCGGATGCGATCACGGCTGCCGGGGAGCCCGGCCCGGACTGCTGGACACCGTGCGCGCGAACCTGACCCGGGTGTCCGGACGGTTCGGTGCAGTGAGCGCCGGGTTGATCCCCGGCATGACCGTGGGAGACACCTCCCAGCTGCCCGAGGCGCTGGCGCAGAGCATGAGGGACACCGGACTGACCCACCTCACGGCCGTCTCCGGGTCCAATTGCACCGTGGTGATGACCCTGACCGGGTACGCCGCCCTGACCCTGGGCGCGGGGCGGCGACTGTGCGTGGGTATCGGGCTCGCCGCGCTCGCCGGGTTCGTGCTGCTCGTGGGCCCCGACCCCTCCGTCCTGCGCGCCGGCGTCATGGGTGCACTCGGCGGGGCCGCCATGCTCAGCGGCCGCGCCGGCGTCAGCCTCAATGCCCTGTGCGCCGCCGTCACCGGCCTGGTGCTCGTACAACCGCCCCTCGCCATCGATTTCGGCTTCATCCTCTCCGTCCTCGCGACCGCCGGCATCGTCGTGAGCGCCCGCCCCGTGACCCGCGTCCTCGCCTCCCGGATCCCCACAGCGCTCGCCGCGTGCATAGCCGTGCCCCTCGTCGCCCAACTGTGGTGCGGGCCCGCCCTGCTCGTGCTCAACCCCGCTCTGCCCCTGTACTCGTTGCCCGCCAACATGGCCGCCGCCCCTCTCGTTCCCGTGGTCACCGTCGCCGGTCTACTTGCAGTATGCGTCCTGCTCGCGGGGCACCTGGCCTCACCCGCTCTGAGCTGGCTGCTCCCCGGCGCCCACGACGCCGCGGCGCTCGCCGGCTGGGAGCGCGCCGCCTCCCTGCCCGTGGGCGCCGCCTCGGTTCCCGCGCGGGTCATTGCGTGGCTCGCGGACGGTTTCGCCGCCCTGCCCGGCGCGCAGCTGCCCTGGCCGGGCGGTGTCCCGGGGATTGTCATCCTCACCGCGGTCACACTGCTGTTCCTCGGCATCCTGCACGGGGTGGACCACCGCCTGCGTCAGGCACCACCCATCGCGGGCACGGTCGACGCCTCATCGGCCCCGCCGCCCGAGCCCGATGCCGTATGGCGCGTTCGCGCGCGCAGGCTACGGGTACGACGTCGCGTGCTCGCGGTGATCGCGTCCCTCGCGGTGGTCGTGTTGGTCGTCCTGGGTGCGGTGTGGTGGTTCCGACCGGCGCCCGCGTGGGAGTCCGTGGTGTGCGACGTCGGGCAGGGAGATGCCGTGCTGCACCGCACCGGGGAGCACAGCGCGGTGCTCGTGGATGGCGGGCCCGACCCCAGGGCTCTGCGTCGCTGTCTCGACCAGGCGGGCATCACGCACCTGGACGCGGTGATCGCCACGCACAACCACGACGACCACGTGGCCGGCCTGGAGGGGCTCTCCGATGCGGTGGATGTGGAGCGGGTGTGGTACTCCACGGCCGGGACGGAGCTACCACGCGAACTGGCACCGCTCGCGGAGAAGGCCGAGCAGCCTGCGCCCGGGGCACGACTAACCGCCGGACCGCTCACGGTCGAGGTACTCGCCCCGCGGGTCGCGCCTACTGCAACGGGCGGAATCCCGCGCGCTCCCGTGCACAGCCGGGTGAGTTCGGAGGACGAGAACAATGCGTCCCTCGTCCTGTTCATCACCCGCACCGCTGACCAGGGGACCACCACCTGGTTGACCGCGGGGGACCTCGAAGCCGATGGGTACCGAGCGGCCACCAGGCTCCTGCCAACAGCAGCCGCCCCACAGGCAGATGTGTTGAAGGTCTCCCACCACGGCGCGCGCAACGGTGGGACCGACATCATCAGGGACTCAGATCCCGCCCTGGCGGTGATCTCGGTGGGGGAGGGCAACAGCTACGGCCATCCCCACCCCGCAACCGTGGCGGCCCTGCAGGAGACCGGGGCGGCGGTGGCGCGCACGGACCTCAGCGGTTCGTTGTGGATCCGCAAGGAAGGGAATCAGCTCGTGGTCTCGACACGGTGACCGCGCGTCGAGCCACTGGGTGCACCGGGTTCGTCGCGTGTGGCTCACGTTTCTTGTTCCAATGCCTCACCCGTCCACACCGGGCCACGGCATGTCCCCACCCGGCGCTAGCATGAGGACCACAGCGGCGCCCTCCCATGCCGCGCGCACCTGAGGAGTTCCGATGCCCCCAGCCCGTCGCAAGGCCGCCGCGCCGCCGCAGACCTCGTGGCGGGACGTCACCCCGCAGCCGCTCGTGCTGGCCTCCGGCTCCGATGAGTACATCCTGCAGCGCATCAAGGACTCCCTGCGGGACCAGACCCGGGAGCAGCGCGGGTCGTGCGAGGTCACGGACATCTCCGCCGCCGACTACGAGAGCGGGAGCTTGGCCGTGGTCACGAGCCCCTCCCTGTTCGACGATCCCAAACTCGTGTGCGTCCACGACCTCGCGAGCATGCACGAGAACCTCCTCGCGGACGGCCTGTCGTACGTGGCCAACCCGGACCCGGACGTGACCGTGCTGTGGGAGCACTCCGGGGGTAACCGCGGCAAGAAACTACTGGACGCTCTCAAGGAGTCGGCGCTCGTCCTCGATTGCACGCCGCCCAAATCGGACCGCGACAAGACGGCCTTCGTCCTAGCCGAGTTCCGCGCGCACGGCAAACGCATCGAGCCGGACGCCGCCCGCGCCCTCGCCGCGGCCGTGGGCACGAGCACCGCGGAGCTCGCCGCCGCGTGCGCGCAGTTGATCGCGGACGGCCCGCTCACGGTGGATCACGACCTCGTGGAGAAGTACTACGGCGGGCGCGTGGAGGTCACCGCGTTCCGCGTCGCGGACGCCGCGGTGGCCGGTAACGCGGATCAGGCCCTGAAGCTGTGGCGGCAAGCCGTGGACGTGGGAGTGGACCCGGTCCCCATGGTCGCCGCGCTGGGCTCCAAGATGCGGTTGATCGCGCTGACCGCAGGATCCCGCGGGGGAGCGGGAGCACTTGCGCGGGACGTGGGCGCGGCGCCGTGGCAAGTGGAGCGCGCGCAGAACGAGGCCCGCCGGTTCACCGCCGGGGACGTGGCCGCCGCCCTGCAGGCCGTGGCCGAGGCCGACGCCCAGGTCAAGGGTGCGTCCCGGTCCCCGTACTTCGCGGTGGAGCGGGCGATCACCGTGATCGCGACGTCCGGTCACCACTGAGGGGCCATCTCTGAGGGTCACCATTGCGATCCCGGAAGACCCGGGGAAAGACTGCGGGCCCGGCACCGAGAAACGGTGCCGGGCCCGCAGGCGTCCTGTGCGGACGGGGTCAGTCGATTCAGATCTTGGCGACCTTCTTGGCCAGACCGGACTTCTTGTTGGCCGCGGTGTTCTTGTGCAGCACACCCTTGGACACGGCCTTGTCGAGCTTGCGGGACGCGTTGCGCAGCGTCTCGGTCGCAGCTTCCTTGTTGCCGGACTCGACCGCGGCGTCCACCTTGCGGATCAGGGTCTTGAGCTCGGACTTGTAAGAGTTGTTGCGCAGGCGAGCCTTCTCGTTGGTGAGGATGCGCTTCTTCTGCGACTTGATGTTGGCCACGTAAAACTCCTAGAACGTTTGCGGAAGTAGGTCAGTGAGGGCTCACGGATGGTCATCGACTGAGTTGTGAGAGTGGGGATGCTCGGTGGCAACCATCCGCTGTGCCCGACGACCAGCGCGGACACACAGCGATCCACTTTAGCAGATCACCGGCCGCGGCGCCGGTCAGTGGCGGGCGCGGGTGGCGAGCTCCGCGGCCACCGCGTCGAAGCGTGAGCGGGCGAGCACCGCGCCCTCCCGGCGCACGTCCTCGGGGCGCACGGGGATGATCCGGTCGATCCGGGCCTCGGACGGGCGGCCCGAGCGGTCCCAGTCGCCGGTTCCCACGTCCACGAAGTCGGGATCGTCGTGGGTCGCGGTGTCGTGGTCCTTGGAGGTGAGCATCACGCACAGCACGTACTCCCCGGCGCGGTCCACGATCAGCACGGGACGGTCCTTGCCGCGTGAGTGGTCCTCCTCGTAGGGTACCCAGGTCCACACGACCTCGCCCGGATCGGGGCGACCATCCGGGTGGGGGTCGTAGTGCGGGGTCACCGGCCCCGTCCAGTCACCGGGGTAGAGCCGGGAGGTGCCGGCGGGCGACGTCGTCGTCCCCGGCGCGGCGGCCCGATCGCGGCGCGCGTGCCCGGAGGCGTCCCGGGGCAACGGCGCGCGGCCGGCGTCTCGCCGCCCGCGCAGGGTCCGCGAGACCCGCTGGTACATCCGGTAGGCCCGCAGGCCCTGGCGCGCGAGGCGCATGAAGTCAGCCATGTGCTCATCGTAGGGGCAGCGGTTCGTCCGTTGCCGCGGAACGTGGGAAACTGGGGAGTCATCCGATCGAAAGGACCGCCCGTGTCACCGTTGGCCGTCAATCCACCGGTTCCCGCCTCGACCGACCCCTCGGTGATCAGGAACTTCTGCATCATCGCCCACATCGACCACGGCAAGTCCACCCTCGCGGACCGGATGCTGCAGGCCACGGGCGTGGTGACGCCCCGGCAGATGAAGGCCCAGTACCTGGACCGCATGGACATCGAACGCGAACGCGGGATCACCATCAAGTCCCAGGCGGTGCGGATGCCGTGGAACGTGGACGGCACGGACTACGCGCTGAACATGATCGACACGCCCGGGCACGTGGACTTCACGTACGAGGTCTCCCGGTCCCTGGCCGCGTGCGAGGCCACGATCCTGCTCGTGGACGCCGCCCAGGGGATCGAGGCGCAGACGCTGGCCAACCTGTACCTCGCGATCGAGAACGACCTCACGATCATCCCGGTGCTCAACAAGATCGACCTGCCGGCCGCGCAGCCGGAGAAGTACGCTACTGAACTCGCCAATCTGATCGGCGTGGAACCCGAGGACGTGCTCAAGGTCTCGGGCAAGACCGGTGAGGGCGTCGAGGAGCTGCTGGACACGATCGTGCGCCAGGTCCCGGCGCCCCAGGGGGTCAAGGACGCGCCGTCGCGTGCCATGATCTTCGACTCGGTGTACGACACCTACCGCGGCGTGGTGACCTATGTGCGCGTGGTGGACGGGACGCTGTCCCCGCGAGAGCGGATCCAGATGATGTCCACCGGGGCCACCCACGAGCTGCTCGAACTCGGTGTGATCTCCCCGGAGCCGGTGCCCTCGCAGGGGCTGAGCGTGGGGGAGGTGGGCTATCTGATCACGGGCGTGAAGGACGTCCGCCAGTCCCGCGTGGGTGACACGGTCACGAGCCAGACCAAGCCCGCGCAGCAGTCCCTGGGTGGGTACGAGGACCCCAAGCCCATGGTGTTCTCGGGACTGTTCCCCGTGGAGGGTTCGGACTACCCCGTGCTGCGGGACGCCCTCGAGAAGCTCCAGCTCAACGACGCCGCCCTGGTGTACGAACCCGAGACCTCCGCCGCGTTGGGCTTCGGCTTCCGTTGCGGTTTCCTGGGCCTGCTGCACCTGGAGATCACCCGCGACCGACTCGAACGCGAATTCAACCTGGACCTGATCTCCACCGCGCCGTCCGTGTCCTACAACGTGACGCTCGAGGACAACTCGGAGGAGCAGGTTACTAACCCGTCCGAGTTCCCGGAGGGGCGGATCCTGGAGATCCGCGAACCCATGGTCTCGGCCACCATCCTGGTGCCGTCCGAGTTCATCGGCGCGGTCATGGAACTGTGCCAGTCCAAGCGCGGTGAGATGAAGGGGATGGACTACCTCTCCGAGGACCGCGTGGAGCTGCGCTACCGGTTGCCGCTCGCGGAGATCGTCTTCGACTTCTTCGACCAGCTCAAGTCCAAGACCCGGGGCTACGCGTCCCTGGACTGGAAGGCGGACGGCGAGCAGGCCGCGGATCTCGTGAAGGTGGACATCCTCCTGCAGGGCGAGCAGGTGGACGCGTTCAGCGCGATCACCCACAAGGACAAGGCGTACTCGTACGGTGTGCTCATGACGGGCAAGCTGCAGAAGCTCATCCCGCGCCAGCAGTACGAGGTCCCCATCCAGGCCGCGATCGGTTCCCGGATCATCGCGCGCGAGAACATCCGCGCGATCCGTAAGGACGTGCTCTCCAAGTGCTACGGCGGTGACATCTCCCGTAAGCGCAAGCTGCTCGAGAAGCAGAAGGAGGGCAAGAAGCGCATGAAGATGGTGGGCCGCGTGGAGGTCCCCCAGGAGGCCTTCGTGGCCGCGCTGTCCTCGGACGAGGACACCGGGAAGGACAAGAAGAAGTAATGCCCGCCCAACCGGAGGGTGATCCCGCACCCCGGGACGGCGCGCTCCCCGCGGCATCGGTCGCCCGTGCCACCGATCGCACCCTGAGCCTGTACGTCCACGTCCCGTTCTGCGCGGTGCGCTGCGGGTACTGCGACTTCAACACCTACACCATGGACCAGCTCGGGGACGGCGTCTCCCAGCGCGACTACCACGCCGACGCCGCCGCGGAGGTCCGCTTCGCCCGGTCCGTGCTCGACGCCGCCGGGGCACCGCCGCGCGCGCTGCACAGCGTGTTCTTCGGCGGGGGTACGCCCACCCTTCTGCCCGCCCGGGAGCTCGCGCTCATGCTCGAGCAGGCCCGGGAGAGCTTCGGGCTGGCCCCGGACGCCGAGGTCACCGTGGAAGCCAACCCCGACTCGGTGAGCGAGGAGACGTTCGACGTGCTCGCCGCGGCCGGGGTTACCCGGGTGTCCTTCGGGATGCAGTCCGCGGTGCCCCACGTGCTGCGCGTGCTGGAACGCACGCACACGCCGGCGAACGTCCCGCGCGCCGTCGGCTGGGCCAAGGACCGCGGACTGGGCGCGAGCGTGGACCTGATCTACGGTACACCGGGGGAGAGCGTGGCCGACTGGCGCACCTCGTTGGAGGCCGCGCTGGCCATGGACCCCGACCACGTCTCCGCGTACTCCCTGATCATCGAGGACGGCACCAAGCTGGCCGCCCAGATCCGCCGCGGTGAGGTGCCGGACGTGGATCCGGACGACCAGGCGGAGAAGTACACGCTCGCGGACGCGCTGCTGCGCGAGGCCGGGTTCGAGTGGTACGAGGTGTCCAACTGGTCCCGCGCGGCCCACGGGCGCAGCGCGGTGCAGAACCGCAGCGTGCACAACCTCGCGTACTGGCGCAATCAGGACTGGTGGGGGATCGGCCCGGGGGCGCACTCACACAGTGACGGCGTGCGCTGGTGGAACCTCAAGCACCCGTTGCCCTACACGGCCGCCGTGCGCCGGGGTGACTCACCGGCCGTGGGCCGCGAGACCTTGAATGGCGAGACGCAGTACGTGGAACACGTGATGCTCGGGATCAGGATCCGTGAGGGACTCCCGCTCGAGGGGCTGCGCCCGGAGGGGCGGCACGCGGCGGCCGGATTGATCGCCGACGGCTGGCTGGACGGCGCCGCCGCCCTCCGCGGGTCCGCGGTCCTCACGGACGCGGGGCGTCTGATGGCCGACGCCGTGACGCGCCGCTTGCTCGACTGGTGACCGTGTCAGGAGTTGCGGGCCGCGAACGTGTCGTAGAGGTGGGTGTTGAACCGGTACTGGTGCGGTTCGCCGCGGTTGACCTTCACGCCCGCGCGCACGGAGGTGATGGCCAGGAACAGCCAGGTCACGGCGGCGATGACCGAGAAGAGCCATCCGATGAACGGGATGAGTGAGAGCACGATGCCCGCGAGGATCACCAGGGTGGGCAGCATGGCGTAATTGGCGGCTTCCCGGGATTCCTGAGCGGTGAAGGGACCACGGTCCTTGAACACCCGGTGGATCATGTAGCTGGGCAGTACGCCCACCACGCCACCCAGGTGGGAGAGGGTGGCCCACTGCCGGTCCTGGGACACGTCCAGGGGTTGCGCCACGGGGGCCACGGACTCGAACGGAGTCTCGGCGGAGCGAGTGGAGGGGGAGGGAGCAGCGTCAGTCACGAGCGGGTGTGCCTTTCACGGGCGGTAGCCATCCGGGTCGGAGGACGCCGGTGCTCCCATCCTACGGTCGTTCCCGCGTGCCTCGCGCCGGACGACGACGCCAGGCGTCACCCACGCTGGGGGTTACCGCTAACGCGGGTCACCGAAGCCGTGGACCACCGGCTGCGAGCGCCGTCGACGTCGTGGGTCACCGCAGGTCAGGCGCAGCCCGGGTCAGGAATCGGCAGCGTCCGGGGCGGTGAGGAAGTCGATGAGCTCCTCCACGCGGCCCAGCAGGGCCGGTTCGAGGTCTGCGTACGTGTTCACTCGTGCAAGGATCGCCTGCCACGCCCGCCCCACGTCCTGGGGTGTGCGGTGCGGTAGGCCCAGCGCGCGTGCCATCCCGGTCTTCCAATCCACCCCGCGCGGGATCACGGGCCACTCCCGGATCCCCAGGGCGCTGGGCTTCACGGCCTGCCAGATGTCCACGTAGGGGTGTCCGAGGATGAGCACGTTGTCCCGGGCACCCGGGACCGCGAGCGCCTCCTGGGCGATCCTGGACTCCTTGGAGCCCGCGACCAGGTGGTCCACGAGGATCCCGAGCCGACGCTGCGGGCCGGGGTGGAACTCGGCGATGGCTGAGGGGAGGTCGTCGATCCCGTGCAGGGGTTCCACCACGGTGCCCTCGACCGCGAGGTCGTGGCCCCACACCTTGGCCACGAGCTCGGCGTCGTGGTACCCCTCGACCCACACACGCGACTCCTTGGCCACGGACGCGCGCAGGTTCTCGACCTCGACCGACCCCGAACGCGTGATCCGGGGCTTGGCCGGGGCGCTGCGGGTCTCGGGCGGGCCCAGCCGCACGGGTTCGCCGTCCAGGAGGAAGCCCGGGCCCAGGGGGAAGGACTTCACGCGCCCGTGCCGGTCCTCCAGACCCACCACGCGCATCCCGCCGATGGTCTCCACGCCCACGACGGCGCCCACCCACCCGGTCTCCACGTCCTCGAGCACCATGTCCCGGGCCACGGGGACATCCCGGGAGACGGCACCGGTGCGGGCGACGTCGGGACTGCCTAGGTCCTGGGGACCCCAGGACCAGCCGGATGCGTTCACGGGCGACTCCTCGACGTCGTACCGCGGCGCGAGCGCGCCGCCGGGCAGGCGAATCAGCCGCGAGCGTATCAAAATCGGCCCCTGACCCACGGGCCCCGGACGGCCAGGATTAGCACTGTGAACTCTTGAGTGCCAGAATTACCAGCAACGGGAGGTGAGACACATGGAGCATCCGCGCCGAGCGCAGATCCTGCGCGCCATCGTGGAGGACTACGTCCATTCGCGTGAACCCGTGGGGTCCAAGGCGCTCGTGGAACGCCACCGCCTACCCGTCTCCTCCGCCACGGTGCGCAACGACATGGCCGCCCTCGAGGAGGACGGGCTGATCGTGGCCCCGCACACGAGCTCGGGGCGGATCCCCACGGACCGAGGTTACCGCGAGTTCGTCAACCAGATCGCAGCCCTGGAGCCCCTCACCTCCGCCCAGCGCCGCGCGATCCAGGTGTTCATGGACGGCGCCCAGGACCTGGACGACATCATGGAGCGCACCGTGCGCCTGCTCGCCCAGCTCACCCACCAGGTGGCCGTGATCCAGTATCCCGTGCGCACCGGGATCACCGTGCGCCACGTGGAACTCGTGGACGTGGGGGACGCCCGCGTACTCGTGATCCTGATCCCCACCACCGGACGCGTGGCCCAACGCACCGTGGAACTGCCCGTCACCCTGACCGAGGCCCAGCTGCTGGAGCTGCGCGCCCACGTGCTCGCACGCCTGCTCGGCACGCCCGTGGAAGACGTCCCCGACGCCGCCGTGACCCTGCCCCCGGCCCTGCCCGAGGAACTGCGCGACGCCGGGACCGCGGTGACCGGGGCGCTCGCGGTGCTCGCAGCGGTGTCGGACGAACACCGCCTGGTGATGGCCGGGACCGCGAACCTCGCGCGCTTCAGCGGGGACTTCCCGCAGAGCATCTCCCCGGTGCTCGAGGCGCTTGAGGAACAAGTGGCCATGCTGCGATTGTTGTCCGAGATGCAGCAGGACGAACGCGGGGTTGCGGTGCGCATCGGCTCCGACCACAGCGACGACCCTCTGGCGGAGGCGTCCGTGGTGGCCACGGGTTACGGTCCGCACGCCGCGTCCAAGGTGGGAGTCGTGGGGCCCACACGCATGGACTACCCCACGACCATGGCCTCCGTGCGCGCGGTGGCCCGCTACCTGTCCAAGAACCTGGGGGCTGAGCGCACGTGAGCGCCGCCCGCCCCGCTCGACCGTAGAACCGACGAAAGAAGAAACGACGACATCGTGAGCGATCACTACGAAACCCTCGGCGTGAGCCGGGACGCCAGCGCCGAAGAGATCAAGCGCGCCTACCGCAAGAAGGCCCGCAAACTCCATCCGGACGTGAACCCCTCACCCGAGGCCGCCGAGGAGTTCAAGCGCGTCTCCCACGCCAATGACGTCCTCTCCGACCCGGACAAGCGCCGTGTCTACGACGCCACAGGCAACGAGAACGGCACGGACACCGGCTTTGGCGGGGGCTTCCCCGGCACGGGCTTCGGCTTCTCCGACATCTTCGAGACGTTCTTCCAGGGCGCGGGAGCCGGTGGCCAGCGCGGCCCCCAGTCCCGCACCCGCCAGGGCCAGGACGCCCTGATCAACGTGCGGATCTCCCTCAAGGACGCCGTGTTCGGCATGGAGAAGGACATCACGGTGGACACCGCCGTCGTGTGCCCCACGTGCCAGGGCACGTGCTGCCAGCCCGGGACGAGCCCCGTGACGTGCACCATGTGCCGCGGCTCCGGCCACATGCAGTACCAGCGCCAGTCCATCCTGGGCATGGTCACCACCCAGGCCCCGTGCTCCCAGTGCAACGGCTTCGGCACCGTCATCGAGAGCCCGTGCCACGAGTGCTACGGCGAGGGCCGCGTGCGCGACCGCCGCCCCCTGACCGTGAAGATCCCCGCCGGCATCCAGTCCGGCAACCGCATCCGCCTGAGCGGCCAGGGTGAGGCCGGCACCGCCGGCGGACCCAACGGCGACCTCTTCGTGGAACTGAAGGTGGACCCCGATCCCACCTTCCTCCGCGAGGGCGACGATCTCCACGCCCGCCTGCGTATCCCCATGACCGCCGCCGCGCTCGGCACCACCGTGAGCCTCGAGACGTTCGACGGCGCTCGCACGGTGGACGTCGATCCCGGCACCCAGTCCGGTGCGACCGTCACGCTCGACGACCTGGGTGTCACCCACCTGCGGGGCAAGGGCCGCGGGGACCTCAAGGTGCACTTCGAGGTGGAGACCCCCAAGGACCTCTCCTCCGAACAGCGCGAACTGCTCGAGCAACTCGCCGAGCTGCGCGGTGAGGAAGCAGCGGACGGCACGACCGTGAACACCAACCACTCCGGTGGGTTCTTCTCCCGGTTGCGGGACCGGTTCAACGACCTGTGACCAACCCCGTCTTCCACGTCCCCGCCGAGAACCTCTTCCGGGCGCACCCGGGGGAGGTCCTGGACATCGCAGGTCCCGAGGCCAAGCACGCGGTGACCGTGCGGCGCCTGCGCGCGGGGGAGGCCCTGGACCTCGTGGACGGGCACGGCACCCGTGCGGTGT
The DNA here is from genome assembly GCF_040981035.1 of Kocuria sp. CPCC 205297. NCBI lineage: Bacteria > Bacillati > Actinomycetota > Actinomycetes > Micrococcales > Micrococcaceae > Kocuria > Kocuria sp. CPCC 205297. The sequence goes on along the minus strand of NZ_JAVKPY010000009.1, from coordinate 49,948 downwards.
GCACGTTCGACTCCGGGGCCAAGGACCGGATGAGCGTGACCGTCCACGAGATCCACCACGACGCCGCGCAGCAACCGGAGTTCACGCTGGTGCAGGCACTCGCCAAGGGGGACCGGGACCTGCAGGCCGCGGAGGCCGCCACCGAACTCGGGGTCTCCCGGGTGATCCCGTGGCAGGCGGAGCGCAGCATCGTGCGCGTCCACGCGGACCGCGCGGCCAAACTCATGGCCAAGTGGGACTCCACCCTGGCCGCGGCGGCCAAGCAGTCCCGGCGCGCCCGCTGGCCCGAACGCGGTGACTGGGTGGACACCGCGGGCCTGGCCCGGCTGATCGCTGCAGAACCCGAGACGCTGTGGCTCGTGTTGCATGAATCGGCGAGCGCACGCTGGTCCACCCCGGGCGTGACCCTGTGGGGTGATCGGTCCCGGATCGCGGTGATCGTGGGCCCGGAGGGAGGGATCGGTGACGGAGAGCTCGAGGCGTTGTGCGCTGCCGGTGCTCAGCCGATGCGCCTGGGGACCACTGTCATGCGATCGTCCACCGCGGGACCCGCGGCACTGGCCGCGCTGCACGCGGTGCTCGGGCTCTGGGACTGACCCGGGACCCAACGGGGAGGGCTCAGTCCCCGGCGCGCACCGTGATCGTGTGATCGTCGGACACGGTGGTGCCGGAATCGTCCGTGCCGCTCACGCGCACGGTGTACGTCCCGGGGTCGAGCGTGACACTCGTGCGTAGTTCCGTGCCCGTGGTCGGATCCGAGCCGGGGGAAGCGGGTGCGATGTTCCCACTGTGCACGACGCGGTCGTCCTCGAGCACCTCCCAGCGGGCGTCACGCACCGAGGGCAGCACGCGGGCGAAGACCGTCACGGGGCTCTTGGGTTCCGCCCCGGTCTGGGGGTCGACGAGCCACACGGGCGCGGCCAGTGCGGGGTCACGCGTGAGCGGGGCATTAAGTTCCACGGCTCCGAAGGCCTTGTACCCGCTCTGCCCGTTCACGAGGACCCGCACCTCCTTGGCCGTGGACGAGTCCAACAGCCCGGCGGTCACGGCCGCCGCGGAGACCGTGTACACCATTTGCTGCAGTGCGACCCGCGCGTCCTGCGGGGAGAGTTGGGAGGCGAACGCGGCGGCGGGCAGGTCCACGGTGATGGTTCCGTCCGGGGACACGGAGGTGCCCACGGTGTCCACGGCGGACCACAGGGACCGGTAGTCCGGGTCCGCGGGGGTGGCCGAGGTGACCATGAGCGCCGCCTGGGCCACGGGGTCGGTCGTGTCCTGGGAGGTCGGGGTGCGGAACTCGCGGAACAGGTAGCGCGATTGGTCCCCGGTGCCCACCCAGTACACGGGGGCCTGTTCGGTGGCCACGCCTTCCATCGCGGTGTCCGTGTTCATGGGCGCGGAGGCGATCCCGGGGGCGGCTTCGGAGTTGTGGTCCGGTCGGTCGGCGGCGGTCCCACACGAGGCCACGACCGCGGCGAGCGACGCGGCGAGCGCCCCCGTCGCGGCGCGCCGAAGTCCGCCGGGCGCGGTGGCGCGACGACGCTGCGGCTCGGTCGTTCCTGCGGGATTTTTCACGGCTACACAACTTACCCACCGGAAGCCACGGGCGCTAACGTCGCACGTGGATCCGGGCGGACCGTTATTGGATTGCAACCTGCGGCGTGCGAGCCCGTCGGTCCCGGCGGGTCCGGGTCCGCGCGCACCGGTAGGCTGGACCCGATGAGCGAACCAACCGAAGGGACCGAGGCACTGAGCACTCCGCCCACCGAACGAACCCGCGTCACCGTGCACGTACCGGATCGGGAGACCGCCGTCCGGACCTTGGGCCACGGGGACGCGACCTTGCGTCTGCTCGAGCAGCAGTTCCCGGCCGTGCGGATGACCGTGCGGGACCTGGACGTGGCCCTCGAGGGGCCCGTGATCGACACCCGCCTGGCCGCCTCCCTGCTCGAGGAACTTCTCGCGATGGCGCTGCGCGGCACCGAGATCACCGAACGCACGGTGCTGCGCGTGGCCCGCATGATGCGTGACGCCCAGGACCTGCGCCCGTCGAGCGCGCTGTCCACGAGCATCCTCTCCACCCGCGGCAAGACCATCCGGCCCAAGACCGTGAACCAGAAGACCTACGTGGACGCGATCGACGAGCACACCGTGGTCTTCGGGATCGGGCCCGCCGGTACCGGCAAGACGTACCTGGCCATGGCCAAGGCCGTGCGCGCCCTGCAGGCCAAGGAGGTCAACCGGATCATTCTCACGCGTCCCGCGGTGGAGGCCGGCGAGCGACTGGGCTTCCTCCCGGGTTCGCTCAACGACAAGATCGACCCCTACCTGCGTCCCCTCTACGACGCCCTGCACGACATGATGGACCCCGAGTCCATTCCGCGGCTCATGGAGGCCGGGACCATCGAGGTCGCCCCGCTGGCCTACATGCGCGGGCGCACCCTCAACGACGCCTTCGTGATCCTCGACGAGGCCCAGAACACCACCCCGGAACAAATGAAGATGTTCCTCACCCGTCTAGGCTTCGGCTCACGGATCGTGGTCACCGGTGACGTGACCCAGGTGGACCTGCCCGGGACCACCAAGTCCGGACTGCGCCAAGTCCAACACGTGCTCGGGAAGATCGACGACATCGCGTTCTGCGAACTGACCTCCGCGGACGTGGTGCGCCACGAACTCGTGGGCGAGATCGTGGCCGCCTACGACCGGTTCGACACCACCAACCGCCACCGCGTGGAACGAGCCCGCCGCAAGGACGAACGCCGAGCGGCGTCGTCCGAGCGCACCGGGGGAGACACCCCGTGAGCGTGGCCTTCGACCTGCCCTGGGACACCCCCGCCGAACAGGCCGAGCTGCCCACTGCCTACCGCGCCGTGGACACCGACCAGCTCGAGGCCCTCGTGGACCTCGCCTTCACCCGCTGGCACCTGCACCCCGACACCGAGGTCAGCATCGCCGTGGTGGACGAGACCCGCATGGCCGAACTGCACGAACAGTGGCTGGACCTGCCCGGAGCCACCGACGTCATGTCCTTCCCCATGGACGAACTGCGCGAGGGCACCCCCGACGACCCTAGCCTGGGCGTCCTCGGGGACGTCGTACTGTGCCCACCCGTGGCCGAACGCCAGGCCGCGGCCGCCGGCCACAGCACCCAGGACGAACTGTGCCTGCTCACCACCCACTCCCTGCTGCACCTGCTGGGCCACGACCACGCCCACGAGGACGAACGCGCCCGCATGTTCACCGCCCAGCGCTCGCTGCTCGAGGAGTTCCTGGGCCGGGACGCGCCCGTGGAGACCATGACGTGAGGCGCCGCACCGCCTCCGACCCCCGCACCGACTGAACGACCGAGGACCCGCGATGACCCAGCCCACTGAACAGCCCGCTGACTTCCGCGCCGGTTTCGCCGTGTTCGTGGGCCGGCCCAACGTGGGCAAGTCCACGCTGACCAATGCGCTCGTGGGGCGCAAGGTCGCGATCACGTCCAACCGTCCGCAGACCACGCGGCACACCATCCGCGGGATCGTGCACCGCACCGACGGTCAGTTGATCCTCGTGGACACCCCCGGCCTGCACCGTCCGCGCACGCTGCTCGGTCAGCGGCTCAACGACGTCGTGGCCCAGACCCTGGGTGAGGTGGACGTGATCGGGTTCTGCGTGCCCGCGGACCAGAAGGTGGGCCCGGGGGACCGGTACATCGCCCAGCAGGTCGTCGCCGCCGTCGGGCGCACCCCCGTGGTCGCGATCGTGACCAAGGCGGACCTCGTCCCCCAGCAGCGCCTCGCCGAACAGCTCGTGGCCGTGAGCGAGCTCGGGCGCGAGGTCGTCACCGAGGAGCGCGCCCAGCGCGACGCACGACGACGACGTCGCGACGCGGCGCCGTCCGCCAAGGGCACCGGCGGTCGCCCGGCCGCGCAGCGCACCGAGGACACGCCGGCCGGATGGGCCCACGTGATCCCCGTGAGCGCGGCGGACGGCTTCCAGATGGACGAGATCGCCGAGCTGCTCGTGTCGCTGATGCCCGTCTCCCCGCCCCTGTACCCGGAAGGGGACCTCACCGACGAGCCGGAGGTCACCATGATGGGCGAACTCATCCGCGAGGCTGCGCTCGAGGGCGTGCGGGACGAACTGCCCCACTCGCTCGCCGTGGTCGTGGACGAGGTCTCCGAACGTGAAGGCCGCTCACCCGACAACCCCATGCTGGACGTCCACGCGAGCCTGTACGTGGAACGGGACTCCCAGAAGGCCATCGTGATCGGCAAGCGCGGTGCGCGACTGCGCGAGATCGGAACGCGCGCCCGAGCCCAGATCGAGTCTCTACTGGGCACCCGGATCTACCTGGACCTGCACGTCAAGGTCGCCAAGGAATGGCAACGGGACCCCCGACAGCTGTCCAAGCTCGGGTTCTGACCGGACACACACCACACGTCAACCCGGCGCCGTAGCCTGACCCACCAGTCAGGGCCGCACGCCCCCCGATCCGAGACCCCAGGAGACGTCACCGGTGGATCCCAGCTCAGCACCACGCCGGAGCCGCCGGAGTTCGCGTACGAGCGCGCCGTGGAGTACGCACCCCGCCCGCCGCACGGATCGCGACGGCGAGGCGTACGACCTGCGCCAGACCGGACGTCATCACCGCGCCCATGTCCACCGCTCCTCGGTGCGCAGGATCGCCGTGATCCTGGCCGTGTTCGGGCTCCTGGCCGTACTCGGCATCGGCGGGATCGCCGCGCTGCGCCTGACCGGCAACCTCACCTCGAGCCCCCTGAACCTCTCCGACGGTACCGAGAACGTGGACGACGGCCCCCTGGACATCCTCGTCATGGGCTCGGACACTCGCCACGGTCAGGGCAACAGCGAATACGGCAGCGAGGACGACGCCGAGGGCCGCACCGACGTCATGATGCTCGTGCACGTGACCGCGAACCGCGACGCCGTCACCGTGGTCTCCTTTCCCCGGGACCTCATGGTCAGGATCCCGCAGTGCACGGACCCCAAGAGCGGCACCGTGTACCCGGCCACGACCGGGATGCTCAACAGTGCGGTGGAACACGGCGGCCCTGGGTGCACCGTGGCCGCGATCAACCGACTCACCGGCGTGAACATCGACCACTTCATGCTCGCCGACTTCAACGCCGTCAAGGAACTCTCCAGCGCCGTGGGCGGCGTGCAGGTGTGCGTCAACGAACCCGTGGATGACCCCAAGTCCGGGCTGCGCCTGCCCGCCGGGATCTCCTCCGTGGAGGGCGAACAGGCACTCGCGTTCCTGCGTTCCCGCGCGGCGTTCGGCAACGGTGGGGACGAGGCCCGCATCCGCTCGCAGCAGTCGTTCCTGGCGTCCCTCACGCGCAAGATCCAGGCGGACGGGACGCTCACCAACCTCCCGCAGCTCTACCACATCGCCGAGGTGATGACCCAAAACCTGCACGTGGACCAGGGGTTGACCTCCATCCCCACCCTCGTGGGCATGGCCGGTGCGCTCAACGGCATCGATCCCGGCCGGATCGCGTTCGTGACCGCGCCGTCCGAGCCCTACCCGCAGGACCCCAACCGGTTGCAGCTGGACGAGAAGGCCGCCGAGCGGCTCTTCGAGACCCTGCGTCGGGACGTGTCCGTCACGGAGGCCCGCGACGCGCCGTCGGCGTCCCCCGGGCCCTCCCACGCGATGGGGGAGACCGCCACCCCCGCGCCGAGTGCCGCGCACCCCACGGAGCCGGCGGCATCGCCCACCGCGACCGGCCCCGCCGTGGACCCGTCGCTCGTGCCGATCACGGTGAGCAACCGCACGGACGCCGGGGGCCGGGACTACCAGCTCGTGAGCGTGCTCGAACGCGCCGGCTACGACCAGGCGCGTACCGCGTCCTCCGGCACCCAGCTCGCGGCCACGCAGATGTTCTACAACCCCAACTGGGCGCTGGCCGCGGACGACGTCGCCGCTGTCCTGAACGTCTCACCGAGCCAACTCGTGGCGAGCTACGACGTGCCCGGGATCGAGGTCGCGGTGGGCCAGGACTTCCGTAGCGGTGACACGATGGACCGCAACGCCGCCCTGCCCGACGACCTGCAGGGCCAGACCGCGGAGCAGTTCACGTGCCAGGAGACCGCGGCGGGGTAACGATCCGGTGTGCCGGCGACCTAGTGGTACGTTGGATCACATGCGGCAAGGGATGACGCTACTCCTGCTTACGTGCCGCAGCGGGGCCTGAACCGATCCTCACGGCCGACCACCCGCTGCGGAGTTCCGTGGTGCCGGCCCACAAGCTTCTGATCGAAAGGCCCCGTCCCATGAAGAATTTGCAGCGTCCCTCCGGAATGCCCGTCCACAAGTACACCCCGTACCACCAGAACTTCCCGTTCGACATGTCCGACCGCACGTGGCCGGACAAGGTGGCCACCACGGCCCCGCGCTGGTGCGCCGTGGACCTGCGGGACGGAAACCAGGCGTTGATCGACCCCATGGACTCCGAGCGCAAACTGAAGATGTTCCAGTTGCTGGTGAAGATGGGCTACAAGGAGATCGAGGTGGGCTTCCCGTCCGCCTCGCAGATCGATTTCGACTTCGTGCGCACCCTGGTCGAGGACGACCTGATCCCGGAGGACGTCTCCATCCAGGTGCTCACGCAGTCCCGCGAGCACCTGATCGAGCGCACGTACGAGGCGATCGAGGGCGCACCGCACGCGATCGTGCACCTGTACAACTCCACGTCCACCCTGCAGCGACGCGTGGTCTTCGACCGCGACATAGACGGCATCGTGGACATCGCCCTGACCGGTGCCAGGTTGTGCCGCAAGTACGAGGAACAGCTCAAGCACACCGACGTCACGTACGAGTACTCCCCGGAGTCCTACACGGGCACCGAGCTCGAGTTCGCCGCGCGGATCTGCAACGAGGTCGCCGAGACCTTCGAGGTGGGTGACGGTCGTAAGATGATCATCAACCTGCCCGCGACCGTGGAGATGGCCACTCCCAACATCTACGCCGACTCGATCGAGTGGATGGGCCGGCACCTGTACCACCGCGACGACATCATCCTGTCGCTGCACCCCCACAACGACCGCGGGACCGGTGTGGCCGCCGCCGAGCTGGGCTACCTGGCCGGGGCGGACCGGATCGAGGGGTGCCTGTTCGGCAATGGCGAGCGCACCGGCAACGTGGACCTGGTGACCCTGGGGTTGAACCTGTTGACCCAGGGCGTGGACCCGCAGATCGACTTCTCGGACATCGAGGAGATCCGCCGCACGGTGGAGTACTGCAACCAGTTGCCCGTGCCCGAGCGCAGCCCGTACGGCGGTGACCTGGTCTTCACCGCGTTCTCCGGTTCCCACCAGGACGCGATCAAGAAGGGCTTCGAAGCCATGCAGCGGGACTCGCAGGAGCGGGGCGTGGACATCGATGACATGGAATGGGCCGTCCCGTACCTGCCGGTCGACCCCAAGGACGTGGGTCGCAGCTACGAGGCCGTGATCCGCGTGAACTCCCAGTCCGGCAAGGGTGGCGTGGCCTATCTGCTCAAGAGCGAGTACGGCATCGACCTGCCCCGCCGGGCCCAGATCGAGTTCTCCGGGGTCGTGCAGAAGTACACCGAAACCTCGGGCTCGGAGGTCACCGCGCAGCAATTGTGGAAGATCTTCACCGACGAGTACCTGCCCGCCAAGGACGGCGGCGGCGAGCTGTGGGGTCACTACCGCATCACGTCCATCTCCACCCATGCCGAGGACGAGGGCAACACGGTCCTGGAGATCGGCCTGGACGTGGGCGGCGAGCACCACGAGCGCACCGCGCACGGCACCGGGCCCATCGACGCGCTGATTCAGCTGTTCAACGCGGAGGGCGTGGACGTGCGCCTGCTGGACTACACCGAGCACACGCTGTCCGCGTCCGCGAACGCGCAGGCCGCGAGCTACGTGGAGCTCGCCGTGGGTGACCGCGTGCTGTGGGGTGCGGGGATGGACAACAACACCACGCGAGCGTCCCTGAAAGCCGTGATCTCTGCGGTCAACCGCGCCGTGCGTGACGCGCAGTTGGCCCAGCAGGACTGAGCGCGCTCCTTTCCTTCTCCGACGACTCCGCCGCGGGCACCCGGATGCGCCGTAGCGGAGTCGTGTCCGGGGTAGGTGACACAATGACCCGATGGCCCGTTCAACCTTCGCATCGCGCAGCTATCGGGACGACGCCGTGGTGCTGCGCACCTACGACCTCGGTGAAGCGGACCGGATCGTGATCCTGCTGACGGCCGAGAACGGCCAGGTCCGGGCGGTGGCCAAGGGGGTGCGGCGCACCACGTCGCGGTTCGGTGCGCGCCTGGAACCCTTCCACGTGGCCCAGGTGCAGCTCGTGCACGGACGGAACCTGGACATCGTGTCGCAGGCCATCGGCAAACGGGCATACGGGCAGAGCATCGTGGCCGACTACGAAAGATACACCGCCGCGGCGGCCATGGTCGAGACCGCGGAGAAACTCACCGCGGACGACTACGACACCGCAGCCCAGCACTACCAGTTGCTCGTGGGAGCGCTGTCCGCCCTCGCGCGTGGTCTGCACGAGCCGGGGCGCATCCTGGACTCTTATCTGCTACGCGCCGTGGCCCTGGCCGGTTGGACGCCCAGTTTCGTGGACTGCGCACGGTGCGGGGCTCCCGGGCCCCATCGCTCGTTCTCCGCGGCCCTCGGCGGTGCGGTGTGTCCTCAGTGCCGTCCGCCGGGATCCGCCGCGCCCAGTGCGGCCACGTTCGTGTTGCTGGACGGGCTGCTGCGCGGGGACTGGTCCACGATCGACGCCGCCGACACCAAGACCGCGCGCGCAGCTGCCGGGTTCGTGGCGGCGTACATCCAATGGCACATGGAGCGCACGGTGCGTTCTCTGGCCCTCGTGGATCGAGGGGACGGCTGAGGCGGGGAGTGCCCGCCACTCGGTGGGAAGTTCTAGGGTGGGGGAGGACCACCCCGTCGCTTCTCGAAAGGATCCCCGCATGAGCCGCTTCGCCCCGCCGCCGCCCCATCCCAGCGGTGCCACGGTGCCCGCCCTGGATCGCGATGCCATTCCCCGACATCTGGCCCTCGTGATGGACGGCAACGGCCGCTGGGCCAACGACCGCGGACTGCCGCGTACCGAGGGGCATCGGGAGGGTGAGCGAGCCCTCATGGAGGTCGTCGCGGGAGCCATCGACCTGGGGATCCCGTACGTGTCCGCGTACGCGTTCTCCACGGAGAACTGGAAACGGTCCCCGGCCGAGGTCGCGTTCCTGATGAACTTCACGGGGGACGTGATGTCCCGCCAGCTACCCACGTTCAAGGAATGGGGGATCAAGGTGCGGTGGGCAGGGCGGCGCCCCCGCCTGTGGAAGTCCGTGATCAACCGACTGGAGACCGCGGAGCGCGAGACCCAGGACAACGATGTCATCACGCTGACCATGTGCGTGAACTACGGCGGTCGCGCGGAGATCGCCGACGCCGCGGTCGCGATGGCTCGGGACGTCCAGGAGGGGCGGCTCACGCCCGGGTCGATTACCGAGGACATGGTCCAGCGGTACCTGGATGAGCCCCAGTTGCCGGACGTGGACCTGTTCCTGCGGTCCTCGGGAGAACAGCGGCTGTCCAATTTCATGCTGTGGCAGTCCGCATATGCGGAAATGATGTTCCTGGATATCCTGTGGCCGGACATGGACCGCCGTGTGCTGTGGCGTGCGGTAGAGGATTACGCTCACCGCAACCGACGATACGGAGGAGCGATGGATCAGACGACCCCGGCCACGGGGGAGTAACCACCGGATGGGTCCTCAGTATCTAGAGTTTCAACTGAATATTGATACTTATAGTTCGAGTTGAGATTGAGACTGTATCTAACCTGAACTCGTCTTCCCGTCGTATTGGCGCCCACTTGGCGTACCCGCCGGTGATGCGCCCGAGGTGGTCCGGGAGCGGGCATCCCGTGTGAAAAACTGGCCCCATGCGCGTGTACCCCGCTTTCTTCAATCTCGTTTTCTCCTGGATGGACCCGGAACTCGCCCACACCGTGGGGTTCGCGGGGATCAAGCTGGCCCGCCGTGTGGGCCTGGGGCGGGTGCTGCACCGCCTCACCCGCCCGGATCCGGGCAACGAGGTCCATGTCATGGGGCTCACCTTCCCGTCCCCATTCGGTCTGGCCGCGGGTTTCGACAAGGGCGCTACCGGTACCCACGCGTTGACGGACCTCGGCTTCGGCCACGTGGAGATCGGCACGGTCACGGGCCAGGGTCAGCCGGGCAATCCCCGTCCGCGGCTGTTCCGCCTGGTCGAGGATCGCGCCGTGATCAATCGTATGGGCTTCAACAACGACGGCGCGGAGGCCGTGGCCCCGCGAGTGGCCTCGGCACTGCAGAGCCTCGCCCAGGACGCCGCCCGTACGCATCGTGCGCGCCCCGTGGTGGGCGTCAACATCGGCAAGACCAAGGCCGTGGGTCTCGAGGACGCCACGGACGACTACGTGCGCAGCACCCGCGTGCTCGCCCCGTATGCGGACTACCTCGTGGTCAACGTCTCCTCCCCGAACACCCCCGGACTACGCCAACTCCAGGAACTCGACGCGCTGCGACCGCTGTTGCGAGCCGTGCGGGAGGAAGCGGACCGGGTCACGTCGTGGCACGTGCCGCTGCTCGTCAAGATCGCCCCGGACCTCGTGGACCAGGACGTCCTCGCGGTCGCGGACCTGGCCCGGGACTTGGGGCTGGACGGCATCGTCGCGACAAACACCACGATCGCCCGCGACGGGCTCGGTCTGCGCAGCGACGCACAGGACGTGATCGCGTGTGGAGCCGGCGGACTCTCGGGGGCGCCCCTGCGGCGTCGTTCCCTCGAGGTGCTCAAGCTGCTGCGAGGTCACGTGGGGGAGGACCTCGTGCTCATCTCCGTGGGAGGCGCCACGAGCGCCCGGGACGTGATCGAGCGACTGGACGCCGGTGCTTCCCTGGTGCAGGGCTACACTGCGTTCCTGTACGAGGGGCCGTTCTGGGCGGCGCGGATCAACCGCGGCCTGCGCCGTGCCGCACGGCGCACCCCGCACTGAGGACCCACGGAACCGATGGAACGAGGGGCCGGCCCATCATGGTGGGCCGGCCCCTCGCGGGTTCTGCGGGTATTACTCGGGACGCTCGCCCCGGCGCACCTGCGGCTTGGGCAGGCGCATGCGGCGCATCGTAAAAGTACGCATCGCGGCGTACCAGCGGGTGCCGGGCTGGACGGTGCCGAACGTGCGGCGCAGTGCCGCGTGCAGTCGGTTGGACATGATGATCGCGTCGATCACGCACAGGATGATGTAGCCGTACACGACCCAGATCAGTGTGATGGCCACGGACTGCACCGGCAGGAACATCAGGACCAGGATCAGCAGCAGGAAGATCAGCACGTACTCGCCGATGTTGAACCGGGAGTCCACCCAGTCCCGGGCGAAACGGCGCTGGGGCCCGGCGTCCCGCGGGCCCAGGTAGCGTTCGTCTCCGGCGGCCATGCCGGCCTGTGCCTGGGCGCGCCGTTCCCGTTCCGCGATCCTGGACTCGGCTTTGGCGGCCTTGCGGTCCTCCGGGATCAGGGGTCGGCGACGCGCGGCCTCCTGCTCCTTGCGGGTGGGGGTGGGGCGGCCTTTCTTGCCCTCGGGCGTCCTCCCGCCACCGGGCTGCCCACCGCGGTCGGTGGGCACGGCGGGATCGGCCGTGGCGCGCGCGCCCACGGCTGTGGATCCCGAGGATTCAGCTGACTTCTTGCGTCGAAACACCCGACAAGCCTACCGGAGTGCCACGACGTCGCCGCGCGCGTGACAGGAGGCAACCGAACCGGCTTGCCACGGTGCGCGCCGAGCTCCCGCCGTTAGGCTGGTCCCATGGCCACTGACTTCACACGTCCCAGCTCCGACACCGTCGATGCCCTCCGGGCGAGCGTGGACGGTTCCCGGGACATCCTGCTGGAAGAACTCGGCTCCCTCGTGGCGATCCCCGGCATCGCGTGGGACTCGTTCGACGCTGCCGACCTCGAGCGCAGTGCCGAGGCCGTGGCCGGTCTGCTCCGGGGCCTGCCTTTCGACAGCGTGGAGATCCTGCGCGAGCCCCGCGGGGACGCTGCGGGGCACCCCGCCGTCGTCGCTCGCAAGGCCGCGGCACCCGGGTACCCCACGATCCTGTTGTACGCCCATCACGACGTCCAACCCCCGGGCAAGCGTGAACTGTGGAACACCGAGCCGTTCGAGGCCGTGGAGAAGGACGGTCGGCTCTGGGGTCGCGGCGCGGCCGACGACAAGGCCGGCGTCATGGTGCACGTGGGCGCGCTGCGCGCGTTCTTCGAGCGCATCGGCGAGCACCCGGGCCTGGGTGTGACCGTGTTTATCGAGGGCGAGGAGGAGGCCGGTTCGCCCGGCTTCGAGGACTTCCTGGCCGCGCACCGGGACAAGCTCGCCGCGGACGTCATCGTGATCGCGGACTCCGCGAACTGGGAAGTGGGCGTCCCGGCACTGACGACGAGCCTGCGCGGCGTCGTCGGAGGGATCGTGGAGGTCAGCGTGCTGGACCACTCGGTGCACTCCGGCATGTTCGGCGGGCCCGTTCTGGACGCACCCACGCTGCTGTCGCGACTGATCGCGACCCTGCACGACGACGACGGCGCCGTGGCCATCGCGGGGCTGCTGAGCGAGGACGACACGGACGTGGACTACGACGAGGACCGCTTCCGCGAGGACGCCGGCGTGTTGGACAGTGTGCAACTTGCCGGGCGCGGCTCGATCTCGTCGCGGCTGTGGACCCAGCCGGCGCTGTCCGTTACGGGGATCGACGTCACCGATGTCGCGACCGCCTCCAACACCATCGCGGCCACCGCGCGCGCCAAGCTGAGCCTGCGGATTGCTCCTGGCCAGGACGAGCGGGAAGCGGGGGAGGCGCTGCGCAAGCACGTGGAGGACAACGCCCCGTTCGGCGCGCACGTGAGCTTCGCACTCGAGGAGACCGGCCCCGCCTTCCGTGCGGACACCGGTGCCGTGAGCTCGCAGATCGCCCTGTGGGCCTTCGAACAGGCGTGGGGGCGCCCGGCCGTCACGGCGGGGATGGGCGGATCCATCCCCTTCACCGCGACCCTCACCCGGGCGTACCCTGAGGCACAGATCCTGATCACCGGTATCGAGGACCCGGACACCCGGGCCCACAGCGCCAACGAATCCCTGCACATCGGGGACTTCCTGCACGCCGTCACCGCCGAGGCCCTCGTGCTCGCGGCGCTGGCCCAACAGGGAGAGCGCAGCGCGGAATGATTCCCCGCGCCGGCGCGTTCCACCAGGCAGAAGGGATCCACCGAACCCGGGGTCGCAACCCCGCGTCGCACAGAAAGTGAGCACCATGAGCGTCACCACCGACAACGAGACCACCCAGGACATGCCCACCCATGAGGTCCTGCTCACGGACACCGCGGCCCAGAAGGTCCGCGACCTGCTCGAGCAGGAGGGGCGCACCGACCTGCGGTTGCGCGTCGCCGTGCAGCCGGGCGGCTGCTCCGGGCTGATCTACCAGCTGTATTTCGACGAGCGCGTCCTCGACGGCGACCACGTCCGCGGCTTCGACGGCGTGGAGGTCATCGTGGACAAGATGAGCGTCCCGTACCTGAGCGGGTCCACCGTGGACTTCGAGGACTCCATCTCTAAGCAGGGCTTCTCGATTGACAACCCCAACGCGCAGGGCTCATGCGCGTGCGGTGACTCGTTCCACTGATCGATCGCACCGAACAGGGGTGCGTTCGGATCCTCAGGGGGTCCGTGCGCACCCCTTTTCCGTGCCCGCTCGAGGGGCTCATCGGTGCACGTAGGGGAGGGGATCGGCGGGGTCTGCGGACGGCCCCGCTCGCGACACGGCGCGCTGACACAGTGTCAGCGGATCCGGGGGCGGAGGGGTAAGCTTCCTAGGGAGAACCATCCACGGGCAACGCGTCCATTGTGCCCACGCGCAGGACCGATGCGGAACCCACACACACAAAGAGGAAGGGCCGTCTGTGAGTTCGCAAACTCGAACCGGCAGCCGCCGCGGCCGAGCGCTCAAGGCCTCGGCAGTGGCAGTCCTGGCGACGATCTCGCTCACCGCTTGCTCGGAGCAATCGAAGCTGGGCTTCTTGCCCACCGAACGGGGCACCACCGACAACGCCGATCAGGTCATCGACTTGTGGATCGGGTCGTGGATCGCGGCGCTCGGCGTGGGTCTCGTGGTGTGGGGTCTGATGCTCTGGTGCATGGTCGCCTACCGGCGTCGTAAGAACGAGACCGGCTACCCCCGCCAGCTCGCGTACAACGCCCCGCTGGAGATCTTCTACACGATCGTCCCGATCGCCCTGATCGTGACCCTCTTCTTCTTCTCGTTCCGCGCGCAAACGGCCATCACGGACCGCTTCGAGAACCCGGACGTCAAGATCCAGGTGTACGGCAAGCAGTGGGCGTGGGACTTCAACTACCTGGACGACAACGTCCACTACCAGGGCATCCAGGCGCACCTCACGGGCGAGCCCGGCGTCGAGGAGACCCTGCCCACCCTGTACCTGCCGGCCGACAGCAAGGTCGAGCTGGAGATCACGTCCCGCGACGTCATCCACTCGTTCTGGGTGCCCGCCTTCCTCGAGAAGATCGACATGATCCCGGATCGCACCAACTACATGAGCTTCACCACCGGCCGCGAGGGTACCTTCGCCGGCAAGTGCGCCGAGCTGTGCGGTGAGTACCACTCCGAGATGCTCTTCAACGTGGCCGTCGTGAGCCAGCAGGAGTACGACACCCAGATGCAGCGCCTGCGCGACGAAGGCAACACGGGCATCCTCGGGGACGAGTACAACCGCAACCCGAACCTCAACGAAACGTCCAACAACTAGGGGATAGGCAATGTCTACGCTCGAATATTCGCGGGACGACGCGGCCACGACCGCACCCCGCGTTGTCCCACGGTCCAAGGGCCGGGTGATCGTCAACTGGCTCACCTCGACCGACCACAAGACCATCGGGTACATGTACCTGATCTCGTCCTTCATCTTCTTCTGCGCCGGTGGCGTGATGGCTCTGCTGATCCGCGCCGAGCTCTTCCAGCCGGGCATGCAGATCCTAGAGACCAAGGAACAGTACAACCAGCTGTTCACCATGCACGGCACCATCATGCTGCTGATGTTCGGCACCCCGCTGTTCATCGGTTTCGCCAACGTGATCGTTCCCCTGCAGCTCGGTGCGCCGGACGTGGCCTTCCCCCGTCTGAACGCCCTCGCGTTCTGGTTCTTCCTCTTCGGCTCGCTCATCGCGGTATCCGGGTTCATCTCCCCGCAGGGCGCGGCCTCCTTCGGATGGTTCGCCTACGCGCCACTGAACAGCACGACATTCAGTCCGGGCGTTGGTGGTGACCTATGGGTCTTCGGCCTGGGCCTGCAGGGCTTCGGCACCATCATGGGTGGCGTGAACTTCATCACGACCATCGTGTGCATGCGTGCGCCGGGTATGACCATGTGGCGCATGTCCATCTTCACCTGGACCACGCTGATCACCTCCATGCTGATCATCATGATCTTCCCGCCGCTGGCCTCCGCCCTGTTCGCGCTGGGTATGGACCGGCGACTCGGCGGCCACGTGTTCGACGCCGAGAACGGTGGCGCCATCCTGTGGCAGCACCTGTTCTGGTTCTTCGGTCACCCCGAGGTCTACGTGTTGGCCCTGCCGTTCTTCGGCATCGTCTCGGAGATCGTCCCGGTGTTCTCCCGCAAGCCGATCTTCGGGTACAAGGGTCTCGTCTTCGCAACCATCGCAATCGCGGCGCTGTCCGTGACCGTGTGGGCACACCACATGTACGTGACCGGCGCGGTGGCCCTGGGCTTTTTCTCCTTCATGACCATGATGATCGCAGTGCCCACCGGCGTGAAGTTCTTCAACTGGATCGGCACCATGTGGCAGGGGTCGCTGACGTTCGAGACGCCCATCCTGTGGGTGCTCGGTTTCCTCTTCACCTTCCTGTTCGGTGGTCTCACGGGCATTATCCTGGCGACGCCGCCGCTCGACTTCCACGTCTCCGACACCTACTTCGTGGTGGCGCACTTCCACTACGTGATCTTCGGAACCATCGTGTTCGGCATGTTCGCGGGCTTCTACTTCTGGTGGCCCAAGTTCACCGGCAAGATGCTCAACGAGCGGATCGGCAAGATCCACTTCTGGCTGCTGTTCGTGGGCTTCCACATGACGTTCCTGATCCAGCACTGGCTGGGTGTGGACGGCATGCCGCGTCGTTACGCCGACTACCTGCCCGAGGACGGGTTCACCTGGATGAACCAGTTCTCGACCATCGGCTCCATGCTGCTGGGCGTGTCCATGATCCCGTTCTTCTGGAACGTGTACACCACCCACCGCAACGCCAAGAAGGTGGAAGTGGACGACCCGTGGGGCTTCGGTGGTTCCCTCGAGTGGGCCACCTCCTGCCCGCCCCCGCGTCACAACTTCACCTCGTTGCCTCGGATCCGTTCCGAGCGCCCCGCGCTGGATCTCCACCACCCGGAGCTCTCGGCGTTCTCCAGCCAACAATATGAGGCCGAGACCCCCCTGGTGGGCGGCACCGGAAGGAACGGACGATGAGCGCAACTATCAAGACGTTCCTGCTGCTCGGTGTGTTCTGCACCGTGGTGGGCCTGGTGTACGGATTCGTCACCGAGTTCCAGGAACTCGCCGGGTTCCCCGCCCTGTTGGCCGTGGCCGCAATGAGCTTCATGCTCGTGGTCTACCTCTGGCTCGTGCAGCGCTCCACCGGGGGCACGCTCCCGGAGGACCGCGAGGACGGTGAGATCGTGGAGATGTCCGGTGACTACGGGGCCTTCTCCCCGTGGAGCTGGTGGCCCCTGCTGCTCGGCATCGGTTCGGCGCTGTTCGTGACCGCGCTGGCGGTCGGCTGGTGGATCATCGGCCTGGCGGTCCCGGTGGCCGCTCTCGGCCTGCTGGGCTTGGTCTTCGAGCACTCCCGCGGGGAGCACGCTCACTGATCAGCATCCGCTGACCCTACGATGAGGCCCGCACCATCATGGGATGGTGCGGGCCTCGTCATATCTCCCAACCGGGGCAGGGTTCGCGATCAGCCCCGAGCCTTACGGGCGGGGGTCCGGCATCGATACGCGCGTCGTGCAGCCCTCAAGGTAGTGGTGGCCGGCGGGGATGCTCTGGAGCTCGACGAGCATTCCCCACGGTGCCTTGACGTGGACCGACCCTTCGCCCTCGGAGTCCGCATAGCGGCTGTTCTCGTGCACCTCGCTGAGGGCCTGGCCACCGGCCGCCACGAGGCGCGCTAGCGCGGAGTCGATGTCGTCGCAGTAGAAGCACATGTAGTTCAACCCCAGATCTGTCAGACCGGCCTCGGCGCTCTGCTGTCCACTGATCTCGAAGACCTCCAGGTTGGGACCGTTGCCGATGCGGATCATGCCTTGCTCGTGGATCGCCGCGCCCTCGGGTAGGCCGAGTCGACGCTCGACTTCCGCCCTCGGCGTGGTTCGTCGTGCGCGGTCAGGCCGTCGTACACGACCCCGGCACCGAGTCTGTCGACGATGAACCGGGTGGTGGCGTCGAGATCGGGCGCGGTGACGCCGATGTGCTGGATACCGCGCGGGAGCATTGGTGAAGTCATGTCCTCATCCTAGGTGCCCCCAGTTCGTCACAGCGGGTGGCCTCGGGCAGGGGGTCGGGTGATTGCGGCGCTGGCTGCGGCAGGTGCGGCGACTGGGCGGCTCTTGCGCCTGGCATCGCGTCATGCGATGGAACCGCACCATGGAACCCGGTGGGGTACTGCCCCAGGGCGCGTCTCAGCGGCGTCATAACTCGGAAGGATCAATGCCCTACCTGACTCGCCAGCGCCACGATGATGCCCTCGGGGCCGCGTAGGTAACAGAGGCGGTAGACGTTTTCGTAGTTGGCGACCTCGCCCAGGACTTCGGCGCCGTGGCTGCGGAGGCGGGCTATGGTGTCGTCGATGTCGTCGACCGCGAACATGATCCGGTGCAGCCCTACGGTGTTGGGCGCCGGGGCGCGTGGATCCGGCTTGACGAGCGCCGGGGAGTGGTAGGTGGTCGGCTCCACCCGGCCGTGGCCGTCAGGGGTGCGCATCATGGCGATCTCGCTTCGAACCCCGTCCATGCCCAGGGTCTGGTCTGCAAAGAGCCCCTCTATGGGTGTTCGTCCTTCCAGCTCCATGCCCAGTTCGGTGAAGAAGTCCACGGCGCCGTCAAGGTCCTCCACCACGACGGCCACGTTGTCCATTCGCTGAATGCCCATGAATCAAGCCTAGATGTATCGACCCTCGGCGACGGCGGACCGGGCGAGGGCGGGTCCACGGCGGCCATTGGGTACACCTTGCGTCTGATACCGCGTCATGGGGTGGAATGGTTCCATGGAATCCATAGGGGAGCTGTCGCAGCGCACGGGCGTGTCCCGCCGCATGCTGCGGCACCGCCGGACATCGGCGAGAAGTCGGTCCCACGGAAAGCGAATGAGGCGCGATGGCACGCGAGGTCGCATTGGTCGGATTGCCGGAACTCGAGCTTCACGGGGTTTCGGATGCGGTGCGGGACGAGACCGAGATCCCGGAGGCCGTGGCTCGCCTCTGGCAGCGTCTGGGCGTCCACGGCGCTGATCGGCCACGGGATGTCCAACTCTGCTACGACGGCACGCGTGACGGCACCCTGATCAGGGTCACGGTGGCCGTGCGAGAGCCGGTGTCGGGCACCCGCCCCATAACCTTCCCCGGGGCCGACGTGGCGGCTGTTGTGCGCCTGGGGGACCGGCCGGTCGATACCGGAGACGCGTGGCTAGTGCTGGACACGGAGCTCCGACGTCTGGGCCTGGCGGCAGTCGGACCGTACCGTCAGACCTTCCACACGGATGGGAGCGTCACCCTTGCCGTGCCCGTCAGCTCCGCGCCCCCGTGTGCGGATCCCGAGGTCGGCGGGTAGGGCCGCATCCGGCACGCTCGGCGCTCGAGGCATACAGAAGGGCCCGTCCAGATCAGGTGATCCGGACGGGCCCTTCGTGGAGGAGATCGAGTGCGTGGGCCTGGGGCCTACTTCTCGATCTGCGCGCTGTGCGAGCCGGCGCCGACGCTGGCGGGCTCGGCGTCGTGATGACCGTGAGCCGCTTCCAGCTCGGCGGGCGTCACGGGGGCCACACGGTCCTCGAAGAAGATCCGGCTCAGACCGCCGCGCATCTTCTCACTCGTCGTGACCTTGCCCTTGGCATTGGCACGAGCGGGTTGGACCTTGCGGTCCTCGAAGTTCACGAGCTTGTAGCGACGGTATTCATCCAGGGGCTCGTGGACCTCCACGAACTCACCGTGGGGCAGGGCCTGGATGCGGCCCGACTCGCGGCCGTGGAGCACGATCTCCCGGTCCTTGCGCTGCAGGGACAGGCAGAAGCGGCGGGTGATGATGAACGCCAGGATGGGGCCCAGGAAGTACAGGGCTCGCAGCCAGTAGATGACGTCGTTCACGGCCACATGGAAGTGGGTGGCGATGAGGTCACCGCTGGCCGCGATCATCTGGACGGCGTAGAAGGTGACGCCGGCGGCGCCCACGGCGGTGCGGAACGGCGCGTTACGCGGACGGTCCAGGATGTTGTGCACGCGGTTGTCGCGGGTCACCCAACGCTCGATCCACGGCCACGCGAACATGACACCGAACATCAGGGCCATGGGGATCAGCGGCAACAGAATGGCCAGCGGAACCGCCAGACCGAAGATGTTGACTTCCCACGAGAAGGGCCAGTGACCGGGCATCAGGCGCAGACCGCCGTCGGAGAAGCCCATGTACCAGTCGGGCTGGGAGCCAGCCTGCACGGGGGAGGGATCGTAGGGACCGTAGTTCCAGATCGCGTTGATCGTGGTGGTCGCGGCGATGGCGGCCAGGATGCCGAACACGATGAAGAAGAATCCACCCGCTTTCGCGGCGTAAATGGGACCCACGGGGAAGCCCACCACGTTGTCCTCGGTGCGACCCGGACCGGGGAACTGAGTGTGCTTGTGGACCACGACCATGAACAGGTGGATCACGATCATCATGAGGATCAACGCGGGGATGATCAGCACGTGCACGATGTAGAGGCGACCGATGATCGCGTGGCCGGGGAACTCGCCACCGAACATGAACATGGAGATGTAGGTACCCACGATCGGGACGGCCTTGGCGATCGCGTCCGCGATGCGCAGACCGTTACCGGAGAGCACGTCGTCGGGGAGCGAGTAGCCGGAGAAGCCGGCCACGATCGCCAAGATGAAGAGCACGCAACCCACGACCCAGTTCAGCTCACGCGGGCGGCGGAACGCGCCGGTGAAGAACACGCGCAGCATGTGCACGGACAGCGCCATGACGAACAGCAGCGCGGACCAGTGGTGCAGCTGCCGCAGGAAGAGGCCGCCGCGGATGTCGAACGAGATGTGCAGGGTGGAGGCGTACGCCCCGGACATCTCGACACCCTGCATGGGGACGTAGCTGCCGTTGTAGGGCAGGGACGTCATGGTGGGGTCGAACCAGAACGCCAGGAACGTGCCGGACAGCAACAGGATGATGAAGCTGTAGAGGGCGACCTCACCGAACATGAAGGACCAGTGGTCGGGGAAGACCTTACGGCCGAACTCCTTGACCATCGCGGAGGCGCCCACGCGCGTGTCCACGAAGTTGGCGATCCGGCCCGTGGTGGTCGTGGGGCGGTATTCGAAGTCTGTTGATGTGGACATTAGTTCGCCTCATCCTGCATGTCTTGGACGGCGAGATCGCGCTGCGAGTAGGTCGGTCCCACGGGCTCGTGGAAGTCGCTACGGGCAACGAGGTAGCCGTCGGAATCAACGGTAATGGGCAGCTGCGGCAGGGGGCGGGATGCCGGGCCGAAGATGACCTCGCACTCGTTCGTGAGGTCGAACGTGGACTGGTGGCACGGGCACAGCAGGTGGTGCGTGTGCTGCTCGTACAGGGCGATCGGGCAACCCACGTGCGTGCAGACCTTGGAGTAGGCGAAGATGCCGTCCACGTTCCAGTCACTGCGCTCGGGGGAGACGTTGACGTCCTCCGGGGCCAGTCGCATGAGCAGGACCACGGCCTTGGCCTTCTCGTCCAGGTAGCCCTCTTCGTGGCTCAGGCTGCTGAGGTTCTCCGGGACCACGTGGAACGCGGAACCGAGAGTCACGTCGGACGCCTTGATGGGGGTACCGGAGGGATCGCGTACAAGACGCACGCCCTCGTCCCACATGGTGTGGCGCAGGACCTTGAGGTCGGTGGGACCGAGGTCCTTGAGCAAACCCACGAAGGGGAGGGGCATGAGCACTGCGGCGCCGATCAGCGTGTTGCGCAGCAGCGGGCGGCGCCGCACACCGGACTCGTCGTAGATGGTGTTCAGGATGCCCTGCGCCTCGGCGCGGTCCTTTTCCGGGCGCAGGTCGTGGCGCATCTCCACGATCTCGTGGTCCGGCATGAGGGTACGGGCCCAGTGGACCACCCCGATACCGATGCCGAACATGCCGAGGGCGATGCCGAGGCCCAGCAGCAGGTTCTGCAACCGCAGCTGCGCGGTGGGCTCGGTGTTGACGGCGTCGTACAGAGGACCGTCCACGCGGATACCGAAGTACGCCACGAAGAACAGGATGGATCCAATGATGGAGAGCAGGAACAGCAGGACCACCTGGTGTTCAGCTCGCTTCGCGGCCTTGGGATCTACGTCCGTCACGCGGGGGCGGTGCGGTGGAAGCCCCGGGTTGGGGAAGTTTTCCGTGCCCGTTCCGTCCGAGGTGACAACCGCCCCGCTCTTGTGGGGAGTGCCGTCACGATGGTCGCCCATGTGGTCCCTCATTCTTCTCTTGGTGCTGTGAATACTGTTTCGGGTGCCGGTGGGTACCGGCGGGGCGCTCTCAGGCGGAGCGCGAGGTCAGCCACACGGTGAAGCCGATGACGATCACCAGGCCGATGGTCCAGATGAACAGGCCCTCGGACACGGGGCCCAGGGAGCCGAGGCTGAAGCCACCCACGTTGGTGTTGTTGTCGAGGGTCTTCAGGTACGTGATGACGTCCCGCTTCTCCTCGGGGGTGATGTTGGCGTCGTTGAACACCGGCATGTTCTGCGGGCCGGTCTGCATGGCCTCGTAGATGTGCTTTTCGCTCACGCCCATGAGGGAGGGGGCGAACTTGCCGCGGGTCAGGGCACCGCCCTGGCCAGCGGCGTTGTGGCACATGGCGCAGTTGGCCAGGAACACCTTGGCGCCGTTGGCGGAGTTGCCCTCGCTGATGTCGAGGTACTCCTCCTCGGGGACGGAGGGGCCGGCGCCCAGGGAAGCCACGTACGCGGAGAGCTGCTTGGTCTGTTCGTCGTTGAACTGCTGCGGCTTGACCTGCGCCTGGGGGCCCTGCATCTGCATGGGCATACGGCCGGTCCCGACCTGGAAGTCGACGGAGGAAGCGCCCACGCCGATCAGGGAGGGACCGGTGTTGGTGCCCTGGGCCTGCATGCCGTGGCACGTGGAGCAGTTGGCCAGGAAGAGCTTCTGCCCCTCCTCGACGTCCTGAGCCGAGTACGTGGTGGTGTCGGCCTTGGCTTCATTGGTGGTTGTGGCAACTGCGTAGAGTCCACCGGTCAGAAGCAAAGCCATGACCAACAGCGCGAGGGCTGCCATGGGATGGCGGCGCTTTTGTGAGAGTGCCTTCACGTCAAACGTTCCTTTTACTCGGTTCTAGAACTTGGATGGGCCAACGGTCCTGGGGGCCTACTTGATGAAGTAGACCAGCACGAACAGGACGATCCAGACCACGTCGACGAAGTGCCAGTAGTAGGACACCACGATGGCCGAGGTGGCCTCGTAGTGACCGAAGCGCTTGGCAACGAAGGCGCGGCCCATGATGAACAGGAATGCGATCAGGCCACCGGTCACGTGCAGGGCGTGAAAACCGGTGGTGATGTAGAAGGCGGAGCCGTAGGCGTTCGCGGCGATCGTGATGCCTTCGGAAACGAGAGCAACGTACTCGTAAACCTGCACGGACACGAACACGGCGCCCATGAGGAAGGTCAGGGCGAACCACTCAGTCATGCCCCACTTGGTGAACTGGAGGATGCCGCCGGTGCGCCGGGGCTGGAGCCGCTCGGCGGCGAAGACGCCGAACTGGCACGTGACGGAGCTCAGCACCAGGACGATGGTGTTGGCCAACGCCATGGGCACGTTGAGCAGCTGTGTGTTCTCGTGCCAGACCTCCGGGGAGGTGGCGCGCAGAGTGAAGTACATGGCGAAGAGTCCGGCGAAGAACATCACTTCGGAGGACAACCACACGATGGTGCCCACGGAAGTGAGGTTGGGGCGAGTGATGGTCGCGCCCACCGGTTTGGCTGGGGTATGAGTCGCAGTTGTCACAGAGACATTATGTCGCCAAAACTCCTGGCGAACCAACCACCACGGCCTCCGCAGCGCATCGTGTCGCGTCCCCGAGGTGTGATCTGGACGACCCTCCCGTCCGCCGGGCCGCGGTGGGCCGCGGCCTGCCGCCGCACTGCGTCACGCGGAGTGATGGCGCGATAGAGTCGAAGCCGTGACTACCTCGAACGCCTCCCGCACGAACAACCACTGGCCAGACGTGTTGACGAGCTTGTCCCGCGGCGAGGACCTGTCATGGGACCAGTCCTACTGGGCCATGGACAACATCATGGCGGGCGAGGTCCCCGACACCGTGGTCGCGGGCTTCCTCATGGCGTTGCGCACCAAGGGGGAGAGCGTGGCCGAGCTCAACGGTCTCGCGGACGCCATGGTCGCTCACGCCCGCCCCATCTCCGTTCCCGCCCCGGCGCTGGACATCGTGGGCACCGGCGGGGACCGCCTCTCGAGCGTCAATATCTCCACGATGTCCGCCCTGGTGTGCGCGGGCGCGGGGGTGCGGGTCGTGAAGCACGGCAACCGGGCGTCGTCGTCCAAATCGGGATCGGCGGACGTCCTGGAGGCCCTGGGCGTGCAGCTGGACATGCCCGTCGAGCGCGTCCAGCGCGCCGCGAGCGAGGTGGGGATTACCTTCCTGTTCGCGCAGACGTTCCACCCGTCCATGCGCTTCGCGGCCGCCGCGCGCAAGGCTCTCGGGGTCGCCACGGCCTTCAACTTCCTGGGTCCGATCACCAATCCGGCCAAGGTCAAGGCCTCGGCGATCGGCGTCGCGGACGAGGCTCTCGCCCCGCTGATGGCCGGCGTGTTCCAGAACCGTGGCGACCGCGCTCTCGTCTTCCGCGGCGGCGACGGGCTCGACGAGCTCACTGTCACCGCGCCGTCGCGGATCTGGGAGGTGCGGGACGGCCGCACCACCGAGCACACGCTCGAGCCCCTCGACCTGGACATGCCGCGCGCCACGATCGAGGATCTGCGCGGCCAGGACGCCACTTACAACGCGGGTGTGGTGCGCGACGTCCTCGACGGCTCGCCCGGACACGTGCGCAACGCGGTCTTGTTGAATGCCGCGGCCGGCCTCGTGGCCATCGATGAGAATGCCGAGGCTCCGTTCGCAGAGCGTTTCGAGGTCGCGGTCCGGCGTGCAGCGGAGTCCGTGGATTCGGGTGCCGCGCGCGACGTCCTCACGCGCTGGGTCGAGTTCGCGGCCCGCTGACCGCTACTTGGCGGCCGCGCGTGGGCGGCCTATTCGCCTTCCGATGAGCTGACGACGACGCCGCTCGCCCGGGTTCCGGGGGACCGGCGTCGTTCGTTCTACGGTCCGGGAATCAGTCGTCGATGCCCAATGAGAACGCGGCGTCGAGATCGTGCGTGCTGTAGGTGCGGAAGGCGATGTTGGTGTTCGTGGACTCGACACCCTCGACCTTCGACAGCTGATCGGCGATCACGTTCGCGAGTCGTTCGTGCTGGTGGACCCGGACCACGGCGATCAGGTCCCACTCACCGGTCACCGAGTAGACCTCGGTCACCCCGCGGATATCCGAAACCTCCTGGGCGACCTCCGGAATCCGGTCCGACGAGGTCTTGATCAAAACGATGGCGGTGAACATGGGGTTCCTTTCCACGGTGTCACTCCACTGTATCGGTGGGTCGACGGCGCGGTGGGTGTCTCGGGGCGGCCGATGAGCCAGGGGCGTCGTGGCCGTTTCAGCGACGACGAACTCGGGCTACGCCTGCCAGAACGAGGCGGTAGCCCACCAGGAACGCTCCCAGCACCACCAGGCTGACCAGGACGAACGACCATGCGATGCCCTGGCCGGTGAGCGTCCGCAGGAACATGCCCACGATCTCGGTGCTGAGCCACACGACTAGGCCCGTAGGCACCACGGCGGCCGGGCGGTGCGCACCTCGGGCCGCGAACCATCCGATGAGGGTGCCCACGAGGAAGGGCCACGCGGTCGTGAGCATGCCCAGGACGTCCTCGCCGTGGGCGGATCGCCCAATGGCGGCGAAGACGATCACCAGAACGAGGTCCACGGCCAAGAAAAGGGGCCAGGCCCTCGCGGTTCGCTCGGCGGGAGGAGCTGGCCGGGGCGACTGCGGGGGAGAGGCCACTGATGTGCGGGAGTCCGATCCGGGACTGAGTTGCGAGCTCATGTCTCTATTTTATGGCGGTGTTTGGAGTGGCTCTTGTCGGCACGTGATTCTGGGCGAAGTTTATCGTGAAGGTTCTAGGTTTGAGTTCGAGTCCCACCTGAGACTGGAAGCAAACGACCTGCGCTTCGCCCAGCGACGCGTGGTCCTTTTGGGTCATTGTCGGCGCACAGGGGCCATTCACACCTCGAGAGCTCGGACCTCCACCGGTTGGCCGCATGCCGCCGACGCCTTGGCTGCTAGCTCCATGGCGCCTGCCTCGCTCGAGACCTCGACGATCCAGAAGCCACCCAACGCCGCACCCGAGCCCACCCGGGGACCAAGGGAGACCACAGGCGCATCACCGGACGCACCCGTGGCGTCCACGGTGTGAGCGGTTTCCGGCGGTGTGAGTCCACCGGCGAGCACCCACTGACCGGAATCCTGCAGATCCTGGTTGAAGGCGGCGACTGCGTCGAAGGCGCGTTGCATGTCGTCCTTGGACTGATATGCCTCGCCGGAGGCCTGGACGCCCGGATCGTGGAAGACGGAGATCATGAACTGGGTCATGGTAGAGCCTTTCGCATTGTGGAATATCTACTGCCTTGTCAATTGAGCATCTTGACGCATCGATGGTGGCGCTGTCCGGAGCCATCGGCGGGATGAGGCACCAGGTGCAATCCACGGACGGAATCGGTCGGCTGATGACCATAGGCCACCATGGAACTCATCATGGCGCAGGATGTTGAACGGGATGTACACCGGCAGGAATTTCATGCCGCACATGTCCCGATTCGTTGATCCATGTCGTCGTGCGGTGTGTCGTGCAGCAGACAACGTGCCGCATTACGTCCCGGGGTGACTCGTGCCGGAGAGATTCGAGGCTGGGTGTCCACGCGTGGCCACCTGAGGCATCGCAGAGGCCGAATGAGGTTCGCCCCATATAGCGTCGCCGCCGACGTACCTCTATGACCGATAATGTACATTATGTAAAGTACATCGAGAGGAGCCAGGGGGAACCGCTGATGTGCGGCTCCCCCTGGCTCCTTCTGCAGGTGCGTCTGCTGTCCGCTCGGTGTGGGCTGCGTGGCGAACTCGACGCGCTCCGGGCCCCGCACCAGCTGCCACCGGATCGGTGCGGGCCGGGTACGCCCCTGGCCGTCAGTCGCTCTCGGCACCCCTCACGCCGCGGCCACCGGCGCGGGCTGCGCCTCCTCCTTGCCTGTGAGCGACGACTCGTTCTTGTGGTGACCCAGGAACGTCAGGATGATCCCGAGCGCCACCCACCCGATGAGCGCCCACACCTGCGCGGCGATGTTCGCATCCGGGAAGTACGAGAGGTCGCGCAGCAGCGTTCCGGACAGGCCGGGCACGAGCCACTGCCCGATCTCGCCGAACGGCGGCAGGATGAACTCCTTCGGAGAGGTCAGTGCGGAGATGGGGTTGCCGATGAACATGGTGAGGACGGCGCCCACGGCCAGTCCGGCGCGTCCGATGAGCGAGCTCAGCCCCACGATCACCGATGCCGTGGCGGCGATGCCCAGCCCGATGGCCGCCCAGTTGGCAAAGAAGTTTGCCTGCAGGATCCCGAACAGGCCCTGCAGGATGGCCGCCAGCACGAATCCGCCGATCACGCCGTACAGCCCCAGGGCCAGCAGGTGCTTGCGCACGCCCGTGACGAGCGTGGAGATGAGGATGCCGCCGATCATGCCGCCCATCGTCAGGGGAAGCCCGGCAATCGCCAGCCCGCTCCCCCGCGGATCGTCCTCGGACAGCGGGACCATGTCGGTGGTCTTCACGGTGGGCGGGGTGGCCGCCTGCTGCTGGGGCTGCTGACTCAGGGCCGCCATGCCGGCGGGCCCCTTGGCCAGGGCGCCCTTGATCTTCTCGAGGGCCTGCGTGGTGCCCTCGATGACCTTCTGGTCGATGCCGCGCTGCATGGTGGTGGCCACGCCGCCCAGCATCTGCGAGACCACGGGGCTGGCCGCACTGGCGGTGAGGATCTCGGGCTGGTCCCCCAGCACGACGCCCCCGTACACCTCGCGGGTCCTGATGCCGTTGACCGCGTCCTCCCGGTGGGCCACGGGGTGCACGTCCAGCAGCTTGTCGGGCATCTTGGCGGTCACGGCGTCGATCTGCTCCTGCGTGCCCACGACGGCCACCGGCAGGTTCTCGGTCCTGGAGGTGGCCGTGGGCCACGCGAACGCGAGCAGCACGATGGAGACCACCGCCGTGGCGATCAGTGCCGCCTTGACGCTCTTGAGCCAGTCCGGGCGCTGCCGGGGCTCCGGAGTTCTGATGTGGGACACAACCCACCCCTTCCACAAAGAATGAATGTTCTTGGAAAGTGTGGACCCGCTCCGCTATGCTGTCAAGAACGATCATTCGTTTTTGGAGGTGGACGTGCCCAAGGTCACGGAAGAGCACAGGGAGCAGATGCGGCGTCGAATCCAGGACGCCGCCCTGGTCTGCATCGGCCGCAAGGGGTTCTCAGCGGTGTCCATGGCGGACATCATCGCGGAGTCGGGCCTCTCGGCCGGTGCCGTGTACGTCTACTACCGCGGCAAGGACGACCTCTTCCTGGACGCGAGCCGCGGCGTGATGCGGGACCGGCTCGGGGCGCTGAACCGGCTGCACGAGCACAGCCCGCTCCCCCATCCGGCCCGCGCCATGGCCATGGTGGTCACGGACCTGCCCGAGGGTGCGACCTTCCCGGGCCTTCCCCTGCAGGTGTGGGGTGAGGCCGTGCGCCGCCCTGAGCTGCGGGCGGCCGCCCGCGCCATCCTCGCGGAGGCGGGCGGCCACCTGCGTCGCTACCTGAGTGCCTGGTTGCGAGCCGAGCACGGCATGGCGGAGGACGACGCCGATCGGCTGGCCGACCGTCTCCGTCCCGCGTTCATCGGGCTGGTCCAGGGCTACATGGTGCAGGTGAGTCTGTCGGAGGACCCGGAGCAGACCCACGAGGCCTACGTGGCCGCCGTGGACTCCCTGCTCAGCGGTGTTCTGGCCCAGACGGGTCAGGACACCGGGCCCGCCGACGGCTGACCGGGCGGCGGGGCAGGAATAGTGGCACGGCAGCCCGGGAGCGCCGAACCCGCCGCAGAGGGGAGAGTTCCCCGGCCTGTCCGTGGGGCCGTGCGTGCCGGGCATGCGCGGACCCCGGGGCCCGGGGACAACGTGGTCCGAGTCGGGAGGCGCGGGGCGGGCCTCAGAGCACCGAGCGGTAGACCTCCAGGGTCTGCTGCGCGATGGACTCCCAGGAGAAGTGCTCCTCCACGCGGCGCCGCCCGGCCTCACCCATGCGGCGAGCGCGCTCGGGGTTGGAGACCATGTCCGTGAGGGCGGCGGCGAAGTCGTCCACGAACTTCTGGGGGTCCAAGGGTGTGCCGGTGCCGTCGGTGACCTGTTCGATGGGGACCAGGCGGCCGGTCTCGTCGTCGACGACGACTTCGGGGATGCCCCCGGTGGCAGTGGCGACCACGGCGGCGCCGCAGGCCATGGCTTCGAGGTTGACGATGCCCAGGGGCTCGTAGACGGAGGGGCACGCGAAGGCGGTGGCGTGGGAGAGGATCTGGATCACGGCGCGGCGGGGCAGCATCTTCTCGATGAGCACCACGCCCTCGCGCTCGGTCTTGAGCTGGTCGATGAGGGCGTTGACCTCGGCGCCGAGCTCGGGGGTGTCAGCGGCGCCGGCGCACAGGACCAGTTGCACCTCGGGCGGCAGCTGCAGAGCGGCGCGCAGGAGGTAAGGCACGCCCTTCTGGCGGGTCACGCGGCCCACGAAGACCACGGAGGGCTTGGTGGGGTCGATGCCGTACTCGTCCAGGACGTCGGTGTTCTCGTCTCGGTCCCACTGGCTGACGTCGATCCCGTTGTGCACGGTGCGTACACGCTGGGGGTCCACGTCCGGGTAGGAGGCGAGGATGTCGCGGCGCATGCCGTCGGACACGGCGATGACCGCGGCAGCGGCCTCGTAGGCGGTCTTCTCCGCGAAGCTGGACACCCGGTACCCGCCGCCGAGCTGTTCGGCCTTCCACGGGCGCAGGGGTTCCAGGGAGTGGGCGGAGAGCACGTGGGGGATGTCGTACATGAGGGAGGACAGGTGTCCACCCATGTTGGCGTACCACGTGTGGGAGTGCACCAGATCCGCGCCCTGGATGTCCCCGATCATGGTGAGGTCCACCCCGAGGGTCTGCACGGCGGCGTTGGCATCGGCCAGTTCACCCGGCACGGGATACGCTTGCACCTGGGCGCCATGGAAGTCCGGGTCCCGGGGTTCGCCGAAGCAGCGGATGTTGAGGTCCACGAGCGGTGCGAGCACGCGGGACAACTCGGCCACGTGCACCCCCGCTCCCCCGTAGATGGCCGGCGGGAACTCTTTGCTCAGGATGTCTACTCGCACACTGCGAGCGTACTGCACGGGGGTGCTCGCACACAGGTGCGCAAAAGTTCGTGAAACTTCCGGCGACACGGTGTTCCGCCTCGCCGAGTGGGACACAATGACGGGGAAGACCAGTCAAAGACGACGCCGTGTTGTGGTCCGCGAGGGCTCTGACTGGCTCGGGAAGTGAGGGGTACGAATGTCACGACACAAGAAAGTCCTTGCCATTGTTCTGGCCGGTGGGGAGGGCAAGCGCCTGATGCCGTTGACGGAGGACCGGGCCAAGCCCGCCGTGCCGTTCGCGGGCGGGTACCGGTTGATCGACTTCGCGCTGTCCAACCTGGTGAACTCGGGGTACCTGCAGATCGTGGTGCTCACCCAGTACAAGTCCCACTCCCTGGACCGGCACCTGTCCGAGACGTGGCGGTTGTCCACGCAGCTGGGCAACTACGTGACCTCGGTGCCCGCGCAGCAGCGCCGCGGCAAGGAATGGTTCCTGGGTTCGGCCAACGCGATCTTCCAGTCCATGAACCTGATCGACGACGCCGATCCGGACATCGTGGTGGTCGTGGGCGCGGACCACGTGTACCGGATGGACTTCGCGGACATGGTGGAGAAGCACATCGAGTCCGGGGCCAAGGCGTCCGTGGCCGGTGTGCGCCAGCCCATGGAGATGGTGAAGTCCTTCGGGGTGATCGAGACGGACCCGCAGGAGCCTACGAAGATTACGCGGTTCGTGGAGAAGCCGGACTCCACGGCTCCCCTGCCGGACGACCCGAACGCGTTCCTCGCGTCTATGGGCAACTACGTCTTCGACCGGGACGCCCTCGTGGAGGCGCTGCGCGCGGACAACGAGCGCGGGGACACCAACCACGACATGGGCGGGGACATCATGCCCCACTTCGCGGACCGCGGTGAGGCCATGGTCTACGACTTCACCCACAACGACGTCCCGGGTTCCACCGACCGCGACCGCCAGTACTGGCGGGACGTGGGCACCCTGGATTCCTACTACGACTCTCACATGGACCTGATCCGTCCGCTGCCGGTGTTCAACCTCTACAACTACGACTGGCCCATCTACACCCACCAGATCATGGCCCCGCCGGCCAGGACGGTGCGCGGGCCCAACGGTCAGGCCGGCGTGGCCTTCGACTCGATCGTCTCCCCCGGTGTGCTGATCACCGGCGGGCACGTGGGCTCCTCGGTGCTCTCCCCCAAGGTCAAGGTGGAGCACGACGCCCGCGTGACCGAATCGGTGCTCATGCAGAACGTGCAGATCGGCGCCGGGGCCACCGTGCACCGCACCATCCTGGACAAGAACGTGATCGTCCCGCCCGGGTTCACGGTGGGCCTGGACCGCGAGCGCGACCTCGCCCGCGGGCTCACGGTCACGGATTCGGGGTTGACGATCGCGCCCAAGAACTACCGCTTCCAGGACTGAGTCCGGCTCTCGTTCCGTGACACCCACTCGGCGGCCCCGCTCACGCGAGCGGGGCCGCCGTCGTAGGCGCGGACGAGGGCGCGGTCGGGAGCCCGGGCGGGGACGACGACGCCGTATCGCGCGGTTGCCGACGGCAGCGTCGTCGTCTGCCTGGCACGCCCAGCGGGCCGCAAGCGGGCGCGGGCGGGCGGATGCCTACACTGGGGTCATGGGAGCCAGCTCACTGACCAGAGAAGATGCCATGACGCGCGCGGAGCAGATCCGGGTGGAGGACTACCGGGTCACGGTGGATCTCTCGGGAGCACGGGAGCTGGGCGCCACGACATTCGGTACCGAGGTCACGGTGCGCTTCACCGCGGAGGCCGGTGCGGAGACGTTCATCGACTTCATCCACGACACCGTGAGCGCCGTGGAACTCAACGGCGAGTCGTTGGACGTGGACGACGTCGTGGAGGGCTCGCGGATCCGGTTGCCGGAGCTGGGCACGGCCAATGAGCTGCACGTGGTGGGTCGCGCGCTGTACTCCCGTTCCGGGGAGGGCATGCACCGCTACGTGGACCCCCAGGACGACTCCGTTTACCTTTACACCCAGTACGAGCCCGCCGATTGCCGCCGGGTGTTCCCCGTGTTCGAGCAGCCGGACCTCAAGGCCGTCTACCACTTCACCGTGATCACGCCCCCGGAGTGGCTCGCGGCGTCCAACGGGGACCCCACGGGGCAGAACACCACCGACGACTGCGACGTCCCCGGCGCGGTGGCCCACGACTTTGCCCCCACCCAGCGGATCTCGAGCTACATCACCGCCATCCTGGCGGGGCCCTACGCCCGGTTCACCGACGAGTGGTCCGGCACCGACCCCCAGGGCGAGGCCGTGACGATCCCCCTCACGCTGTACTGCCGGCGGGCGCTCGCTGAGTACATGGACACCCAGGAGCTGTTCATGCTCACCAAGCAGGGTCTGGATTTCTTCCCGCGGTTGTTCGCGTTCGCGTACCCGTTCGGGAAGTACGAGCAGGCGTTCGTGCCGGAGTACAACCTGGGGGCCATGGAGAACCCGGGGCTCGTGACGTTCACGGAGGCGTACCTGTTCCCGTCGGGTGCCACGCGGGCGCAGTTGGCGGGGCGGGCGAACACGCTGTTGCACGAGATGTCCCACATGTGGTTCGGGGACCTGGTGACCATGCGGTGGTGGGACGACCTGTGGTTGAAGGAGTCCTTCGCGGAGTTCATGGGCGCGTACGCGTCCGTGCACGCGACCGAGTACACGGACGCGTGGGTCACGTTCGCGCTCGCCCGTAAGGAGTGGGCATACCGCCAGGACCAGTTGCCCACCACGCACCCGATCGTCGCGGACATCCCGGACCTGGAGGCCGCGCGGCAGAACTTCGACGGCATCACCTACGCCAAGGGCGCCTCCGTGCTCAAGCAGCTCGTGGCGTTCGTGGGTGAGGAAGCGTTCATGGACGCGTGCCGTGCGTACTTCCGCCGGTTCGCGTTCGAGAACACGAGCCTGGACGACTTCCTGGAGGTCCTGGACGAGGCCAGCGATCACGACGTCCGCGCGTGGGCCCAGCAGTGGTTGCACACCACGGGTGTCCCCGTCCTGGAGGTCCGCCTCCCGGGCTCGGTGGACGACGACGCCGCGGCGCCGGG
Source organism: Kocuria sp. CPCC 205297 (assembly GCF_040981035.1). NCBI lineage: Bacteria > Bacillati > Actinomycetota > Actinomycetes > Micrococcales > Micrococcaceae > Kocuria > Kocuria sp. CPCC 205297. The sequence goes on along the minus strand of NZ_JAVKPY010000009.1, from coordinate 16,947 downwards.
TGCACATGCCACGCACGACGGCGCGGGGTCCGGTGACCCCGCCGCAGGGGACGGCACCGCGGCGGCAAGCGCCACGCTGACCCAGCGAGCGGCGTCGCTGCGTCCGCACGGGCTGACCGTGGCCCGGTACACGCGGGATGGCGATGCCGTGGTGACCACGGCGCGCACCGAGGTACGGGTGCCGGCCTCGGACACGCCCGTTCCCGTCACGGGTCTAGGCGACGCCCCGAGCAGCGAGGCCCAGGACGGCGAGTCGTTCCTGCTGGTCAACGACACTGACCTCACGTACTGCCTGGCCCATCCGGACCCGGGATCGCTTGCGGCCATCACCCGCCTGGTGGGGGCGATCGAGGACCCGCTCGCGCGAGCGGTGGCGCACTCGCAGGTGTGGGCCGCGGTGCGCGACGCCCGGCTGTCCCCGCGGGAGTACGTGTCCATGGCGGCGCGTGAGTGCGGTGCGGAGCGTCACGCGGCGATCCTCACGACCGTGCTGGACCACGCGGGTCAGGCCCTGGGCGAGTACGTGCCCTACCAGTACCGCACCGCCTCGCGGCGTGAATTCCTCGAGGCCCTGCGCAATGCCCTGCTGGCCGCGGAGGCGGGTTCCGGTGAGCAGCTGGTACTCGCGCGCGCTTTCGCCCGCGAAGCGGCGCGGGACGGCAGCTACGCCCGTCAGGTGCAGGAGTGGCTCGGGGACGAGGGCACGGTGGCCGGTCTGCCCCTGTCCTCCGAGCTGCGCTGGTCCCTTCTCACCGCGCTCACCGCCACGGGTCACGCCACGGTCTCCGAGCTGGAGACCGAACACGCGCAGGATCCCACCCGCGACGGCCGGTTGGGCTACACCCGGGCCGTGGCCGCCATCCGCTCGGACCGGGCCAAGGACGAGGCGTGGCAGCGGATCGTGGCCGGGGAGCTGTCCAACGACGAGCTGAGCGCCACGATCTCCGGCTTCCAGTTGGCGGCCCCTGCCGTGCTGCATCGCTACGAGTCCGAGTACTTCGCCCACTTCGCCGAATGGTGGGACACCCACTCCATGGAGATCGCGACCCGCATGGTGCGCGGACTGTACCCGCGCGCGATCGAGGTGCGGGCGGCGTCGTCTGACCCGAAGGAACACCCCGTGGTGCGGGAGACCCACGCGTGGTTGGACGCCCACCGGGACGCCCCGGGGGCCCTGCGACGCATCATCATGGAACTCGCGGCGGATGCCGAAAGGGCCGTGGAACTGCAGGTGGCGTGCCTGTCCCGGTGAACCCTGGGGGTCCGCTTTCCACCGAGCGGATGAACATCGATGCGTTGGGATCAACGGTTAGCATGTGGTGTGATGCCGCGGCGGAGCACGCGTCGGCGCTATTGCGAGGGAGACCATGAGGGATTACGCGCTCAACGACCGAGGGTCCTTGGACGTCGTCACCGAGAACTTCTACGACACCGAGATCATGCGGGTGTTCGGAGGCCTCTCCGTGGGCCGGGCGCAGACGTGGACCGGGACGGCCGCGCTGGTCCTGGAACCGGACAACCCCTTCGACCCGCGCACCGTGTCCGTGCGCGTGGGCGGGAACAAGGTGGCCCACCTCAGTTCCGGGGACGCACACCGTTACTGGCACCCCCTCTCACGCGTGATCGCCTCCGGCTACACCCCCGTGGTCCCGCTGCACCTGGAGGCCGAGTTGCAGCGCCAGGACGGGCAGGCGGAGGTCGCCGCGCGCGCGACGATCGGCATCGCTCCCCCGGACCTGCTGTTCCCCCTCAACACCGCGCCCGCGCAATCGGCCGTGCTGCCTCAGGGCTCCTCGATCAAGGTTTTGGACGAACAGGAGTTCGCCGAGTACCTGCACTCGATCGTGCCAGCCTCCGGTGAGGGCCGCGTGATCCTCACCCTCGAGGTCAACAAGGTCAAGAACTCCCACGGGCTCACCGTCGACACCGTGGACGTGCTCTACGAACGCAAACAGGTGGGTCGGCTCTCTACCCAGATGTCCCAGCAGTTCATCCCGATCATCCACTACGCGTTCGAACAGGATCTGCTCACCGCCGTGTGGGGGACGATTCGTGGTTCCTCGTTCGAGGTGTCCATGACCTTGCAGGCCGCCCGCGCCTCCGAGGTCCCCCAGCAGTGGTTCACGGACCTGCCCAACGACGTCCCCGAGCTGCTGCCGGACGCCGAGGATTTCGAGGTGCCCCCGGCCTACGTGCCTGTGGAATCGGACCGCGGGCGCAACGCCAAGAAATGGCGCCGCGGTTTCAGCGCCGCCCACACCGACGACGACGCCGCTCGCAACCGCCCCGGCGCCCAGACCCGACCCGCAGCACCCGCCCCCGCGCGTGAACCCCGCCGCGCGACCGGCGGGTCCAGTGCGGCCCGGCTGGTGGGCGGACTCACGAGCGGGCTGAAGCCCCTGGTCACCGCGCTCGCCGCGCTCACCGTGATCCTGGTACTCGTGAGCATCATCCTGCTGGGTGTGGAACCATTGGCCACGACGCTCGTGTTGATCGTGGCCGTGGCCACCGGATTCATGGCCTTCTACCTGCACAGAACGCTGTAAGGGGTTCTTTCACCCGTATGATTTCTCGCCGCGAACGGTTCCTCCAGATCATCGAAGTGCTCACCAAGCACGGTTTCGGTTTCGCTCTCGGTGGGTTGAAACCGCAGTGGCGGGCCCCCCTGGCGCGCGTGAAACTCATCGATCCGCAGACCATCCACTCCCAGCCCGAACACCTGCGCATGGCCCTGGAGGAACTGGGACCCACGTTCATCAAGCTAGGCCAGCTCGTCTCGACCCGCCCGGACCTGCTGCCCTCCGGCTACGCGGACGAACTGCTCAAGCTCCAGGACGACACCCCACCGATCCCCGTGGAGCAGATCCGGGCCATGATCGAGGCCGAACCGGATTCCCAGGCGGAGGAGATCCTCACGCACATGGACCCCGAGCCCGTGGCCACCGGCTCGATCGGTCAGGCCCACGCCGCCGTGTTCCGGGGACATGAAGTCATCGTCAAGGTCCGCCGCCCCGGCGTGACCGACGAGGTCAATCGCGACCTGGAGATTCTGCAGGACATGTCCTCGTGGGTGGCCCGCTACTGGACCGCCGCCCAGGACTACGACCTCGAGGGGCTCGTGGAAGAGTTCAGCGCCTCCCTGCGGGACGAACTGGACTTCATCCAGGAGGCCCGCAACTCTCAGCGCATGGCCGAGAACTTCATCGGCCACCCGCAGATCCACATCCCCGAGATCTATTGGGAGGCCACGACCTCCCGTGTGCTGACCATGGAGCGGATGTTCGGGGTCAAGATCAACGACTACGACGCTCTCGAGGCCGAGGGCGTCAACCGTCACCTGCTGGCCAAGGAGGCCACGGACGCGATCTGCAAAATGGTGTTCGAGGACGGGTTCTTCCACGCGGATCCTCACCCCGGCAACTTGTTCGTGGAGCCGGACGGGCGGATCGCGGTCATCGACTTCGGGATGGTCGGCAACCTCAGTGAGGAGTTCCGGGACCACCTGATCACCCTGCTGCTCGGCGTCGTGCAGAACAACCCGCGCCGCGCCGCGACCGGACTGCTGGGCTTGACCGATAGCGGCCAGCACGACGTCTCCAAGCGGGACCTGGAACGCGACGTCTCCGTGATGATGCGCCGCTACGCCAACAAACCGCTCGAAGAGGTGCGGGTGGGCGAGCTCATGGCGGATCTGATCTCCGTGCTGCGCCACCACAAGCTGCAGCTCCCGCGCGAGTCCGCCTTGCTGCTGCGCATGCTCGTCACCGCCGAGTCCATGGGTACCGGCCTGGACCCCGGCTTCGACCTGGTCTCGGCCGTGCAGCCCTACGCGGAGCGGTTCATCATCAACCGGCTCTCCCCGGACATGCTGTTCAACCGGTTGCGCTCCACGATCGAAGAAGCCGTGCAGATGGGCGTGGACGTTCCTGAGTACGTGCGCCGCTTCCTGGTGGTGCTCGAACGCGGCGGCTTCGACGTCCACCTGCGCACGGACGAGCTGGATCCCCTGGTCAAGAGCGGCGCCAAGATCGGCCACCAGGTCGTGGCCGGCGGCGTGATCGCCGCGACCATCAACGGCACTGCGCACATCATCGCCTCGGACCCCGAGCGGTGGAAGAAGTACCACACGCCGTTGATCGTGGGTGGGATGTCCACGGTGGCGGCACTCAGCGGCTATCTCGCCGTGTCCTCCAACGTGGAACGCGTCCGGCACGTGGTGCGGGTGCTGCGCGGGAACAAGTCCAAGCGCACCGTGCGTTGAGCACGGACGTGGTCCACGAGGCTCCACCGGGCGGTCAGTCCTGCTCCCGCCCGTCATAAGCCCTCGACGAGGATGAGTCAGCCGTTTGCTCCGATAGAGCCTGGGCTCGCGCCGCATCCAGGCACGCTTGACTGAACGGAAGCGACCCTCCGTTCGCGAAGTCCCGTAAGTGCTCGTTGGCAGGGACTTGGACGTGGCTCACGTAGTACAGGCCAGGAACGCGCTTGGCTACTGTCGCATAAGCGACCCCAGGTTGTTTGAGGTTCGCGACCACCGCGCGGATTCCGGCCACGGAACCCGGGGCCACCAACAGCTCCAGCAAGCGTGCATCGATCGTCTTGACCGCCTGGCCGTCCTGTATGAACTCGTAATAGGGCCCGTAGTACCCGTCTATGTACCGCAGGTGGGCCGTCGGATGACCAGCCATGAAACACGCAACATCCCCGAGGTCGATCAAGACATCCGTGAGGTGCTCCAGCAGACTCAGGACCATTAAGTGCTTCGCCATGGTTGCCGGCCTGCGCAGACTAACGCGCTTCGGGGCCTCGGCCCGAACCTCAATCTCGAACGCTGATGGGCCCAGCTGGCCGATAGAGAAGTCCTGGTTCCACCCAGAGATAATCCCCCTGGCATCCCCGAGCAACTGCTGGGTCAGCAATTGCAAACCCGTGAAGCTCTCGCGCAACGGTGACTGCGGCAAGGCCAGCTGTCGCCCGTCGCCATCCCGGTAGGTGACGGCGACGATCACACGGGCCTTGGGGGGGACGGTGCCCAGATAGTTGCGTGCCACGGTGCCTTTCATCGAGCTCGCAGAGACATTTCTCCGTAATGCAGGTCACCGAGGTCCGGGTGTTCGGGGGAACATTTCCCGGCAATAACGCCGTTTTCCTAAGGGGTATTCGCCGACGTCACACCTGCATTCATATGTACACACTGTAGGACACCCTGGGGAGCACCATCGCCCCTACTCCTCGGTACTTTTGTAGCCACTATGGTGGACACAATCATCCGAGCTTGTCCGCGTGAACCCTGGTATTCCCTTAGACTGTGGCCGTACAGGGCGTGTGGGGCCGGGCTGGGTGATCCGCGGCTCAAGTAACGCGTCATTGGCCGAGGTAAGGATGAATTGCGTGTTCACGATCATGCCGATTTACGGCACCCGTCCGGAGGCCATCAAGATGGCCCCCATCGTCACCGCCCTGCAGAACAGCGACCAGTTCGAGTGCGTGGTCACCGTGACCGGCCAGCACCGGGAGATGCTGGACCAGGTCAACGAGATCTTTGGGATCACCCCGGACCACGATCTGAACATCATCCAGCCCCGCCAAACCCTCAACGGTGTGCTGACCCGCACGGTCGAGGGTCTGGACCGGATCTTCGAGGACACTCCCCCGGACGCCGTGGTGGTCCAGGGTGACACCACCACCTCCACCGCTGCGGCGATCGCCGCGTTCTACCGCGGGATCCCCGTGATCCACGCCGAGGCCGGACTGCGCTCCTTCAACCTGTTCTCCCCGTTCCCGGAGGAGGCGAACCGCAAGATCACCTCGCAGATCACGTCCCTGCACCTGGCCCCCACGGCCACGTCCAAGGAGAATCTCCTGCGCGAGGCCATCACGGAGGAGGACATCGTGGTCACGGGCAACACCGTGATCGACGCTCTGCTGCACACCGTGGAGCAGCAGCTGCCCTTCACGGACCCCCAGCTCGAGAAGATCGCGTCCTCCGGCAAGCGCGTGCTGTTGGTAACCACGCACCGCCGTGAGAACCAGGGCGAGGCGATGCGCGGCGTCGGACGCGCCCTGGCCCGGATCGCGGACGCGGAACCCGAGCTGATCATCGTGCTGCCTGCCCACCGCAACCCGGTGGTGCGCGAGGCGGTGCTGCCGGCCATCGAGGGCAAGCCCAATGTGGTCGTGACCGAGCCGCTCGCCTACGGCGAGTTCACCCGCATGCTGTCCGTGGCGCACGTGGTGCTGACCGACTCCGGCGGGGTGCAGGAGGAAGCGCCGTCGCTCGGCAAGCCCGTGCTCGTAATGCGCGAGAACACCGAGCGCCCCGAGGCCGTGACGGCCGGGACCGTGAAGCTCATCGGTACGGACGAGGAGCGGATCGTGACCGAGGTGGACCGGTTGCTCAACGACGATGCCGCCTACCACGAGATGGCCAACGCCGTGAACCCGTATGGTGATGGCAAGGCCGCCGAACGCTCCCTGGCCGCGATCGAGCAGATGTTCGATGTGGGCCGGCGCGTGGCGGACTTCGATTCCCAGGCGTAAGCCCAGCCCTCTCGCCTCGAACGGAAGGATCACGGTCTCTTCATGCGCATGACAGTCATCGGCACCGGATACCTCGGTGCCACGCACGCGGTGGCCATGGCCGAGCTCGGTCACGAGGTGCTCGGCGTGGACGTGGACCAGGCCAAGATCGATCTGCTCTCCACCGGGCAGGTGCCCTTCCACGAGCCGGGGCTGCCCGAGCTGCTGCGCAAGCACGTGGCCACGGGCGCGGTGCGCTTCACCACGTCCTACGAGGAGGCCGGCGCCTTCGGGGACGTGCACTTCATCGGGGTGGGAACGCCCCAGAAGCGCAACGGCCACGCCGCGGACATGACCTACGTGGACTCGGCTGTGGAGCAGATCTCCCGCGCCACCACGCACGACTGCGTGATCGCCGGTAAGTCCACGGTTCCCGTGGGCTCGGCGGCCCGGTTACAGGAACTGGCCCTGACCTCGGCGCCCTCGGGCACGCGCGTGAGCCTCGTGTGGAACCCCGAGTTCCTGCGCGAGGGTCACGCGGTGGAGGACACCCTGCGTCCCGACCGTATGGTATTGGGCCTCGAGTACGACGACGCCGGTCGCCCCACCTCCGCGGCGCAGGCCGCCGAGGCCGTGCTGCGTGAGGTGTATGCGCACCAGCTCGAGGCGGGGATCCCGTTCATCGTGACCGACTACGCGACCGCGGAGCTCGTGAAGGTCGCGGCCAACAGTTTCCTGGCCACCAAGATCAGCTTCATCAACGCGCTGTCCGAGATCACCGAGACCGTGGGCGGGGACATCCGTACGCTCGCGGACGCGATCGGGTTGGACGAGCGCATTGGTCGCAAGTTCCTCAACGCCGGTGTGGGATTCGGTGGCGGGTGCCTCCCCAAGGACATCCGCGCGCTGCGCGCCCGCGCCTCCGAGCTGGGTCTGGACCAGTCCCTGCGGTTCCTGGCCGAGGTGGACGACATCAACCTGCGACGGCGCGAATACACCGTGCAGCTGGCGGTCCAGGAATGCGGTGGTTCCCTGCACGGCACGCAGATTGCCGTGCTCGGCGCGGCGTTCAAGCCCGAGTCCGACGACGTCCGGGACTCCCCCGCCCTGGACATCGCCGCCCGGCTGCACTCGATGGGCGCGGACGTGCGCCTCTACGACCCCCAAGCCAACGCCAACGCCGCCCAGCGCTACCCCCGCCTGGACTACGTGTATTCGCTCGACGCCGCCGTGTCCGGTGCGCAGGTCACCCTCCTGCTCACGGAGTGGCGGGAGTTCCGGGACATGGACCCCCGCTATGTCGCGTCCCTGGTGGCCACCCCCACGATCATCGACGGCCGCAACGTCCTGGACCCCGCGGCGTGGCAGGATGCGGGGTGGCGGTATCGAGCGTTGGGGCGGCGGCACTGACCACTGCACAGTAGGCGGCACTCGCAGCGTCAGAACCGCACTCGCAGCTCGATGTCGAGGTTGCGCCCCAGCCACCGTCGTGAATGATTCGTGTCATAGCCGGGCATCGCCGGTTGCAACGATTGAAGTTGCCTAGCCGCAGCCACATAAACGGGCGGTCTCGATTCTCAAGCAAAGCCAGTGACGGGCCAGCACTGCGACGGCTCTGCGGCAGTCGAAAGACGCTATCGAACTATACTTTTCCTGCCCGTGAACAAAAAATTCGAACTGCTATCGAGTTGCAGAGTCTCCACTGATGTCACTAGGACCTACGGCGGGACGGAATGTTTTAATGTCTAGCAATTTTTATCCGGGTTGCTCCAACCCCTCATGGATTGTCGACACTGAAATATCCCAACACGGAAATGTGGTAAAACGTACGAGTTGACACAATGTCTGCGACCACAGAAAGGACAATGGCCCAGGTAGCGATTCTGGTGGTTCCCCGCGGGTTACTTCTGGAAGAAATGGGACTCGTCCGTGGGTGCCAGCCTCGGATGACTGGCCAGCGATTCCGGACTAGAAGCCGAAAACAGCTCCTGGTCTCAGGCGTCGATGATGTCGTCCCATCCGGCTGCCGGGTGGTCTGTCAGGTCCGGCTCTCCCCCCCCCCAGAGGTTCGGGGAACAAAGGGGCGGTCGCCTCGACCGAAGCGGACGATACCCGTCTACTTCGTAATCCAAACTGACTTGCCCGGCACGCGATGCGCGGTGACGTTCTTGGAGAACCTCTGCACGTACTCGGAGCCCACGGCGTGCTCGTCCTCTGTCGGCCAGCCCCAGGCTGTGTCGCGCCCGGCCGCGACCCATGCCTTGCCGATACCCCAATATTCTTCGATCGAGAACGTGCCGTACTGGGTTGTCGTGACCACCCGAGTCGTACGGCCCGCGTTGTTGAAGACCTGGTACGCCCCGCCGGAGAATCGCACAGCGTCGGTGCTCGGGAGTCCATAGCCCCGATCCTCCTTGCCGAGGCCAACGAATTTCTTGCCTATAGCGCTAGAGGTCTCAACCGCATGCGTACCGGTGCTGGACGAGGAGTAGATCGAGGTGGCCTTGCCATTGCGGAAGAACCTCTGCATGATTCCAGAATTCGTGGCCACCGCTAGCTGTGGACCCTCGGGGTAACCCAGTATGGGGGCGCCACCCATGGCGGCATACTTGGCACCGATGGCCCCCGAGGTATTTACGGCATCCAGACGCAACTTGACCACGTCGTTACCCGTTGTCACCCACAGTGCCCCGGTTGAGTCGAAAGACATGTGCTTGTGCGCTTTGGCCAATACACGTCCGTGCTGCCCGGTTGCAATGTCCAGGACCGTTACCGTGCCCCAGGCAAGATGTGCCAATCTGGTGGTACCCGGAATGCGGACGAGTTCCACGTTCTGCCACGCGGGCCGTTCCGACCGTCCCTCATCGAGGACAAAGGTGCGCATGACGCGGCCATCCGAGGCCCGCAGTTCGACAACGGTGTCAAGGGTGCCGACGTAGAGGAAGCTGCCCATCAGTACCGGGCCGTAATTCTCGGATGTCCCGGGCAGTGCCCGGCGCCAGCGAACCGCCCCGGTGCGGGATTCCGCTGCGAAGACCACGGAGGCGCCCTCGTAATCGTCCGCACCGTACCCGGCCCGTGCAGACGTGCAGCCATAAACGATGTCGCCCGCGGCGGCGAGGCCCACGATCGACAGCTCCGGCACGATCTTGTTGTAGACCGTCACCTTTCCGGTGGAGCGCTCAATGGTCCCCAATGCCCCGCCCCGATACCCGGGCTCCGGCACGGTTCCGAACACCACGTGTGATGTGGTGACCGCCCATCCGAAGGGTCGCGATTGACGGTGCGACGGTCCCAGCCTTGCAAGAGTGCGGTAGGAAGCGGAGTCGGTGACACCGCGGTTTGTCCGGTGTTCCACGATCACGCTGGAGATGTAAGAACCGACGTAGAGCTTCTCGCCGTCGACGACCATCCCCTCGATCTGTTCGATGCCGGAAGCAGGCGCAGAGTGCGCAAACGCCCCCGTGGCCAGATTCGTGGAACACAGTCCGTCACCGCGGTATCCGCCCGAAAAGAGCGTGTTTGTGCGCGGATCAATGACCATCGATTGCGTCATGAGCGGGACGGGAACCACTCGGTAGCCCACGCTCCCAGCGGGCGCCCCGGCCGTGGTGATCTTCGTTGCCCTCAGCACGGACGGCGCCTCGGTGAACAAGTACAGGTGTGAGCCGGCTATTCCGAGGTGTACGAGAGATTTCTCCGAGACGGTGGCCACGTTCTCGGCCTTCATGGCCGCGTCGCCCGGGCGCATCCGCCGCAGGACGCCCCAGGCGTTGACATAGACGTAGCCGGCGGCGTCCGTCTTGGATACGGAGCGTCCGGCGAAGGAGGTCGGAGATGGCGCCCAGGTTTGCGCCACGGTGTCGTAGACCGAGAGGATCTCTTTGCCGGCTCTGTCGTTGTGCCAGACGAAGACCTTGCGCCCCCGGGCAGCCGTGCGTGAAACGATGGACTTGGTCCCGATACCCGGGATGCCCACGCGTTTCGGCGTGGAGGGGACATCGACGTCGAAGCGGAACAGATTCGGATCCGCGGTCCCGGTACCCGCCCAGATGGTCTTCCCGTCCGGGGATATGGAAAGGCCCCGCGCGTAGTGGTTGCCGGTTCCCAGTCGCGGCGTACGGGTGATTTCCTTGCCGCTGGCCGGGTCGAGGCACACCACGACGCCAGTCGGATAGGTCCCCGCCCACAGCCGCCCCTTGTAGTCGAGCTGGAAGTCGTACAAGTCCGTGATCCCGCCCTGGACGGTCGCTAGCTGGCGGATCGTCCTGCCAGTCACGGACACATGCATCAACAACTTGCCTGAGGAGAAGTAGAGGTTTCCTTTACCGTCGTGAACGAAGTTGCCGGCAGCCTTTGCAGGCGTCGATGCTTTGTAGTGGAGCGCCCCCGTGTCGGCGTTGAAGATCTGGACCGTGTCCAAACCGTCCCCGGCGTTGAAGGTGACCACGAATTTGCTCTGTCCCACCGCGACCACACCGATGCCACCGGACGAGGTCAGAGTGAAGCTGCGGAAGATGTTCCGATGGCGACCCACCTCGGTTCCGGACATCCCCAGCTTCGCGACCGGCGCCTCCGTCCCCAGCACCACGGCGGCCGTGGCGGGGGCCGGGGTTCCCACGATCGGCATTACTGCTGCCGCCGATCCGAGAGCCGCGACGGCCGAGAAGAGGCTGCGCCGGGAGACCCCGGCGGGCACGGAAACGTTTTGATGCTGGTGCATGCGACTCTCCCGTTTCACTGTGGTTCCCAGATCCGACGAATCGCCCGGTTCGCCTGCGCCCGGTGATTGGGGGTGGACGCATAGGGAGGAGGAACACCACTCCATGACTGTCCTGAATTCTACGGCGACGGTACGGAAGAATCGAGATGGTCACCGATCGTCGGCATGGTGTGCGGCCCCCGCAATCCCGGGCCCCACGCACTCACGGCGCCGCTGATCATGATGCCTCAAGGCCATCCACAACCTGCTCTCGTGAACACAACCATGGGCGCGTCCCCTAAACTGAGGGCGAACAGCTCAGTGCGAGCCCGGCGGTCCGTACCCGTCCCGACAAGGTGGTTGTTATGCCCTCGATCATGACGACCCACATTACGGGGTCGGAGGCCATGTGCGGGGTCAGCCTGGCCCTGGCCCACCCCACCACCTGAAACCTTCCATGAACGAATTCCCCACCACGACTGTGACCCTCGCGGCGCTCGAGAGCACCCGCCTCGGATACCTCACCCCCGACACACCCCACCGCTTCGATGTGATCGGCAAGCGGTCCGTGCTGCCGTTCCTCGTGGTCCCTCGGGCAGGAGCGGACAGGGTGCTCGTGCTCAGCAATGGCGCGGTAGACCACCACATAGCCCAAGGTCACCCGGTGTTCCAACGCTCCAGTTGGTGGCAGGAGATCGACCACCACCAGGTCTACTTCTGCGATCCCGGGACACTGGGCGAGGACCGCCTCTCTCTGGCGTGGGGGCAACTCAGCAGGCAGCACTGGGTCGCCTACGATGCGGCGCGCGCGGCCCAGGCGCTGTCTGCCCTGCTCGGTGTGCGGGAGCCGGCTCGGCGGGTTTACTACGGTTCTTCGGCCGGCGGCTTCATGGCACTGGCGCTGCTGGCCGGGGACGCCGGGGCCGCAGCGGTCATCAACAATGCCCAGTTCGACTGGACGCGCTGGATGGCTACGGGACTCAACCCGCTGCGGGAAGCCCGGTTCGACAACATGCTCCCCGACCGGCTGCGGCGGGCGCATCCGGTGCGCACCAACGCGCTGAATCTGCTCGCCAAACGCGGCAAGCCCGTCAGCATCGACTACTACGTCAACCTCGCGTCCAAGCACGACCGCGAAGTCGACCACCCTATGTTCATCGACTTCGTCCGATCCCATCCACGGTTGACACGCAACGTCAGGATCTTCTCGTACGAGGATCCGGCGGCGGAGCACAATCCGATGCCCAAGGAGCAGACCCTGAAAATCCTCAATCGCCCCCCGCGACTCGACTGACCCCTCCCCCCCACCCCCTAAGGAAGTTCACGTGCCACGGCTCACCCCCTATCCCCGCGGCTTCGTCCTCAGCCGCCATGCTCCTCCCGAGCGCTCAGTGCCCGGCAATTTCCGCTCCCTCGAGGTGGCTGGCGGTTGGCACTTCTCCTTCGATCCTCTGCGCACGCCTTCAGTGTGCGTCGACGAGGTGACCGGTCGATTCGTCCTGACCCACGGCACCTGTTTCCCCGTGGGCGAGGAGTCGGTCGTCGACGTCTCGGCCTGGCTGCTGCGGAAACTGCTGGAGAGCGAGGACACGTTCCTGGACGGCCTCGACCTGCTGGCCGGGCGCCACGTCGTCGTCGCGGGCGACGCGACGCAGGCCTCGGTGTATCAGGACGCCGGGGGTGCTCGTTCCGTCTACTACTCCCCCGGGGCCGGACTGGTTTCCTCCCACGCCCATCTCATCCACGACCTGGTGCCGCACGAGCCGACGCTCGCCACCCTGAGGCCCACCGGGGCGGCCAATACCTGGGATCTGTCACCGTGGGCGGGCATCCGGGCGCTGGTGCCCAACCACCGCCTCGTGCTGGGCACGTGGGAGGTCGAGCGCTTTTTTCCACGGCAGCCGAACCGGTACGCCGGGTGGTCCACCCGGCGGAAGCTGTCTGCGATCGAGGCGATGTGGCAGCGTGAGCTGGACGCGTTCACCACGGCGTTCGAGGACGTCGTCGTGTCGGTCACCGGTGGTTCGGACAGCCGGGTGGTGCTGGCCATGGCCCGCCGGCACCTGCAGGTGGTACACGGCTTCACCTATACCCCCGGGAAAAACGTCAGGAGCCGCCGGAGCAAACGGCTGGCCCAGGACGAAAGAATTGTGGGCGGGCTGCGGGATCTGTTGCCCCTGGACCACAGGTTCTTCTCCCGGGATGACACCGGCGTCACGTCCAGCCCCGAACTGTCCCAACTAATGAGCCGTAACTCAATCCTCGAGCACGGGCGCTGGCTCATCCCCCACTACAACCGGGCGTTCCCCGGCGACGACGTGATGCACATGCGTGGCAACGCCTTCGAGATCGGCCGTGCCTTCCGTGACCCCCGGCCGCACAACGACAGGATCGAGGATGTCCGCGTGCATTACGCGCAGCGGGCCGGCGTCATCGCCACGGATTCGGGCACGCCTGCGCTGAATGTCGAGCAGCACGCCTACTTCGACGGAGCCGTGCAACGTCTGGGCTACCACGAGGACCTCCACGGGTACCACCGACTGGACCTCTTCCATTGGGAGTTCCGCGTGGGACGGTGGTTGTCCGAGGTGCTCAACGAGACCGACATCAGCTTCGACACGTTCCTGCCCGTCAGCGTACGCGCGATCTTCGAGCTGCTGCTCTCCTTCGACGTGGCGGATAGGCGGGATGGCTTCGCCTACACTGAGTTGATCGACCGCAATTTCCCGTTATTGAACTTCTTCGGGAAGAACGACGACCGGAATCTCTACCAGCAGGTACGGGACGAAAAGCGGTCTGATCTCCGGCGGAAGGAACGCGTCAACGCCTGGCTCGAGCGAGGCCTGCGATTGTCCGGCTTGCCCGGCACACCGGATGAGGAACCGGCGTTCCAGCCGGCGCCGGGACCGAACCACCTTTTCCTGCCCACCGACCAGTTCATTGAGGGCTACAGCGCCACCCGGGTCATCGGTCACACCCCGGTGGACGGCTCCTTGCAGTTCCGGTTCCGCTCCACCTATGCGTTCAAGCGTTCGCTGGGCCGTTTCGAGTACCGACTGATGGTCTCGGGACAGACTCTGCTCCGCACCGACGGCGCGGCCTGGCCGTACGACTCCTGGGTGACCGTGCACAATCTGCGGGCGGAGGACACGATCGAGGTGCAAGTTGTGGCGCTCCGGACGATGTCCAAGGAGTCGTGGAGCCGGGCGACCCACGCAGGGATCCTCGATCTTTCCTACACACCGATGGCCCCGGAAGAAGCGCCGCGGGCGGTCTCGAGCAATCCCTACGCCGAAACAAGTCCTTGGACGAAGCATGGCGCCGCAACGTGCGGCACAACCACATCGGACTCGGTCGCCATGTCCGACGCCAGTACCATGAGCTGAGGACCACCCCCGAACAGCCCACAGTTCTCCCCGACAAGGTGGTTGCTATGCCCTCGATCATGCCGATTCACAGAACGCGGCTGCAGACCATGCGCGGGGCCCGCCGCGCCGCTCGAGATGTAGTGATTTTCGATGTACCGGAGGGTGTTGACGCAGTCATTGCAAAGCTCGATTTCAGTTTCGTGGAACGAACCAATCCGACCCTTTATAATCGTTTTCCGGATAAACTCTTGCCAGACCTTGCGCGGCGCCTATATCAGTTAGGCCTCGGCTTGCACGGTGAGGCGGATTGGAAGGAATTCGACATACTTCGGCAAGCCTTTGCAACCCACTACCCCGAAGTAGCCCGGTGAACGGGAAACTTTTTCTTCCTGAAAAATGGTGATTCGAGATGTTTGACGTACGCTGCGCACGTAAAGCTCGGTCACTCCGCACTATGGAATATTAGGAGCAGGATCTTGACACCCACACGCACAATTAAATTCCGAGAACCGTCGCTATTTGCCGACAACGGGGTTGAATTCACTTGTTGGATAGATGACCCTTCCGGAAATTCTCGCACTGAGTCCGTACGGTTTTTGGGAGACGCCGAACTCGCCCAAGACGACGAGACATTGGCCTTGGCTATGGCAGCACTCAGTGGGGCGTCTTTCAATCGTGTTGTCCTGCCTCTAGCTATCTCTCCACATATCCATAAACGCATGGAGGCATACTGCGGTGCCATCGTTGATGCACCAATAGCGAAATCACTACGAAGCGACTACCAAAATGGAGATCATACTGTACTCAGTTTTAGCGGCGGCTTAGACTCGCTTTCGGTCCGTGCCTTAATGGCGGATAGAAAAATTGATCTAGTCTCCATAGATTTTGGAGGCCGCTTCCGTCGGGAGCGAAAATTCTTTCAGCAGTTTGAAACCACCATTGTCGAGACGGATATCGTAAGCTCCAATTTGCGTGCCCACGGCCATGATTTTATGCTGGTTCCGGCCCTGTTGCGGGCACGAGCGATTGGTGCCTCAGGAATTGCTACTGGCCAGATACTCGAGTCATCGGCCCACAGCTTGCTCGATTTCCTCGGCGTAGCGGAAGAGAGTTCCAACGACGCTGGCTTCGATCTGCTAACTGACTTAGCCGCGGTGAGGCCTGTGGGGGGAATGACCGAGGTTGGAACGGCACTTACATCATTGAGGCTCTGTAGGGATCACATCTCTGACTCACTCGTATCCCTGGCGGGCCCTCGAGAAGAAAAACTTCATCGGAAGCACGTGTTGTTGGAACTTTCGGCGAAAATGCTTGGTATAGACATCAAGCTTCCAGAGATTGAGCGTCCGTCTCGCCCGCATTTCGTGTTCGGTGAGACCTTCGCAGTGGATTTTCTCGTTCTGTGGGTGGCGAAGAGAGCCGGACGTTCCTGGGCCGAGTCCATGGTTAGAGACCTACCCGATGATCTTGAAGATTTTCTTAAAGACCTTCGGTTGGATTTCTATGAGCGTGTGGCCGCTGTCTCATCAGGGATCGAGGCTCCGCAGGCTCATGATGCTCTGTGCGCTCGAATTCGAGCTACCGGCATGATCCCTTGGACGGACGATGATCAGCGCGAGGCACGAGCGGTCGTCGAGTATTTGACATGTGCCCGCCGTCGCAGGGAATTACCCGTCACTTGAATGCAGTTTTTTATACTAACCCAGAATTCTCGTCGCGGTGGTGGTGGGCCGGTCGGTCTTGATTTTACCGTGTCTAAGGGAAGAATGTGGTTTTTGGGTGTTCTCGTTTGGCCCGGGGTCACCGGGAGGGGCACGGGGTTCCTTTGTTCCGCGGGGTCTCCGCTTTCGTGCTCTTAGTCAATGCGGGGCGCGGTGGTCAGGCCTTGAGCAGCACCGCGGGACGGTGTACGGGCACGCCGATGCCGGTGATGGCTCCCAGCAGCGCGGTGATCAGTTCGTGGTGCTCAGCTGCGTGTGCCAGTAGCAGGTCCCCATCCCGGGTCGTATATCGATTCGGATAGGGCCGCGGTGGCGGCTTCGAAGAGGCCGATGTGGTCGGCCGCGCTGTTGGCGGTGGTCCCACCGTGGCGCAGCAGCCATGTCGGGACCTCACCGGTACCACGACTGGGCCCGTAATCAATGCTGGAGTTGAACGGGGCGAAGCCGTAGCGAGGCTTGTAGGTTCCGGCGCCCTATTCCGGGCCTTCACAGCTGAGTGTGGGTAGCGGTTCTCCGCCAGGGGCGATGACCGCCTGCGGCGAGCAGAGCCCGTAACCGGTAGTTGCCGAAGTTGCGGAAGCCGCGGGCGACGCGACGCATGGTCTCGATGACGCCATTGACCGCTTCCGTGGGCCCG
>NZ_JAVKPY010000008.1:0-183122 GCF_040981035.1 Kocuria sp. CPCC 205297 | reverse complement strand
AACATGAAAGAAAGAAGTGGTCGAGGCCGCACCCCCTTTAGGGGGCGCGGCCTCCCACCATTTAACACGCCGGAACGCACACAAGCCCCCCGAGGAATACTCCTCGGGGGGCTTTGTTCATGGAGTGCGCTCGTCGGTATTCCAATGACGATAGTTCTCCCACATCGCGGCGAGGTTCGGCTCAGCAAGGCGATGCTTCCACAGGGCAGGGTGCACGAGGTCGAGACAGTGTCCGTGGATGAGGGTACGCTGCACGTCCCGCTGGGCGAGGAGATCGTGCAGTGTAAACGCCACGGTGGGCTTCACCACGGCGCCAGCGGCGATGGGTTCGTTCGGGCCACCACCACGATCGGGTTCTTCTGCTGCACCCCGATGCGAGTCGACAGCGTCACGCTCT
Source organism: Kocuria sp. CPCC 205297 (assembly GCF_040981035.1). Taxonomy (NCBI): domain Bacteria; kingdom Bacillati; phylum Actinomycetota; class Actinomycetes; order Micrococcales; family Micrococcaceae; genus Kocuria; species Kocuria sp. CPCC 205297. The sequence goes on along the minus strand of NZ_JAVKPY010000008.1, from coordinate 182,725 downwards.
CTCACCCTCAGATCCATCCCTCGTCCCATGCCCGCTGCACGGCCTCTTGACGGGTGGACACGTGCAACTTGGCCAGGGCCGAGGAGACGTAGTTCCGGACGGTCCCCGGTGCGAGATGCAGGGCCGCAGCCGCGTCCGCGAGAGTGGGCTGCTGCGCGGATTCACGCAGCACGTCCAGTTCCCGGTCACTCAGAGGGCATGCGGAGCCCGATAGCGCACTCGCGGCGATTTCTGGATCCACGTACCGCTTGCCGGCCGCGATGTCCCGCACCACCTGGGCCAGCTTCTCGGAGGGCGTGGACTTGGGGAGGAACCCGGACACGCCCGCAGACAGGGTGCGGCGCAGTACTCCGGGACGGGCGTGGCGCGTGACCATGAGGATGCGGGTGTCCACCGAGCTCACGATGCGCTGCGCCGTGTCCACGCCATCCGTGGGTGGCATCTCCAGGTCCAGGATGCACACGGTGGGGGAGTGCTGCTGAGCCGCCCGTAGAGCCTCGGCCCCGTCTGCGACATCGGCCACCACGTCGAAGTCGTCCTCGAGGCGCAGCAGGGCAGCAAGGGCCCCGCGGATCAGGTGCTCGTCGTCCGCGAGAAGGATCGTGATCCGCTCGTCATTCATGGTCGTCTCGTGTCATGGGCACGCGCGCGGTCAGGGTGAAACCGTCGTGCGCGGGATCGAAGGTGTACGTGAGCGTGCCTCCCAGCGCCGACAGTCGTTCACGCAGCCCCGCCAATCCGTTCCCGGTGGAGGCGTCCGGCGTGGATTCCGAGGACGGGGACGCGCCGTCGTTGTGGATGACGAGTTCGAGATGAGCGCCCCCGCCCGGCAGGCGTCGGCGCCGTGCGGCACGACCGGTGGGTGCGGCGTCGTCGTCACGACCCGTGGACGAGATCAAACGCAGCGAGATCCGCGCGGAGGAGGCGTGGGAGTGCCGCAGGATATTGGTTGTGCCCTCCCGCACAACGAGGCCCAGCACATGGCTCGTGACGGTGTCACCGCGGCCGTCCTCGGTGGAGTCGGGGAAGGGTCGTGAGCGACCGGCCCAGGTCCGCAGCATCGGGGGCAGGTCCACGTCCGTGTGGATCCCGGCCGCGCCGAGAACGGAGGACGCGTTCTCGAGCTCGTCCAGGAGAGTGGTGGAGCGATAACCCTGGACCAGGGAGCGTGTGTCACGCAGGGCTTCCTGCGCGCCTGCGTGAGCCGCGAGGACCTGCTCGCGGGCGGCGTCGTACTGCTGTTTGCCGAGCAGGCGGGCCGCGAGATCCGTGGTGAGGCTGATGACCTGAAGGTGATGCCCCTGGACGTCGTGCAGGTCCGCCGCGAAGCGCAGCCGCTCGTTCGCGATGGCCAGGTCCGCGGCACGGCGCTGAGCGGCCTCCAGCTGTAGCATGACGCCCCAGACCCACAACGAGGAGGGGATGGCGAGCAGGACGATCCCCGCGTACTGGATGGTCATGGCGACGTCCATCGCGGTCGGGTTCATCACCCCCATGGCCCAACAGACCAAGAGGTACACGGGCGGGATCGCAGCGGCCACGAGGAACAACCAGCGCCAGCGGTGCTCGGGCTGCAGGCCGGCCGTCATGACCACGACGGCCAGGGGGAGTGCGGCGTAAACCCCTCGGGGGCCGACGCTCGCCGCGAGAACGGCGCACACAATCCCCAGGATCGCAGCCACACCCATGAAAGGAGTCAACACGGCCGCCCGACTCACACCCCGACGAATCCGCAACAGCCCTGCGGCCCAGCACAGCAGGCTCGTCACGCCGATGATCCCCGTCGTGACGTACGCGGCCGCCGATGGCCTGAACGCGATGGCCGCGAAGTTCAGGAAGAACACGTAGAGCAGGATGCCCACCAGCGTGAGGTAGGTGCTCCACCACACCAGGCTCATGTTCCGGCGTTGCCGCGCGAGGTCGAGCTCGTGCTGTTCTGCGCCGTGGACTGGCGCGGATGTAGGGATCGCCGACATGCCTCCACCCTAGGGGCCGGGTGATCCGGATATGACACGTGTCATGTGGGCTGATGACATCCGTGGCCAAGGTGATGACGCGGGCTCACTGCCGCGAACGGTCCCCGCGCGGAAGAGTGGTGGGCAGAAGGACACGACAGCCCGAACACACGTCCACAGCGCGGCGCTCAAGCGCCCGCCGGAGGAGAGGAAGAACGCCATGCAGTGGTTGCAGGAGAATGTGGAGGCCGCGGGGCAGACCGTTCAGGCCCTGTTCCTGATGCTGGGCGGGGCGATCCCGTTTATCGAGTCCTACGGGGCCTCGGCGGTGGGGGTCATCGCGGGGATCCATCCCGTGATGGCGGTGCTCTTCGCCGTGATCGGCAACATCGTCTCCATGACCCTGTTGGTCCTGTTCGCGGAGCGGGTCCGGAAGTTCTTCACGCGCAATCGGGACGAGCGCAAGGAGCCGAGCAAACGTCAGCAGCGTTTCGTGAGGATGTTCGAGAAGTACGGGGTGGCCGGGGTGTCAATCCTGGGTCAGGCCGTGCTGCCCAGTCAGATCACCTCGTCCATGATGGCCGGGGCTGGCGTGGCCAAGGGGAAGATCATCTTCTGGCAGTGCATCTCGATCGTGCTGTGGGGTGTCCTGTTCGCCGGCCTCGTCTCGGCGGGACTCTCCGTGATCACCGGGGTCTCCTGAGCGGGTGCTCCCTGAGCGGGCCACCCGTACCGGCACCCGGCCACGAGATGACGACGGCGCGTCGCACAGTGCGACGCGCCGTCGTGATGGATCGCAGGTGCGGGCTGCGAGGCCCGTACGAGATGGTCAGACGGTCGACTCCGCGGGGGCGTCACGCAGGCGCCCGCTCTTGTCCTTGAGCATGCGGTCCATGACGGCGGCGATGGCGCCGTCGCCGGTGACGTTACATGCGGTGCCGAACGAGTCGATGGCCACGTAGGTTGCGATCATGAGCCCCACGGCGGTCTCGTCGAAGCCCAGGGTGGACTGCAGGATGCCGACCGCGGCCATGATCGCGCCGCCGGGGACACCGGGCGCGGCGACCATGGTCACGCCCAGCAGCAGGATGAACCCGATGTACTGCCACGTGTTGATGGGCATCCCCGAAATGGTCATGATCGCCAGGGAGAACAGCACGATCTTCATGGTGGACCCGGAGAGGTGGATTGTGGCGCACAGGGGAATGGCGAACCCGGCGACGCGCTCGTCCACGCCGTTGCGCTTGGTGCATTCCAAGGTCACGGGGATGGTCGCCGCGGACGATGACGTGCCCAGCGCCGTGGCGTACGCCGGGAGCATGTTCTTGAGCATCACGAGCGGGTTGCGCTTGGCCACGAGGCCCGCCACGCAGTACTGGATGATCAGGATTACCACGGTCATGATGAACGCCAGGATCACCACGCGCAGGAAGGTAGAGATCACCAGGACGATCTGCCCGTTCATGGTGAGGCTCAGGAACATGCCGAAGATGTAGACGGGCAACAGCGGGATGATGATCTTCTCCACGATCCGCATCACGATCGTGCGCAGCTCCCCGAACCCGTGGTGCAGGTAGTTGCCCTTGACGAACGTGATCCCCACGCCGATGCAGAAGGCCAGGATGAGAGCTGTCATCACGTCGAACACGGGTGGCATGGTGATGTCGAAGAACCCGCTCAGGGCGTGGTCCTCCGGGTTCTCCAGCCCGTTGACGGACCTGTGACCGCCCAGCAGCCACGGGTAGCTCGCCTTGGCCACGAGGAACGCCAGGAGACCGGCGAAAATGGTGGACCCGTACGCGATGGCCGCCGTCACGGCCAACCACTTGCCCGCGCCCCGTCCCAGATCCGCAATGGCCGGTGTCACGAGGCCCACAATGATCAGGGGGATCAGAAACCCCAGGAACTGGCTGAAGAGGCCGTTGAAGGTTATGAACACCCGTGCGAGCCATTCCGGGAAGAAGAGGCCGAAGACGACGCCCATGACGATGGCCACGAGGACCCGCAGAAGCAGGTTTTTGGAGAGGGATCTCAAACGCATGCTTCATTATGTACGGCGCCCACCCTCCTGCGGTTCACTCCCCGCGCGGATCATCTCGCCGCGTCCCGTTCGAGTGCCGCGACCAGCCCGTCCATGGCGTTGGGAGTGCTCCGCGCACCGTTTGTAGAATGCTCTTCGAGAACATCCGGCGGTGCCAGATCCCGCCCCCGCACCATGGCCGCAGGCCGCAGTAGGAGACACCCCTTGAGCGAATCTGAACAGCACGGTTCCCACGATCGTTCCGATCGTCGACGCGGCGGGGGTGACCGCGGCGGCCGGTGGGGCCGTGACGAGCGCGGTTCATCCCGCGGTGGGGGAGACCGCCGGTTCTCCCGGGGCGACGACGATCGTCGGGGCACGGATCGCCGTGGCTCCGATCGCTCCTCGTACCGCGGGGGCTCGGGGGGCCGTCCCGGAGATCGGGACGATTTCGGCGGCCGAGGCGGCAGCGGACGCCGTTCATCCGGAGACGACGCTCGCAGCGGCTACCGGGGCCGGGACGAGCGGGCGGGGAGTTACGGCGGGCGCGGTGACGAGCGCAGGAATGATGACCGGCGAGGCGGCTACCGCCGTGACGACGATCGACGCGGTCCGCGCGACGGCGCTCGTGGTGAGGAACGGGGCGGCTACGGGCGTCGGGACGACAGGCGTGAGGGCAACTACGGGCGTCGGGGCGACCGTCGTGATGGTGGTTTTGGGCGACGTGATGATCGCGGGGACCGGGATCGCCGGGACGGGGGCTTCGCGGGCCGGGGCGGTGACCGGGTTCGCCAGGGCGGCGGGCGTGGCTTCGGAGCGCGCGACGAGCGCCGCGACCACCGTGACGACCGGCGCGGTGACGCACGTGGCCCCGAGCGCGATGACCGCCGAGATGCCCAGCCGCGGTTCGTGGCCCCGGACATCGACGCGGACGTCACGGGTCGGGAGATCGACCGGACCGTGCGCCGGGAACTGCAGGCCCTCGAGGCGAGCAATGCCGAGCGGGTGTCCAAGCACCTCGTGATGGCGGCGCGCTATCTCGACGACGATCCCGAATTCGCCCTTGAACACGCCAACGCCGCCGTGCGTAAGGCGGGGCGGATCGGCGCTGTGCGCGAGGTTGCCGGGATCGCGGCGTACGCGGCCGGTGACTACGCGCTCGCCCTGAAGGAGTTGCGCACCCACCGGCGGATCTCCGGTTCGCAGGCACACCTGCCGCTCATGGTGGACGCCCAGCGTGCCCTGGGCCGCGTGGACAAGGCCATGGAAGAGGCCATCTCGGATGCCGCCGATGCGCTGGACGCCGAGGGCAAGGCCGAGCTCGCCATGGTCGTGTCCGGGATCCACGCCGACGCCGGTGACGAACAGGCCGCGCTCGCGGCGCTCGAGATCCCGCAGCTCGACAAGAACCGCGGGTTCTCCTACAGCCCCAAACTCTTCCGCGCGTACGCGGACGCCCTGCGCGCGGTGGGTCGCGACAGCGAGGCCATGTCGTGGGATCGCCAGGCCATCGTCGCGGAGGCGGCGCTGGGCATGGGCCAGTTCTCCGAGCCCGAGATCGTGGACCTGGGTGACGACCTGGACGAGGACGACGCTCGGCGCACCGTCCGTGAGGCCCAGAAGCGACACAGCGCGGACCGCCCCAGTGATGACGCCCCCGCGGCGGGCGCGGATTCCGACCGGGACGAGGCGCCCTCTGAGGAGGACGCGCTGGCTGAAGGTGGCGCAAAGGCGCAGGACGCGTCGGTCCGGGAGGATGCACCCGAGGAGGACGAGTCCACGGCACGGCACGACGAACCGTCCGGTGACGACGACGCCCCCGCAGTGAGCACGGACTTCCATGAGGAAGCGGCCCCTGCGCGGGAGGAGACAGCGCCGTCGGACGACGCGGCCGCCCCGGGTGACGTGTCAGCCGACAACCACGCACCCGCCGAGAGCGCCGACGGCGAGCACGGGACGGACACCGGTCATGACCGCAACTGATCCCGCCCGCGAGGAGGGGAGCGAGGACGCGACGCTCATCGAACGGTTCGACGCCTTGCTGTGCGATCTGGACGGTGTGGTCTACGCGGGACCGCACGCGATCGACGGTGCCCCGGAGAGCCTCAAGCGAGTGAAGGACTCGGGGCGCGCGGTGATGTACGTGACCAACAACGCATCCCGATCCCCCGAAGCGGTGGCCGAGCACATCTCGTCCCTCGGCGCTCCCGCTCGGAGGCAGGACGTGGTGAGTTCCGCCCAGGCGGCCGCGGCTTTGCTGGCGGAGCGGCTCCCGCGGTCGGCGAAAGTGTTGATCACGGGGGCGCAGGCGCTCGCGGACGAGATCCGCGCCGTGGGATTGACCCCCGTGACCTCCCAGGACGAGCAACCGGAGGCCGTGGTGCAGGGCTTCGACCCGCACACCGGATGGGAGCACCTCGCCGAGGCCGCTTTCACCCTCGCGGACGACGCCGTGCTGTGGTGCGCGACCAACACCGACCGCACCATCCCCAAGGAACGGGGGATCGCCCCCGGCAACGGGACGCTCGTGGCCGCTGTTGCCGCGGCGTCGGGCCGGGAACCCGTGGTCGCGGGCAAACCCGAGGCCCCCATCTTCCGCGAGGCGGCCGAGCGCGTCGGCGCCCGCAACCCCGCAGTCGTGGGGGACCGGCTGGACACCGACATCCTCGGGGCCAACAACGCGGGCATGCCCGGGATCGAGGTGTTCACGGGGGTGGACTCGCCGCGTTCGGTGCTCGCCGCGTGCACGTCCCAGCGCCCCACCTACCTCCTGGGGAACCTGCGTGAGCTGTTCGAACCGTATCCCCGGGTAGAAGTCACGCACGACGGCGACCGGTTCCGCGCGCGGTGCCGCGAGGCCGTCGCGGAGACCGACAGCACCGCCGTGACGGTCACCGCGCCTCGCGACAGCCTGGACGGCTGGCGCGCTGCGTGCGCCGCGTGGTGGGCCGCCCATCCCGACGTCGACGTCGCTCACGAACCGTCGCTGACGTGGCAGGACCCCGCGTGAACGAGGAACACCCCGAGCCCCCGCACACCGGCCTGGACCCCGTGGACCGCGTGCTCGCGCGTGAAGCAAACATCGCCGCGCTCCCCGTCACGGAACAGGCGGCGGCGTACGAGGTCCTGCACGAGGAACTGGAGCGGATCCTCAACGCGTCGCCGGGTTCGTTGCCCGCCGGGCTCATCGACTCCGTGACGGAGCCTGGGTCGGACGCCGCGGGGGAGCGGGAGCACCCGTGAACGATCGGCTCGACCGGGCGCTGACCGCGCGCGGTCTCGCCCGGTCCCGCACCGTGGCCGCCGCGCTGATCAAGGCCGGGCGCGTGAGTGTGAACGGGTCCGCGGCCACGAAACCCTCCGCCGTGGTCACCTCGGAGGCTACGCTCGAGGTCGCGGCAGCCGAGGGCGAGGAGTACGTGAGCCGCGCCGGGCACAAACTGGCCGGCGCGCTCGAACGGTTCCCGGACGTGTACCCCGCGGGCAAGCGCTGTCTGGATGCGGGGGCGTCCACCGGAGGGTTCACGGACGTCCTGTTGCGCCGTGGTGCGCGCGAGGTCGTGGCGGTGGACGTGGGGCACGACCAATTGGTCCCCGAACTGCGCGCGGACCCCCGCGTCCGGGTCCACGAGGGGCTCAACGCGCGCTACCTGGATTCCGCCGAGATCGGCGGCCCCGCCCAACTGACAGTGTGCGACCTCTCCTTCATCTCCCTGACCCTCGTGGTCCCTGCGCTCGCGGCGGCCACGGAGCGTGGAGGGGACCTGTTGCTCATGGTCAAACCCCAGTTCGAGGTGGGGGCGCACGCGCTGTCCCGCACCGGCGTCGTGACGTCCGACGCCGCGCGGGAAGCGGCGGTGGAGCGCGTACGGGCGTGCGCGCGCGACGTCGGGCTCGAGGTGCTCGGCACGGCGCCCAGTCCGCTGCCGGGCCAGGACGGCAATGTGGAGTTCTTCGTGTGGTGCCGCAGCCCGAAGCACTGACCGCGTCGGGGCGCTCGCGTAGTGTTGGCTGAGTCAGCCCACCGTGGGAGTCGATCGCAGGAGGATGGTCTTCAGCTCGTGAGCCGGAAAATCTTGGTGATGACCCACACGGGGCGGCACGAGGCCAAGGAAGCGGCCCGCCAGTCCTGCGAACAACTGCACGACGCCGGGCTCGTACCTGTCCTCTGCCGCCCGGACCTCGAGGCCCTGCGTGCGGACGGGTCGGACATGGCACCCGTGGAGATCCTCGAGGAGGACGTGGCGCTGCGCGAGATCGAGATCGTCATGGTGCTCGGCGGTGACGGCTCCATCCTGCGCGCGGCGGAACTGGTGCGCGGAGTGGACACCCCTCTGCTGGGCGTCAATCTGGGTCACGTGGGCTTCCTCGCCGAGTCCGAGCGTTCCGCGCTGAGCGAGACCGTGGAGGCCATCGTCGACGGTCGCTACACGGTGGAGCGGCGCATGGCCCTGGACATCACCGTGTGGGAGCAGCGCCGAAAAGTCCTGCACACGTGGGCGCTCAACGAGGCCTCCGTGGAGAAGGGCAACCGGGAGAAGATGATCGAGGTCGTCACGGAGGTGGACCGCAGGCCGCTGTCCACGTTCGGGTGCGACGGCGTGGTCATGGCCACCCCCACCGGCTCCACGGCCTACGCGTTCTCCGCGGGTGGTCCCGTGGTCTGGCCGGAGGTCGAGGCCCTGCTCATGGTCCCGCTGTCCGCCCATGCCCTGTTCTCCCGCCCCCTCGTGATCTCCCCGCGCTCCATGATGGCCGTGGAGGTGCTCACCCGCACGGATGCCCGCGGTGTCCTGTGGTGCGACGGACGGCGAACCGTGGACCTGCCCCCGGGATCGCGCATCGAGGTGCGCCGGTCCGAGAAGTCCGTGAACCTGGCCCGCATGCACGCGACCCCGTTCTCCGAACGCCTCGTCAAGAAGTTCGAACTGCCGATCGCCGGATGGCGTGGCCCCATGCCCAAGGAACAGCTCGAGGCCCTCACCTCGGCCCTGTCTGTCGTGCAGCCCACCACCAAGGTGGTCGCTCAGGACGAGGAACAACTCAAGCTCAGCGTGGGCCGGGAGATCCCGCACCACAACGACGCGCCCTGGCTCGATGGCGGCCCCTCGACCGGTGAGCGGACCGGCGACCGACCGGACGGGACCTCCCGGTCATGATCGAGGAGATCCACATCCACGACCTCGGCGTCATCACGGACGCCGTCCTGCCCCTGGGCCCCGGGTTGTCGATCCTCTCGGGTGAGACCGGCGCGGGGAAGACCATGGTGGTCACCGCGCTCGGCATGCTGCTCGGCAACCGCGCGGACGCCGGGTCCGTGCGCTCGGGCAGCACCAAGGCGCTAGCGGAAGCCACCGTGCGGGTGCCGTCGGACCACGCCGCTGTGGCGCTCGTGGAGGAATCCGGTGGTGCGGTGGACAGCGAGACGGTCAATGGCACCGAGGAGTCCCTGGTCCTGCTCTCCCGCACCGTCTCGGCCGAGGGGCGCAGTCGCGCCCATGTGGGCGGCCGTTCCGCACCGGTGGGCACGCTCGGCGCCGTCGGTGAGACCCTCGTGGCCGTCCACGGGCAGTCCGACCAGCTACGCCTGAAGTCCCCGGCGGCCCAGCGAACGGCGCTCGACGACTACGCCGGCGCGGACGTTGCCGAGGAGCTCGCCACCTACCGCGGCAAACTCGCGCGCTACCGGGAGGTCGTGGCCACGTTGCGCGCGGCCAAGGAAAACTCCCGCGAACGAGCGCTGCAGGCCCAGGCGTTGACCACCGCGCTCGAGGAGATCGACGCCGTGGAGCCCGTTCCGGGCGAGGACGCCCAGTTGGACGCGGAGAGCGAGAAGCTCACTAACCTCGAGGCCCTGCGGGGTGCGGCATTGTCCGCCCACGGGGCCCTGAGCGGATCCGACGCGGACGACGAACCGGACCTCAACGCCGTCGCCCTGCTGTCCCACGCGCAACAGGCGCTCGACCTCGTGGCGGAGTCCGACCCCGAACTCGTGGCCCTGGCCACCCGAGTGCGGGAGCTGACCGTGGTCGCCGCCGACGTCGCCGCGGACCTCTCGGGATACGCGAGCGGTCTGGACGAGGACGGCCCCGCGCGGCTCGCCGAGGTCGAGGCCCGCCGCAGTGCCCTGCGCGCGCTGACCAAGAAGTACGGTGCGAGCATCGACGAAGTGCTGTCCTGGGCGGACGAGGCCCGGACCCGGCTCGAGGGGCTCGTGGTGGACCCCCAACGCGAGGAACAACTGCGCGCGGAGGGCGAGAGCCTGCATGCGGCCCTCGTGAAGCACGCGACCAGGCTGTTGGAGCTGCGACGGGTGGCCGCCAAAAAACTCGCGGGCGCCGTGAGCGAGGAACTGAGCGCGCTGGCCATGCCCAACGCGTCCCTCGTGGTGGCGGTGGAACCCTCCGAGCGCTTCACGGACGACGGCAGGGACACGATCGAGTTCATGCTCGCGCCCCACCCGCAGGCCACACCCCGCCCGCTCGGCAAGGGTGCCTCCGGTGGTGAGCTCTCGCGCATCATGCTCGCGCTCGAGGTGGTGCTCTCCGAGGTGGACCCCGTGCCTACGTTCGTGTTCGATGAAGTCGATTCCGGTGTGGGCGGCAAGGCTGCCGTAGAGATCGGCCGGCGGCTGAAGATGCTCGCCAAGAACGTGCAGGTGCTCGTGGTGACCCACCTTCCCCAGGTCGCTGCGTTCGCGGATCAGCACATCCTGGTGACCAAGTCCTCGGACTCGAGCGTCTCGGACGTGAAAGTGCTCACGGACGAGGAACGCGTGGTGGAGCTGGCCCGCATGCTCGCGGGCCACGAGGACTCCAGTGCGGCCCGCGAACACGCGCGAGAACTCATGCGGGACGCTACCGCATGACCGACGACCCCCAACGCCCCGACGAGACACGAATGGTAGGCTCGAATCCCGTGGTGAATGCTCAGGACGCCGCCCACGAGGCAGGCACAGAAAAGAACGACGGCAAGGTGACCCGGCAGATCTTCGTCACGGGAGGTGTGGCCTCGTCCCTCGGCAAGGGGCTCACCGCGTCCTCACTCGGGATGCTTCTGCGTTCGCGCGGCCTGTCCGTGACCATGCAGAAATTGGATCCGTACCTCAACGTGGATCCCGGAACCATGAACCCCTTCCAGCACGGTGAGGTCTTCGTCACGGACGACGGCGCCGAGACGGACCTGGACATCGGTCACTACGAGCGCTTCCTGGACGAGAACCTGGACGCCTCCGCGAACGTGACCACCGGTCAGGTGTACTCCACGGTGATCGCCAAGGAACGCCGCGGCGAGTACCTGGGTGACACCGTGCAGGTCATCCCGCACATCACGGACGAGCTCAAGCGCCGGATGCGCCGCCGCGCCGAGGACGAGAACGCCCCGGACATCATCATCACCGAGATCGGCGGCACGGTCGGTGACATCGAGTCCCAGCCCTTCATCGAGGCCGCGCGCCAGGTGCGCCAGGACGTGGGTCGGCGCAATGTGTTCTACCTGCACGTGTCCCTGATCCCGTTCATCGGCCCGTCCGGTGAGCTCAAGACCAAGCCCACCCAGCACTCCGTGGCCTCGCTGCGCGGTCTGGGCATCCAGCCCGACGCCCTCGTGCTGCGTTGCGACCGGGACGTCCCGGACGCGATGCTGCGCAAGATCGGTGCCGCGTGCGACGTGGACCTGGACGCCGTGATCTCGTGCGCGGACGCCCCCAGCATCTACGACATTCCCAACACCCTGCACAGCCAGGGTCTGGACACCTACATCCTGGACTACCTGGGTCTGGACTACCAGGACGCCGATCTACGGCAGTGGTCCCGGCTGCTCACCGCGGTGCACGAGCCCGAGCACCACGTGACGGTCGCGCTCGTGGGCAAGTACATTGACCTCCCGGACGCGTACCTGTCCGTGTCCGAGGCGCTACGGGCCGGTGGATTCGCGAACAACGCCCGCGTGCACATCAAGTGGGTCGCCTCCGACCTGTGCGACACCCCAGAGGGCGCCCAGCGCGAACTCGGTGACGTGGACGCCGTCCTGATCCCCGGGGGCTTCGGCATCCGTGGGCTCGAGGGCAAGCTCGGCGCCCTGCGCTGGTCCCGTGAGCACAAGGTGCCCACCCTGGGGCTGTGCCTCGGGTTGCAGTGCATGGTCATCGAGTACGCGCGCGACGTCGTGGGCCTGCCCAACGCCTCCTCCACCGAGTTCGACCCGGACACGGACACTCCCGTGATCGCGACCATGGAGGAGCAGAAGCAGTTCGTGGAGGGCGCCGGTGACCTGGGCGGCACCATGCGTCTGGGCCTGTACCCCGCCGCGCTGGCCGAGGGTTCCGTGGTGGCCGAGGCCTACGGTGCCACGGAGGTCTCCGAGCGTCACCGCCACCGTTACGAGGTCAACAACGCGTACCGCGACGCCCTCTCGGAGGCCGGGCTGCGGATCTCGGGAACGTCCCCGGAGGGCACGCTCGTGGAATTCGTGGAGCTGCCCCGTGAGGAGCACCCCTACTACGTGGCCACGCAGGCACACCCCGAGCTGGCCTCCCGCCCGACCCGTCCGCATCCGCTGTTCGACGGTCTCGTCAAGGCCGCTCTCGAGCGCCGGGGCGTCCAGGCCAAGGGCTGAGCCGTGGAGTACACGAGCATCACCGCCGAGCAGCTGACGGATCGCCCGGATCCGCACACCGTCATGGATTCGCGGACCGTCTACGACGGTGCCATCTGGGACGTGTGCAGTGAGTCCTTCCGGATGGCGGGCCAGGAGGAACCGCTGACCCGGGAGTTCATCACGCACCCGGGGGCGGTGTCCGTGGTCGTGCTGGACGAGAAGGAACGGATCCTGCTCATCAACCAGTACCGCCACCCCGTGCGCAAGCGGATGTGGGAGATCCCAGCGGGGCTGCTCGATGTGTCCGGGGAACCCGCGCTGCAGGCGGCCCAGCGCGAGCTGGGCGAGGAAGCGGATCTCACGGCCCGGACCTGGCACACGCTCGCGGACTTCGACAACTCGCCAGGCTCCTCGGCGGAGGCCAACCGGATCTTCTTGGCCCGTGACCTGAGCGAGGTCCCCGAGTCCGAGCGGTTCGAACGCGAGGGCGAGGAGGCGGAGATCGTGGCTGGTTTCGCGGACCTCGACGACGCCGTGGCCGCGGTCATGGCCGGGCGGATCACGTCCCCTGCGGCCACGCTCGGCATCCTCGCCACGCACATTGCGCGGTCCCGGGACTGGGCCACGCTGCGCGCACCGGACGCCGAATGGACCTCGCGGCCGCGGCACGAGGGGTGAACGACTCCCTCGAGTCGCACGGTCCCATCACCGAACCACTGCCGATCGTGGATGGGGGACCGAGGGCAGGTGCGGCGCCGTCGGACTCGACGACCGAGGCGGAGGCTGCACCGGAACTGCGGCGGGCCGTGGCGCGTTACCTGGACCACCTCGTGGTCGAGCGCGGACTCGCAGCGAACACCGTGAGTGCGTACCGCCGGGACCTCGCGCGCTACCTGCAGCACCTCACGGCGACCGCCGCGCACGTGCGTGTGCCCAGGGACATCACGGCCGATCACGTGCGAGCGTTCGTGCGGAGCATCCGCGAGGGCGATGCCGCCCACCCGGCGCTGTCCGCGCGCAGCAGTGCGCGGGTGCTCGCGGCGGTGCGGGGGGCCCACGCGTTCTGGGTCACGGAGTCGAGCGTGGACACGGACGTCGCGTCCCGCGTGAGCCCGCCCATGCCGCCGCAGCGGCTGCCCAGGGCCATCGGCGTCACGGAGGTCGAGAACCTCCTGGCCGCCCCGGACCCGGATACACCCGCGGGACTGCGAGCCCGGGCGTTCCTGGAACTGCTGTACGCCACGGGTGCGCGTATCTCCGAGGCCGTCGCACTGGACGTGGACGACCTCGCCGGTCTGCACGACGAGGACCTCGCCCTGATCCGTGTGACGGGCAAGGGTGCCAAGCAACGGCTCGTGCCCGTGGGATCGTTCGCCGGGGCGGCCCTGGACCGCTACCTTGTCCGGGCCCGCCCCGAGTTGGCGCGGCACGGTCGGGGGAGCCCGGCGGTGTTCCTCAATGCTCGCGGCACGCGGATCTCGCGGCAGACGGCGTGGAACATGGTCAAGGACGCCGCGCGCACGATCCACCAGGAGGAGCGGATCACGCCGCACACGCTGCGCCACTCGTTCGCCACGCACCTGCTCGAGGGCGGCGCGGACCTGCGGGTCGTGCAGGAACTGCTGGGTCACGCCTCCCTGGCCACGACCCAGATCTACACGCGCGTGTCCGTGGAGTCCCTGCGCGAGGTCTACGCGACGTCCCACCCGCGAGCGCGCTGAGCCGGCAGCGTCGGGGCCGCGCACTGAGCCGACCACGTCGGGAGCCGCAGCACACGGAGTGGGTGACGTTCCGCCCGCACACCGAGCCGGCGACGTCGCCCGCCGCACCACCCGGAGCCCGGGACCTCCCGCGCGTGGGCGCCGGGCCCGCGAAGGGCGGGGAGCGGCGTCGTCGGCTGTTCGCCCATAGGCCGACCGCGCGTCACGCGCAGCATCTATCGTGGCCTCATGCGAACCGTCATGCGTCGTCCGGCCCTGCTCACCGCCCTGTTGGCCGCGCTGCTGCTCGTGGGCGGCATGGTACCGGCCCACGCCGGGGCGGGGATCGACAACGAGTACCGCGCCCTGCCGAATCCCGGCGCATGGTTGGGCAAGCCCACGTCCGCCGAACGCTGTGGCCTGCGGGACCGCGGCTGCTATCGGCAGTACCAGAAGGGCACGATCCACTGGACGTCCACGACCGGTGCGCGTGCCCAGCGCGGCGGGATTCTGGCGAAGTGGCGCGCGGAGGGCTCCGAGCACGGGGCCCTGGGGTACCCCGTGACGCGTGAGACCTGCACGGGTGGCACGTGCGAGGTCCGCTACCAGCGCGGCCGCATCACCTGGACCGCCCAGGGAGGAGCGCGGGTGTACCGGGACATCGACGATGCCCGCAGCGTGTCCGTGGTCGTGAACAAGAAACGCCCGCTGTCCCCGCGCACCTACGCCCCGGCTCCGTTACGTTCGGTGGGCGGGGGAGTCCTGCTACGGGACGACGCCGCAGCAGCCTACCAGCGCATGAGCCGTGCCGCGGCCGCACAGGGGGTCACGCTGGTCCCGGTGAGCGGGTACCGCGACTACGGCACCCAAGCGCGCCTCTACCGCGAGTACACGGCCCTGTACGGACAGGCCACCGCCGACACCATTTCCGCGCGGGCCGGTCACTCCGAACATCAGACCGGCCTCGCGATCGACGTGGGCGCCCCCGGGGCCACCTGCGGTCTGCTCCCGTGCTTCGGCAACACCCCACAGGGGAAGTGGATCGCCGCGAACGGGCACACCTACGGGTTCGTGGTGCGCTACCCCAACGGGCACACCGCAACCACCGGGTACGCCTACGAACCGTGGCACCTGCGCTACGTGGGCACCGCCACGGCCACGAGTGTGAAGAACAGCGGGTCCGCGACGGTGGAGTCCTACATGGGTCTGCCGCGGGCCCCGAAGTACTGACGACGGCCCGCCACCTCTCACGTGTGAAGGGGCGGCGGGCCGTCGTGGTGTCCCAAGCTCAGGACAGGTGACGCTCGTCCGGACCGCTGTAGTCCGAGAGCGGGCGGATCAGCGAGTTGTTTGCGCGCTGCTCCATGATGTGCGCGGTCCAGCCCACGATCCGCGCGGCCACGAAGATGGGCGTGAACGCGGGGATATCGAACCCCATGAGCCAGTACGTGGGGCCCGCGGGGTAGTCCAGGTTGGGCTTGATGGACTTGGCCTCGTCCATGGACTTGGCCAGACCGTTGTAGAGCCCAAGGACCTCGGGCCGGTCGTAGTGCTCGAGCATGCGGAACAGGGCGTCCTGCATGGTGGGCACGCGCGAGTCACCGTGCTTGTACACGCGGTGGCCGAAGCCCATGACCTTCTTCTTCTCCGCGAGCGCCTGGTCCATCCACTCCTTGGCGCGCTTCTCCGCTTCCTCGGCGGATTCGTCCTTGCGGATCCCGAGCTCCTCGAACGTGTGCATCACGGCCTCGTTGGCACCGCCGTGCAGGGGGCCCTTGAGGGCGCCGATGGCCCCGGTCACTGCCGAGTGCAGGTCCGCGAGCGTGGAGGTGATCACGCGCGCCGTGAAGGTGGAAGCGTTGAACGAGTGTTCCGCGTACAGGATGATCGACACCCGGAACGCGTCCACGACCTCCGGGGCGGGTTCCTCGCCGAAGGCCATCCACAGGAAGTTCTGGGAGTAATCGAGGTCCTCGCGGGGATCCACGAGGTCCTGGCCGTGACGGCGGCGCTGGTCGTAGCACACCACGGCGGGCATGACGGCGAACAGTTCCTGGGCCTTGCGCAGCTCCGCCTCGGGGGAGTTGTCCTCTGCCTGCGGGTGCTGCGCGCCGATCACCGAGGCGGCGGTGCGGCACACGTCCATGGGGTGGCACGTGGTGGGCAGCTCGTCGATGACGCGCTTGAGCTCGGGCGTCAGCGCGCGGTGGGAACGCTCGAGCTTTTGGAACGCGGTGAGCTCGTCCTCGGACGGCAGCTCGCCGTTCCACAACAGCAGCGCCACCTGTTCCGCGGAACAGTTCTGCGCGAGTTCCTGCACCGGGTAGCCCCGGTAGAGCAGCGAGTTGGTCTCTGCATTGACCTTGGACACGGCGGTGGTGTCAGCCACCACCCCGGCGAGTCCTTTGTGGATCTCGGTATCGGCCACGGTGATCTCCTTCGACGATCGGGCTCGTGCACGGACTGAGTGTTCCCACCACACCACACTTGGCGTGGTGGGAACAGAGGGGTTCAGGCGTCCGGGGTCTCGGGGACCTCGAAATTGAACACCCCGGAATCGAACTGGTTGTACCCGTTGTAGTCCACGAGTTCGTACAGCCGCTTACGGGTGAGCATGTTCTCTACCTGCGCCTGCTGGGTGCCGTCCTCCCGGATGGTGGTGAGCAGGCGTTCCATGGCGCCGAGGGCCTGGCGCTGCAGGGACACGGGGTAGATGATCATGGACACCCCTGCACCGTGCAGTTGCTGCGTGGTGAACAGCTGGGACTTGCCGAATTCGGTCATGTTGGCCAAGATCGGCACGTCCAGGGCCTCAGCCATGCGCTCGAACTCCAAGAGGTCCGCCATGGCCTCGGGGAAGATCACGTCCGCGCCGGCGTCGGCGAGGGCCTTGGCCCGGTCGATCGCGGCATCCAGTCCGTCCACACCGCGCAGGTCCGTGCGGGCCATCACCACGAAGTTCGGGTCCCGGCGGGCTTCCACGGCGGCCTTGATCCGCTTGGTGGCCGTGGCGGTGTCCACCACGTTCTTCCCGTCCAGGTGGCCGCAGCGCTTGGGATTGAACTGGTCCTCGATGTGGCAGCCGGCCAGGCCGGCGTCCTCGAGTTCCTGGACGGTGCGGGCAACGTTCATGGGCTCACCGAATCCGGTGTCCGCGTCCACGAGGCACGGCAGGTCCGTGCTGCGCGCGATCTGACCGGCGCGCGTGGCCACCTCGGTCAGGGTCGTGAGACCGATGTCCGGCAGGCCCAGTTCGTTGGCGAGCACGCCGCCGGAGATGTAGACGCCCTCGAAGCCCTGCTCTTGGATGAGCTTGGTGGACAGGGGCGTGAACGCTCCGGGGAAACGGGCGATCTCCGGGGCCGCGAGCAGTTCGCGGAACCGTTCGCGCTTCTCGGCCGGGGTCACGGTGGTGTACAGCATGATCAGAAGATTCCCTTCGCTGAGGTCTCCAGCTCCACGGCGGCCGTGATGTTCAGCTGCCCGAGCTCCCCGGCACCCAGTTCGGGGATGCGCTGGACCGCGTCCAGGAACCGCTCGATCTCCTCCGGGGCCACGATGCCCTCGGCCAGGGTGCGGAACTTGGTGATGTACTGTTCCCGCGCGAACGGGCGGGCACCGAGCGGGTGGGCGTCCGCCACGGCGATCTGGTCCGTGATCACGGTGCCGTCCGTGAGGGTGATCTCCACGGAACCGCCGAACGCCTTTTCGGAGATGTCCAGGGAGTGGTACCGGCGGGTCCACTCCGGGTCCTCCTGCGTGGTGACCTTGTGCCACAGCTCCACGGTGTCCTGGCGGGCCGCACGCTCGGGGGCGTAGGAGTCCACGTGGTGCCACGCGCCGTCCTGCAGGGCCACGGTGAAGATGTACGGGATCGAGTGGTCAAGGGTCTCACGCGACGCCGTGGGATCGTACTTCTGGGGGTCGTTGGCCCCGGAACCGATCACGTAGTGGGTGTGGTGGGAGGACTTGATGAGCACCGAGGCCACGTTGGCGGGGTCGGTGACCTCCGGGTGCTCGCGGTGCAGCTTGCGCGCCAGGTCGATCCACGCCTGGGCCTGGTACTCCGCCGAGTGCTCCTTGGTGTACGTGTCCAGGATCGCGCGCTTGGGCTCACCCGGGGCCGGCAGGGGCACCGTGTAGCGGGCCTCCGGGCCCGAGAGCAGCCACGCGATCACGCCGTCCTCGCCCTCGTAGATGGGGGTCGGGGAGGTCTGCCCGCGCATTGCGCGGTCCACGGCCTCGACCGCCATCTTCCCGGCGAACGCGGGCGCGTGGGCTTTCCACGTGGAGATCTCGCCCTTGCGGGACTGCCGGGTCTGGGTGGTCGTGTGCAGTGCCTGACCGATCGCCTGGAAGATGGTCTCGGTGTCCAGGCCGAGCAGCGTGCCGATGCCCGCGGCGGCGGACGGACCGATGTGCGCAATGTGGTCGATCTTGTGCTCGTGCAGGCACATGCCCTTGACCAGGTCCACCTGGATCTCGTACCCGGTGGCGATCGCGCGCACGAGGTCCTCGCCCGAGCTGCCCACGTGCTGCGCGACGGCCAGGATGGGCGGGATGTTGTCCCCGGGGTGGGAGTACTCCGCGGCCAGGAACGTGTCGTGGTAGTCCAGCTCGCGCACGGCCACGCCGTTGGCCCACGCGGCCCACTCGGGGGAGACCGCGGCGTCGTCGTCCGGGGCGCCGTAGAGCAGCGCGCCGGTGCCCGAGAAGCCGCCGCCGTCGACGACCCGGTGGCACAGGGCCTGCGAGCGCGCGGAGACGATGGGCCCGCGGTTGAGGGAGGCCACGGCCACGGACGCGTTGTCGATGATCCGGTTGATGACCATGTCCACGACCTCGGGCTCCACGGCCACCGGGTCGGTCGCGACGCTCGCGAGCTTGTGGGCGAGCTGCTCCTCGCGGGGCAGTTCCTCCTTGGACGAGTACGTGCGCACGGTGTGTTCGACGGTCACGGGCGTTCCTTTCGCTGCGGGGTGTCTCTGGGATGTCTCCGCGGGTTTGCGGATGGTTCGTGGGGCGTACGCCCCGGTCAGGAGGCCTCCGGGCGGGCCACGGCGAGCGCGGGTGAGCCGAGGGCCTTGCTCAGGGCGTTCTTCAGGTGCACGCGCGTGGTCGCGACGGCCAGGGGTGCGTCCCCGTGCGCGATCGCGCGGGCGATCGCCTCGTGTTCGGCGGCCGCGGCGGCCAGCCGCTGCGGATCGGAGGTGGCGAGCCGGCGCACGCGGGCGAGGTGCAGACGCACGTTCTCGAGAGCCTGTTGCAGGTAGGGGTTGCCCGCGGCGGCGTCGATCTGTTCGTCCATGCGGTCCACGAGCTCGTAGTACGCATGGTGGTCGGGGTCGTCCGAGAGCCGCTCCGCCGCGTGGGACAGTCCGTCCGCGAGCGCTCGGAACGTCTCGGGGTCGCCGCGCTGGGCGGCGAGTTCGGCGGCCCGGCAGTCGAGCGTGTCGCGCAGTTCGTAGAGGGCGCGCACGTCGTCCGCGGATAGGGCGCTGACGACGACGCCGCGGCCGTTGTGCGGCTCGGTGAGCCCGTCCGCGGTGAGCCGGGACAGCGCTTCGCGCACGGGGGTGCGGGAGATGCCGAGCCGTTCGGAGAGGTCCACTTCGCCCAGGACCTGCCCGGGGACCAGGCGCCACGACACGATGTCCGCGCGCAGTTCGCGGTAGGCACGCTCACCCGCTCGCATGGCTCCTCCTGAAGATCGAAAGTTCCTTCAGTGTATACACGAGCCCGTCATGATCCAAGAGTTTTCCCGAACTAAGAGGAGGTTAGGCGTCATGTGTATACAAAGCTCTTGTTTTGTGTGATCAGGGACACTATCCTGGTGGCACCGATCCTCACCACGACCACCCGCGGAGGAAGCCATGTCCGAGGCCACGTACGCATCCGTCTACCGTTCCAGTGTGGAGGACCCCGAGCGGTTCTGGCTCGACGCCGCCGACGCCGTGGACTGGGTGAGCCCACCCACCCGCGCACTCGACGACTCCGCCGCGCCCCTCTACCGGTGGTTCCCGGACGGGGAGCTCAACACGTGCGTCAACGCCGTGGACCGTCACGTGGCCGCGGGGCACGGGGAACGCACGGCAGTGATCTACGACTCCGCCGTGCTGGACACCCAGGAACACATCACGTACGCGCAGTTGCAGGAGCGCGTGGCCCGCTTCGCCGGTGCGCTCGCCGCCCAGGGTGTGGCCAAGGGGGACCGGGTACTGCTCTACATGCCCATGATGGCGGAGTCCCTGATCGCGATGCTCGCGTGCGCGCGACTGGGTGCGGTGCACTCCGTCGTGTTCGGGGGTTTCGCCCCCAAGGAACTGGCGAGCCGGATGGACGACTCCGCCCCGGTGGTCGTCGTCACCGCGTCCGGTGGCGTGGAGCCCAAGCGCCGGATCGAGTACCTGCCCGCGATCGAGGAGGCCCTGCAGTTGAGCGACCACGCGCCGTCGGCGGTGCTCGTGCACGAACGGGACGGTTTCGTCACGACCGTGGCCCAGGCGCGCGAGCGGGCCGGCGACGGCGGGCCCGCGTGGCTGTCGTGGACCGAGGCGCAGGACGGCGTGACGCCCGCGGAGCCCGTGACGGTCAAGGCCACCGACCCGCTCTACATCCTCTACACCTCCGGCACCACGGGCACACCCAAGGGCGTGGTGCGGGACAACGGCGGGCACGCGGTGGCCCTGAGCTGGTCCATGCGCAACATCTACGACATCGGCGCCGGGGACGTGATGTGGACCGCCTCGGACGTGGGATGGGTCGTGGGCCATTCCTACATCGTCTACGGGCCCCTGTTGGCCGGCGCGACCACCGTGGTCTACGAGGGCAAGCCCGTGGGCACCCCGGACGCCGGGGCCTTCTGGAAGCGCGTGGCCGAGCATGGGGTCAAGGTGCTGTTCACCGCCCCCACGGCGCTGCGCGCGATCCGCAAGGCCGATCCGCAGGGGGACCTCGTGCGCGAATACGACATCTCCTCGCTGCAGGCGCTGTTCGTGGCCGGTGAGCGACTGGACCCGGAGACCCACCGCTGGTCCTCGGACGTGCTCGGGGTGCCCGTGGTGGACCACTGGTGGCAGACCGAGACCGGGTGGGCCATCTGCGCCAACCCCTTCGGGATCGAGAAGCTGCCAATAGTGTCGGGCTCGCCCACGGTCCCCGTGCCCGGGTTCAACGTGGAGATCCTCGACCCCGTGGGTGAGCCGCTGGGTCCGGGGGAAGAGGGCAACATCGCGGTGCGGCTGCCCCTGCCGCCGGGCACCCTGGTGACCCTGTGGCGCAACGACGAGCGGTTCGTGTCCTCCTACCTCTCGGCGTTCCCGGGATACTACGCCACGGGGGACTCGGGCTACATCGATGAGAACGGGTACGTGTTCGTGATGGGCCGCACCGACGACGTCATCAACGTCTCCGGGCACCGGTTGTCCACGGGGCACATGGAGCAGGTCGTGGCGACCCACCCGGACGTGGCCGAGTGCGCGGTGATCGGTGTGAACGATCCCCTCAAGGGTCAGCGCCCCAGCGGGTATGTGGTGCTCAAGACCGGATCGGACATCGAACCCCAGAAGCTGCGCGAGGACCTCGTGGGCATGGTGCGTTCGCAGATAGGGCCCGTGGCGGACTTCAAGGACGTGGCCGTGGTGGACGCCCTGCCCAAGACCCGCTCGGGGAAGATCCTGCGCAAGACCATGCGTCAGATGGCGGACGGGGAGAAGTACACGGTGCCCTCGACCATCGAGGACGATTCCGTACTTGAGGCGCTGCACGCCGTGCTGGCACCGCGCGAGCAGGGGTAGCGGCTCGCGCGGACCGACAGGATCCGCGCGGGCACTCGGCAGTCGCGTAGACACTCTGACTCCGCACAAACACTCCCCGCCCGCGCGGTCAGGGACCGCTCGCGGGGTGTTGCCACCCGCCGTCCGGTGACTCGGCAGGTGCGGTGGACGGGGATCCAGGCCCTCGCCCTGAGTATGAGCAGACGGCTCGTGGCCCTGGACGTCCTGCGCGGCCTGGCGATCCTGGGCACCCTGTTGACCAACATCTGGCTCTTGTCGAGCTCGTCCGTAAGCAGTCTCGCGGCCCTGGTGGTCGCGGCGGTGCTGGCCACGAGTCCCCAGGCCTAGAAGATCTGGCTCTGGATCGGCCTGGCGCTGCACGCCGTGATGATCACGGTGCTCACCCTGCTGCCCGGCCAGTCCTCGAGCCGTTCTTCCATTGGCGCCAGCGACGCCGCCGCGAAAGTCAACGCACCCGCCCCGGTCAACGGGGCCACCGCGCCCCCGAGCGGCGTGCCCATGAAGGGCGCCCTGATGGAGGGCGCTCCCGCGGACGGAGCCTCCGGGTCCCAGGAGATCTCCCAGCAGTTCTTCGCGGACCTCGAACGCTTACCCTCCGCTGCCTCTCCCGAGCAGGTGCAGGCGCTCGCCATCCAGCACGGGCTCTCCCCGGAGGAGGTCCAGCAGTTCCTGGGCGCCGTCGGCAACGGCGGCGGTGGGCTGCGCAACACCGAGTCGTACGGGGGATGGTCGCGGAAGGCCTGGGGACCTTCGTGGCCGTGCGCTTCGAGATCCCCATCATGTTCACGATGGGTCTGGGCCTGTTCCTCGTGGGCGCCTTGGGGTTCCTGGTGGGCCTGCCCCTGGACATCGCGTGCCGCACCCTGTGGGCGGAAACCACGAGCTCCCTGTCCCGTTACGGGACCTCGTCCTTGGTGCCCTTCGGCGTGCTCGGGCTGGTGGCCGCGTTCTACGCGCGCCGTACCCGCACCGGGGCCCATGAAGATGCTGAGGCACCGCGCGCACCGCGGGCTCGTGGCCAGGGTCCACGTCCCGCTCGCACGACGGCGCCGGGAGCGCCGTCGTGCCCGCGCGGAAAGCAGCGCCGTGACCTCCGAGTAGTCCCCCCCCCCCACGACCGATCGACCACGTGACGGGTGGCGCCGCTGGGTTCAGCGGCGCCACCCGTATTCCAGTTCGGGGCGCCCGGGGGTGCCGTGTCGCGCCCGCCGCTCCACGGACCCCGCCGCGCACAGGTGCTCGAGGTAGCGCCGTGCCGTGACACGGGACAACCCCAGTTCACGGGCGAGCTCACCCGCGGAGTGGTAGTCGGAGGCCTCCCGCAGGAATCCCGCGACCGCTTCGAGGGTGTCGGGAGCGAGACCCTTGGGCGGCGTGGGAGCGGGGTGAGCAACCAGGGCGGCGAAGATCCGGTCGAGCTCCGCTTGCTCGATCGCGGCGTCGTCCGGCGTGGCCGCCGCGAGCACCCGGTGGTAGGCGGCGTAGGCCTCGAGCTTGCGCCGCAGCTCGTCGAAGGTGAACGGTTTCACGAGGTAGCCCACCACCCCCACCGCGGTGGCGTCCCGCACCGTGGCCACGTCCCGGTGTGCGGTGACGATCAGCAGGTCCACGGCCGCGCGCTGTGCTCGCAGGGCCCGGGCCACCTCGAGCCCGGAGATGTCCGGGAGCGTGAGGTCCAGCAGTACGAGGTCCACCGGGGCCGACGACGCCGCCCGCTCCCGCACCGCGCGCACGGCCGCCGTGCCGTTGCGCGCGACCCCTGCCACCTCGAATCCCGCGCAGCGGGCCACGTACTCGGCGTGCGCGGACGCCGTCAGGGCTTCGTCGTCCACCACGAGCACGCGGATCATCGGTTCTCCTTCCGATCGAGGGCGGGGTGCTGCGCGGGGATGTCCACCGAGAACACGGCGCCCGCCTCGTGGGACACCGTGAGTTCGGTACCCCAGCCCTCCACCGCCCGGCGCACGACGTCCAGGCCCACCCCGCGGGGTGCGTCCGTGGCGGGCTTGGTGGTGACCCCGGGGTCGAAGAGCCGCTCCCGCACGTCCGCTCGGATGCCGGGCCCGTTGTCGGCGACCGTGAGGTGCACGAACCGCCCGTCTCGGGACGGGACGAGTTCCACCTCCACGGTGGGCGGTTCGTCGTCCGGACGTTCGTCCCGTTCGACATCGCTGACCGCATCCACGGCATTGTCGACGAGGTTGCCGAGGACGCTCACGAGCTCGGAGGGGTCCACGGCGAGCGGTGGCACCCGCTCGTGGGTCACGACCACGAGTTCCACGCCGCGTTCGTGGGCCGTGGCGGTCTTACCCGCGAGCAATGCCGCGACGTACGGGTCCTCGATCTCCCGGGCGGTCACACCCAATCGCACTGAGCCCTCGAGGGTCGAGGCCGCGAAGTCCCGGGCCTGCGGGTAGCGCTCGAGTTCGAGCAGCGAGACCACGGTGTGCATCCGGTTGGCGTGCTCGTGGGTCTGGGCGCGCAGCCCGGCGGCCATCGTGCGCACGGTGTCCAGCTCGCCGGACATCCTGCTCAGCTCCGTCTGGTCCTGGACCATCAGCACACGCAGCCCGGAGTCCTCCGAGACCCGGGTGCACGAGGCCACCAGGGTGCGTCCTGCCACGGTGCAGCGTTCGTCCGCGAACGTGCCCGCCCGGGCGAGCAGCTCGGCCACGGCCGGGGGCACGGGCTCGGCGGCGGGGCGGCGTCGTCGTCGGGCGATCCCGCGTGAACCCGAGAGACCGCGACCGCGTCGTGGGCTCCCGGGGCCGGAGCGGGCGTTGTCGTACGGCTCGAAGCGGGCGTCCTCCGGCGATGAGCCGCGCTGCTCGCCGGGGGTGACGCCGAGCAGCTCACCGGCGCGCGTGTTGCTCAGCACCGGGCGGTCGGCGGGGTCCAGCAGCACGAGCCCCTCCCGTGCGCGGGACAGCACCGCGCGGTTGAGCGCGAGACCGCGCACGAGGGATTCGGGGGAGCGCCCGTCCGTGACGCGGTTGAGGTAGCGCGCCACCAGAACGCAGACCACCGAGGCCGCCGCGAGCAGCGCACCCACGATCAGGGCGAGTCCTGGCAGCTCGTGGCGGCTCTCCGCGGCGATCCGGTTCACGAGCACCCCCGAGGACACGAGTCCGATGATGGTCCCGTCCCGGTCCCGCACGGGCGCGATCGTGCGCACGGAGGGACCCAGCCGACCCACCTCGGTCGCGGTGTGCACCTCGCCGCGTAGCGCCTGCGAACGGTCGCCCAGGTACTGCTGACCCACGAGGCCCTCGTCGTGATGGGTGATCCGGGTGCCGTCCGGGGTCATGATCGTGATGAAGTCCACCGCGGTGTCCCGTTCGAGGGTGCTCGTCAGCTCCTGCAGCCTCGGGTGGGGGTCGGAGGAGAGCAGTACGTCCCGCACGAACGGATCGTCCACGAGTGTTCCCGTGGCCACCCGCGTGACCGCCTGGGCCTGCTCCGTGACCCGGGTGTGGGTCTGCCACACCATCACACCGGCCACCACGAGCGAGATGACCACCACGAGCCCCAACTGCAGGGCGAGGAAACGGCGGGCGAGGGACATGGCGGCTCCGAGCGAATGGGGCGGGTCGTACGGGCGGGCAGCGGGAGGTCCGCGGCGGGCACTGTGATCCCGGTCATGAACGATATGACCACAACGCGACGCGGGCGCGGATGGTGCGTGAGGCTGATCACCATTCCACCACCGAACCACCTCCGATCCGTCAGGAGACACCATGTCAGACACGCGCGTCCGGGGCAGCGTCCCCGGGGGAGCCCGCGCCGCGGGCGCCGGTCCGCGGAAGAAGGACCGCACCCACTACCTCTACATCTTCGTGATCGCCGGCGTGGTGCTCGGCGCGCTGATCGGGTTGTTGTTCCCGGACGTCGGTGTGGCGCTGAAGCCGCTCGGCACGGGGTTCATCGCCCTGATTAAGATGATGATCGCGCCAGTGATCTTCTGCACGATCGTGCTCGGGGTGGGGTCCATCGCCCACGCCGCCACGGTGGGCAAGGTGGGTGGGCTCGCGCTGACCTACTTCATCGTGATGTCCACGTTCGCGCTCGCGATCGGTCTGGTGGTCGGCAACATCGTCCAGCCCGGATCCGGACTGGACCTGGCCAACGCGCACTACGACTCCTCGGGGCTGGCCTCCGGGGGAGACCACTCGGCCGAGGGCGGTGCCGTGGGCTTCGTGCTGGGCATCGTCCCCACCACGCTGTTCTCCGCCCTGACCTCCGGGAACATCCTGCAGACCCTGCTGGTCGCGCTGCTCGTGGGCTTCGCACTGCAGGCCATGGGGGAGTCCGGCAAGCCCGTGCTCAAGGCCGTGACCTACATCCAGGCGGTCGTGTTCCGGCTGCTCATGATGGTCATGTGGCTCGCACCCATCGGTGCGCTCGGGGCGATCGCCGCGGTGGTCGGTGCCACCGGCATGAAAGCCATCGTGTCCATGATTGGGCTCATGCTCGCGTTCTACGTCACGTGCATCTTGTTCATCGTGGTGGTCCTGGGGTTGATCCTCAAGCTCGTCTCCGGGGTCAACATCTTCTCGCTCATGAGGTACCTGGCCCGCGAGTACCTGCTGATCTTCTCCACGTCCTCCTCCGAGGCGGCCCTGCCGCGGTTGATCGCCAAGATGGAGCACCTGGGTGTGTCCAAGCCGGTCGTGGGTGTGGTGGTGCCCACGGGTTACTCGTTCAACCTGGACGGCACCGCGATCTACCTGACCATGGGCGCGCTGTTCGTCGCGGACGCCATGGGCAAGCCGCTGGCGCTGGGGGAGCAGATCACGCTGCTGCTGTTCATGATCATCGCGTCCAAGGGTGCGGCCGGTGTCTCCGGCGCGGGCATCGCCACACTGGCCGCCGGCCTGCAGTCCCACCGCCCGGACCTCGTGGACGGCGTGGGGTTGATCGTGGGGATCGACCGCTTCATGTCCGAGGCCCGCGCCCTGACCAACTTCTCCGGTAACGCGGTGGCCACCCTGGTGCTGGGCACGTGGGTCAAGCAGGTGGACAAGGACCGGGTGCGCCGGGTGCTCTCGGGTGCCGAGCCCTTCGACGAGGAATCCCTCACGGTGGACCCGCACGGCTCCCCGACCGCCCCGGAGCAGGCCCTGGAGGGACATCCGGAATCCCGGCCCGTGACCCCGAGGGAGCACTGACTCCCCAGGTCACGCCGCCGAGCCCCCGCACCGGGCCCCGCCGTCACCGCGGTGGGGCCCGGTGCATGTCCACGTTCGTGCGGGGGAGCGCAGCTGGTACCGGCCGGGTGCACCCCCGGGCGGTAGGGTAGGGCGTTGAGACTTGAACGGACGCCCAGGAAGGAAGGCTGTCGCACGTGAGCAACGCCAGTGATGAGACGCCCCAGCAGAACCCGGCGTCGGACGCCGTAGGCCCCACCGGCCGCCCCGTGCGGACCTTCCCGGACCCGCCCGAGCTCACGGAACACGGCCCCGCCCGCATCATCGCGATGGTCAACCAGAAGGGCGGGGTGGGTAAGACCACGTCCACGATCAACCTGGGGGCCGCGCTCGCCGAGCTGGGGCGCAAGGTGCTGCTCGTGGACTTCGACCCGCAGGGCGCGCTGTCCGCGGGCTTCGGGTCCAACCCCCACGAGCTGGACCTGACCATCTACAACGTCATGATGGACCGTTCCGTGGACGTGTGGGACGTGGTGCAGCAGACCCATGTGGAGAACGTGGACCTGTTGCCCGCCAACATCGACCTCTCCGCCGCGGAGGTCCAGCTCGTGACCGAGGTGGCCCGCGAGCAGGTGCTCGCGTCCGCGCTGCGCAAGGTCGAGGACTACTACGACGTCATCCTGATCGACTGCCAGCCGTCCCTGGGGCTGCTCACGGTCAACGCGCTCACGGCCTCCCACGGCGTGATCATCCCGCTGATCTGCGAGTTCTTCGCGCTGCGCGCGGTCGCACTGCTCGTGGATTCGATCTCCAAGGTCCAGGAGCGGATCAACCCCAAGCTGCAGATCGACGGCGTGCTGGCCACCATGTTCGACTCCCGCACCCTGCACTCGCGCGAGGTCATCGCGCGCATCGTGGACGCGTTCGGGGACAAGGTCTTCGACACCGTCATCAAGCGCACCGTGAAGTTCCCGGACGCCACCGTCGCCGCGGAGCCGATCCTCAACTTCGCGAGCAACCACCCCGGTGCCGAGTCCTACCGTCAGCTCGCGCGCGAGCTGATCTCGCGCGGCGGGGCGCCGTGATCCCCACGCACTCGTGAGCACCGTCGAGCTCGAGGCGAATGCGGCGTCGGGTGGGTCCTCCGGCGAGCCGTCGGACGCGCCGTCCGGGGCGGCCGCGGGTTTCACCGTGGCGCTCGAGAACTTCCAGGGTCCGTTCGACGTCCTGTTGTCCCTGATCGCCAAGCACGAGATGGACATCACCCAGGTGTCCCTGTCCGCGGTCACGGACGAGTTCATCCAGTACGTGCGAGAGTTGCAGGAGATCGCCTCGCCCAAGGCGCTCGACGAGGCGAGCGAGTTCCTCGTGGTCGCGGCCACCCTGTTGGATCTCAAGGCGGCGCGCTTGTTGCCGCGCGGCGAGGTCGAGGACGAGTATGACGTCGAACTGCTCGAAGCGCGTGACCTGCTGTTCGCACGCCTGCTGCAGTACAAGGCGTTCAAGGAGGTCGCGGGGCAGCTCAACGCGCGCTTCGCCGCGGAGTCCGTGCGGATCCCGCGCCACGTGGACCTGGACCCCGCGGTCGTCACGGCCCTGCCGCCGCTCATGTGGACGCTCACACCCGATCAGCTCGCGCACCTGGCCGTCGTGGCGCTGGACCCGGAGCGGCACGTCCCGGAAGAGGTCGACGTCGCTCACCTCCACGGCGCGCGGGTACGGGTCGCGGACGAGGCCGAGACGATCGCCGAGGCGCTGCGGGACGGCGAGGAACACACGTTCCGGTCACTGATCGCGGACGCGACGTCCACGCTCGTGATCGTCGTGAGGTTCCTGGCCCTGCTCGAGATGTACCGAGACCGGGTGGTGCGCATGCGCCAGGACGAGGTGCTCGGACCCCTGCTCGTGCGCTGGGACGGCTCCGACGACTGGACCGCCGAGTCCCTGAGCAGCGAGTACACGGGCGCGGAGGCGGATCCGGCGGCGAGCGCCGGGGAGCAAAACCTGGGAGAATGATTCCCGCACAGGATCGGTGTGAACCGTACCGAAGGAGATGATGAGCGCGTGGCGGAACCCAGCCCCGCACGACCCCCCATTGTCGACATCGTCGACACCCACGACTCGGAACAGCCCACAGGGCTCGACGACGCGCAGTTGTATTCGGCCCTGGAGGCCGTGCTCATGGTGGCCGCGGCCCCCGTGCAGCTCGAGGAGTTCGCGCGCGTCACGGGCGAGCCCGTGCACCGGGTACGCAGCGCCTTGGAACACCTCAAGGCCGACTACGACGGCGTGATCGGAAACACCCCGGCGCACTCACCACGGGACGGCGCCGCCGGATATGATGGACGGTCGGCCTCCCGCGACGACGCCGTGCCCGCCGCCCGCGTGCGTGGTTTCGAACTGCGCGAAGTGGCCGGCGGGTGGCGAATCTACTCCCGCAGCAAGCATGCGCAGCTCGTCACGGACTTCGTGGTGGAGGGCAGCAGCTCGCGGTTGTCGCAGGCCGCCCTGGAGACCCTGGCCGTGGTGGCCTACCTGCAACCGGTCTCCCGTTCCCGCGTCTCGGCGATCCGCGGCGTGAACGTGGACGGCGTGGTACGCACCCTGGTGCAGCGCGGGCTGCTTACGGCCCACGAGCGCGAGGAGGCCACGGGCTCCGTCCTGTACTCCACCACCCCGCTCTTCCTGGAAAAACTCGGTCTCGGCTCGCTGGACGAGCTCCCGGACATCGCACCCCTGCTGCCGGGAACCGACCAACTTGACGACATAGAGGACTGATCGACGCATGGCACAATCACGCAACAACCCATCCCGCGGCGGGGGAGCCCGCGGCCCTCAGGGTCGCGGCAAGGGCTCCAAATCCGGGCCCAAGGCCGGCTTCCGCTCGGGTCCCGGTAAGGCCTCCGGATCCCGCTCGGGCGACGCAGCCGGGCGCGGCTACTCCAAGGGCCCGGGTGCCGGGCGCGGCAAGGCGGCGGGCAAGCCCAAGGCCGCGGCGTCCCGCAAGGGACCCCAGAAGCCCCGCGCGTTCTCGGGCGTGGACAAGTACGAGCGCCGCGCGGCGGCGATCAAGGAGCACGGCCCGCACCGGCGTCGTCGTCCCAAGAACCCGCCCGTGGACCGGCTGGAGGTGCACGACGAGAACGGCGTGCGGCTGCAGAAGCTCATGGCCCAGGCGGGTGTGGCGAGCCGGCGCGTGTGCGAGGAGATGATCCAGGACGGGCGCGTGTCCGTGGACTGTGAGATCGTCACCGAGCTGGGCGTGCGCGTGGATCCTGTGCTGCAGGCCGTGCACGTGGACGGGATGCGCATCCAGACCGACGAGAAGCTCGTCTACTACGCGTTCAACAAGCCCGCCGGTGTGGTCTCCACCATGGAGGACCCGGACGGCCGGCGCTGCGTGAGCGACTTCCTGGACCCGCGCAAGCACGAACGCGTGTTCCACGTGGGCCGCTTGGACGTGGAGACCGAGGGTCTGCTGCTGCTCACCAACGACGGCGAACTCACCAACCGCCTGACCCACCCCTCCTACGAGGTCCCCAAGACGTACCTGGTCCAGGTGCACGGGCCCGTGGAGAAGGGCGTGGGCAATCAGATGAAGCAGGGCATCCGGCTCGAGGACGGCGATGCGAAGGTGGACGACTTCCGCCTCGTGGATTCCACCCCCGGGCACGTGCTCATCGAGGTGGTGCTGCACTCCGGGCGCAACCGGATCGTGCGCCGCATGTTCGACGCCGTGAACCACCCCGTGGAGAAGCTCGCGCGCACCCACGTGGGCCCCATTGCGATCGGGGACCAGCGCCAGGGCACCGTGCGCAAGCTCTCGCACACCGAGGTGGGCAACCTCCTCGCGTCCGTGGGGATGTGATCGTGGTTCCCGTGACAGCATCCACGACCGGACCGGTGCTGGTCATCGGTTCCGGTCTGCTCGGGGCGAGCATCGGCCTGGGCCTGCGGCACCTGGGTGTGAGCGTGTACCTGCGGGACTCCTCGCCCACCACGGAGGCCGTGGCCCAGGACATCGGCGCGGGGCGCAGCGTGCGCGCCGCGGGCGGGGACGTGCCCGAGCCCGTGCTCGTGGTGGTCGCGGCCCCTCCGGACGTCGTGGCCGAGCTCGTGGTGCAGGCACTGACCGATCACCCGAGTGCCACGGTGCTGGACATCGCCTCCGTCAAGGCCCCCATCCTGGCCGCCGTCACGGCGTCCGGTGCGGACCTCACCCGGTACGTGGGGACCCACCCCATGACCGGGCGGGAGAAGTCCGGGCCCGTGGCCGCGCGCGGGGAGTTGTTCACATCCATGCCGTGGGTGATCTGCCCCGGTCCTGAGACCGGTGCGGGCGCCATCACGGCGGCGAAGAACCTCGCGGTGGACCTCGGCGCCACGATCACGGTGTTGGACCCCACCGAACACGACGAGACCGTCGCGCTGATCTCCCACGTACCGCAGGTGATGTCCTCCCTGCTGGCCTCCCGGTTGCAGGACACCCCGCTGCACCACCTGTCCCTCGCCGGGCAGGGGTTGCGGGACACCACCCGGATCGCGGGCTCGGACCCCGGTCTGTGGGTGCAGATCCTCTCCGCGAACGCCCGGCCCGTGGTGCGCTCGCTGTACGAGGTGCGCGAGGACATCGAACGGCTCATCGCCACGCTGGAGGACCCGGCGGCGGACGGCGCGCGATTGGACATCGCCCAACTCATGGCCGAGGGCAATGCGGGCCAGGCGCGAATCCCCGGCAAGCACGGCGGGGCACCGCGGGCCTTCGCGACCTTCACCGTGGCCGTGGACGACACCCCCGGGACCATTGCCAAGTTGCTCACGGAGATCGGGGAGATCGGGGTCAATCTGGAGGACCTGCGCCTGGAGCACTCACCCGGGCAACCGGTGGGCCTGGTCGTGGCCTCGGTGGATCCCAACCGCCGGGAAGGCCTCGTGGACGAGCTGCAGGAACGCGGCTGGAAGGTGGTGCAGTGATGAACGCATGGGACACGAACGCGCGACTCGTGGTCGCGATCGACGGGCCCTCGGGCTCCGGGAAGTCCTCGGTGTCCAAGGAGGTGGCCCGCCGCTTCGACCTGGCCTACCTGGACACGGGAGCCATGTACCGCGCGGTGACCTGGTGGTGCCTCGAATCCGGGGTGGATCTCACCGATCCGCAAGCCATCACGGCCGCAACCGAGACCGTCCCCCTGGAGATGGGCACCGATCCCCACGAGGAGCGGATCACGGTGGCCGGGCAGAACGTGCGCACGGCGATCCGCGGTAACCGGGTCACGGACCACGTCTCTGCGGTCTCCACGACCATCCCCGCCCGCGAGGTCCTGGTGCGCATGCAGCAGGACATCATCCGGGACAGCGGGTACCGGATCGTGGCCGAGGGCCGGGACATCACCACGGTCGTGGCCCCGGACGCCCAGGTGCGGATCCTGCTGACCGCCTCGGAGGCCGCGCGGATGGCGCGGCGGGGCAAACAGGTGGGCGCAGCGGCGTCGTCGGACCTGGAGGCCCGTGTGGTGGGCAGGGACGCCAAGGACTCCACCGTGGTGAACTTCACTACGGCGCAGGACGGTGTGCACCTGCTCGACTCCTCCGAACTGACCATGGAACAAACGGTGCAAGGCGTGATCGACCTGATCATCCGCACCACCACACACGACGGGGCGCTCGCCGCGCCTCACGACACGGGCGCCAACGCCCCCGAGGAAGCGAGGTAACCATGAGCGCATCGGACGAGCCCACGGTGGACTCCTACGAACAGTCAGTCCTGGGCGGGGGCAACGAGGACATCTCCCAGCGCCTGGCCGCGATCGACGACGCCGAGGCCGAGGCCCGTGCGCAGGCCCTGCGCGAAGGGCTGGCCGACTACGAGCTGGACGACGAGGACGCCGCGCTGCTCGCGGACTGGGTCGACGGCGACGACGAGCGGGACGCCCGCCGCCCCGACCCCGTGGTGGCCGTGGTCGGCCGGCCCAACGTGGGCAAGTCCACACTGGTCAACCGCGTGATCGGGCGCCGCGAGGCCGTGGTCGAGGACACCCCGGGCGTCACGCGCGACCGCGTGTCCTACAAGGCGGAGTGGAACGGGAAGAACTTCACCCTGGTGGACACCGGCGGGTGGGAGCAGGACGCCAAGGGCATCCACAAGCGCGTGGCCGATCAGGCGGAGCTGGCCGTGGAGAACGCGGACGCCGTGCTGCTCGTGCTGGACGTGACCGTGGGGGTCACCGCGACCGACGAGGCCGTGGTGTCCATGCTGCGGCGCGTGACCAAGCCGATCATCGTGGTGGCCAACAAGGCGGATTCCCCGCAGCTCGAGATCGAGGCCACCGCGCTGTGGTCCCTGGGCATGGGGGAGCCGTTCCCGGTCTCCGCGCTGCATGGCAAGGGCTCTGGCGACGCGCTGGATGCCCTCGTGGCGGCGCTGCCCGAGTACTCGGAGGTGGCCGAGGCCGAGCTCGAGGGTGGACCGCGCCGCGTGGCCCTGATCGGGCGGCCCAACGTGGGCAAGTCCTCCCTGCTGAACAAGCTCGCCGGTTCCGAGCGCGTGGTCGTGGACGAGACCGCCGGCACCACGCGTGACCCCGTGGACGAGATCGTGATGCTCGGCGGGGAACCGTGGCGTTTCATCGACACCGCCGGCATCCGCCGCCGCGTGCACCTGCAGCAGGGGGCGGACTTCTACGCGTCGCTGCGCACCCAGACCGCTCTAGAACGCGCCGAGGTGGCCGTGGTGCTGCTCGCCGTGGACGAGGTGCTCTCCGAACAGGACGTGCGCATCCTGCAAATGGCCGTGGACTCGGGCCGCGCGCTGGTGCTCGCGTTCAACAAGTGGGACACCCTAGACGACGAGCGCCGGTTCTACCTGGAACGCGAGATCGAACGGGATCTGGCCCACGTGTCCTGGGCTCCCCGGGTGAACCTCTCGGCCAAGACCGGGTGGCACAAGGACAAGCTGGTCCCGGCGCTGCACACCTCCCTGGACTCCTGGGACCGCCGCATCCCCACCGGGCGGCTCAACGCGTTCCTGGGCGAGATCGTGGCGGCCCACCCGCACCCCGTGCGCGGCGGCAAGCAGCCCCGGATCCTCTTCGGGACGCAGGTGGCCTCCCGGCCGCCCAAGTTCGTGCTGTTCACCACCGGGTTCCTGGACCCCGGTTACCGCCGGTTCATCCAGCGTCGGATCCGTGAGACCTTCGGTTTCGAGGGCACCCCGCTGGAGGTCACCATGCGGGTGCGGGAGAAGCGGCAGCGCAAGCGCTGAGTGGTTGCCCCTACTGGCTCGGTTTCCATTCGGCGCGGGCGGCTCGCGAGTCGCTCGCGCCGATGTGAAATTCGGGCAGGGTTGGGGTAATGTAACTCGGGTGTTCGGGGCCGGAAACGGTGTCGAACACGGTCGCGGGATGTGGCGCAGCTTGGTAGCGCACTTGACTGGGGGTCAAGGGGTCGCAGGTTCAAATCCTGTCATCCCGACAGAAAAGCCCAGGTGAGAGCAGGTTTCTCACCTGGGCTTCATCATGTCCGGCGGTCGTTTTTCGTGGTCCCCTTCTGGTCCCCCCGGCGCTCTCGCCGGCGGTCACCTGTGGCCGAACGGAGCGCCTTGAACCCCCTTCCTGCACCGAACAGGGCACGGTCCGCGGCCGCAGCGTCGAGTACAGCGTGGGATTCACGATCACCGGGAAGCTCCGCGATGCCATCGATCTGGTCCCGAAGAAGGTCTGGACCCCAGCACTCGATGCCGACGGCGGCGTTCGTGAGGGCGGCGACGTCGCCGAGCTGACCGGCCTCATCGACCCGAAGGTTCTCGCCAAGTGGCCAGCCGGGATGCGGGTCATCGTGCGCCGCGAACGCCCCCACCCCGGCGCGCAACTGTCTCTGTTCGAGGAACGCGACGGCTGGCGCTACGAAGCCTTCGTCACCAACACCACGGCCGGCCAGCTCGCCTTTCTCGAGGCCCGGCATCGGGCCCATGCACGGGTCGAGGACCGCATCCGCCACGCCAAGGACAGCGGCCTGGGACGGTTTCCGTCGCGGGAGTTCAACATCAACCGGACCTGGCTGATGATCACCCAGATCGCGGCCGACCTAACCGCGTGGACCCGCCTGCTCGGCTGCATCGGCTCCGCCGCCACGTTGGCAACCTGCGAGCCGAAGGCGCTGCGCTACCGATTCCTCCACGTGCCCACCCGACTCGCTCACAGCGCACGCCGACATCACCACCCGGAGAACCGCAGCAAGGCAGCGCCAGCCGACCCGTCGTCGTACCCGCAGTCACTCCGCACACGGGCGCACTCGATGACACGGCTCCGACACGATCCCGACCGCCGTCATGAAAGACCGGGGCTAGCCCTGGGCCTCGCCGAGGCGCGCTTCGGGCGTGAGCTCGGCGCGGAGACCGCCGCCGGTCGCAGCCCGCGCAAGAGCGCGACCCAGCGCAGGTGCCTGCTTGAACAAATTGTGACCGGCCACGAAGAAGACAGGGCCTGCCTCCCACACGGCCACGCCGTCCTCACTCCACGGGAGGTCGGTCACCCAGCAGTGGAGGAAGTCGCGCGGCTCTGGGTGGAGACCGGGCAGCGCCCGTGTCACGTATTCGCGTGCGCGTTCGTCCAGCGATCGAATCGCCGCCGGGTCGATGAAAGTTCCGTCGTCGCGGACGCCGACGGTGTCGCTGAGTCCGACCGAATAGCTGCTGTTGCCCGGTAGCGGCGTCGCGTAGACGCCGACTTCGCCGAAGACGCCGCTGCTGTCCTGCAGGCACGCGACTCGTGTCGGGGCGGCGGCTTTCACGTCGAAGGTCAGCCGTACGTGTGCGGCGAGACGAACCGGCAGCGACAGGCCCACGCTGCGTGCCAGGCGGGCGGTTTCGCGGCCGGCGCACACGACCACCTTGGAGTAGACAGCCCGGTCGGTGACGCTGCGCACCTCGACCGTCCCGTCGGCGCGGGGATCGATGGAGATGACCTCACCGGTGGTGACCGCATCTGCGAGGGCACCCGTGAGTGCCGTGATCGCGGCGCGGGTGCGGATCGCGCCGCCCGACTCGTCGAGCACCGCTGGCCCCGAGTACCCAGCGAGCAGCGGCATCCGCTGGGCGACCTCGGCCGCGTCGATCTCGTGCGCTTCCACGCCGCCGACCTGGTCGAGCACCCGCAGCCGCGCCAGGGCGCTGTCTCCGATCGCCAGGACACCGTCTGATGAGACCAGCTCGACGTCGAAGCGTTCGGCCCACTCATCCCATACGCCGCGGCTTTCGCGCGCGAAAGCGACGAGTCGCGGGTCGTCGTGGGCATGCCGGAAGATCCGCGACTCGCCTGCGGACTGACCCGTCCCGGGCAGACCAGCCTCGTACAAGCGCACCGGCACGCCCTGCTCCTGCAGCGCGTACGCCGTCGACAGACCGACGATCCCGCCCCCGATCACTGCTACCTCGGGTGAACGCGTCGTGGTAACGCCGTTGTCAGTTCCTGTCATCGCGGTTCCTCGATCTGTTGGTGATGAGCGATAGGCCACAAGAGAAGGGGCCGCTGCCACGACGTCAGCGGGCTGTGTAAGCCCGAAGTCACCGCGCGCAACGACCCCTCCTCTCTGGGCCAGTACTGCCGGTCTGTGGTGTCAGGCGGGAAGTTTGGAGCCCAGGACGTCCAACTTCTCGATCGTGGGCTCGCTGAACAGTTTGCCGGTCTGCTCGCCGAGAGCGGTCGCAACTGCGCCGGACAGGTGCGCGTCGCGGCCGACGTCATCGGGGAACACGTCGAAGATCCCGAAGGAGGACGGGCCGAGACGGATCGCGAACCACGCGACGGTGGCCGGTTCCTCCTCGACGAGCCCTCGCCCGATGCCGAGGAATTCCTGGACCTCGTCTTCCTTGCCGGGCAGGGCCTCCAGCCTGACAAGCAGTCCCTTCGTGACGCTCATGACATCACCTCTTCCTGGGCCGAATTGCTCGCAAATTTCACCACGATTGTATCGCAGAACACAGGCAGGTCATCGGGCGAGCGGCTGGTGATCAGGTTCCCGTCCACCACGACGTCCTGGTCGACGACGTCAGCACCGGCGTTGCGCAGGACCGTGCGGATGCTCGGGAAGGACGTCAAGGTGCGGCCTTCGACCACACCGGCCTCGATCAGCGTCCACGGCCCGTGACAGATTGCCGCAACGGGCTTGCCGCTTTCGACGAACTCGCGGACGAAGGAGACCGCGTCGGGGTCAACCCGGAAATGGTCGGGATTCACCGTGCCGCCCGGGAGAAGCAGGGCGTCATAGTGGGTGACAGAGGCGTCCGCGACCAACCCGTCAACGGTGAACGTGCCTGCTGCATCCAGATCGTTCTCACGCGCCCGAATCTCACCGTCATGGATCGACAGCACCTCGGTCTGTGCGCCGGCCCGCTCCAGTGCCTCGCGGGGCTGTTCGAGCTCGACTCGCTCGACCCCGTCGGCGGCGAGGATGGCGACTCTCCTGCCCTATAGCGTCTCGGACATATCAACTCGCCTGAAGATCCCGGAGACGTGGCCCTGGGCAGCCGCGATCGTCGCGGTCTTCGCGAACATCGCCGCCATCCCGCAACCGGCCTGAGCTGGCCCGTCCGCCCCCGACATCACCACCCGGAGAACCGCAGCAAGGCAGCGCCAGCCACAAGATCGTCGTGCTGCTCGTGGGCAACAGGTTCCACGCCGCCGTAGCGCCTCTCACGGTTCTGGCCGCGAAGTGAGCTTGCCCACGAGGGGGACCAGAAGGGGACCAGAATCATGCACTCCATGCATCTCGTGACGTGTTCTGCATGATCTGACGCCAGGAATCACGCAGAATCCGGTCTGGCCGGAGCAGTCTGGACGTCTGGGGGTCAAGGGGTCGCAGGTTCAAATCCTGTCATCCCGACCGAGTGAACCGGCTCCGGCCAGGCAGAAATCCTTGGCCGGAGCCGGTTTTTGGTGCACGGTCCCGCTCATGGCTACCACCCGAATTTCTAGTGGCGTTAGAGCACATTTCGGTGCGGCGAAGCTGTTTTAACTTCACTAGAAATCATGACCCGCCACTCGGCCGTTCCTCGTCACTCATCAGGTGTCCCGCGTGAGCCGCACCCATCCGTCGGACAGCGCAGCGCGCAGGCCCGCCTTGCGCGAGACCGCGGGCAGTGCGTGCGAAAGGCATGCCACGGCGTCGTACCCGGAGTGGTCCACGCCCGGCAGGACGTGCAGGTTCGTGTCGAAGCCCGCGGCCTGGAACGCGGCGACGCCCTCCTCGGCGGCGCCCAGCGCGCTCCACTCGGGCGGGTTCGTGGCACCGTCCACGTCCTGATCGCCCACCCACCAGTGCATGGCCGTGTTGCCGATGCACGGCCGGGCCTTCTTCTTGGTGGCCACCGGCGCGTTCGCTCCGCCGCCGCCGATGATCACCGCGCCGCCGTGCGTCATCCCGGGAATACCCCGGTCCAGCAGTTCGTAGGTGATGAACTCGGCGCCGCCGCTGTACCCCAGGAGCCAGATGTTGCTCGCGTCCACCTGCGGGTTCCGCTCGACGATGTGCTCGTGCAGCGCCCGGAAGTACTTGCCGTTCGCCTTGCAGTCCTCCCACCACGTGTAGCCGTCGCCGGAGCCGTCCTCGTCCGGCGTGTTCACGGCCACGAACATGAGGTCCCGGGCCCGTGCTGCCACCGCGAGCCGGGCCAGATCGCCCTCGTCCGGCCAGTTGATGGACGTGTCGTCCAGGTCCCAGTAGTCGCCGTCGAAGTAGTACATGATACCCGCGGTGCCCGAGTCCCACACGTGGTACCACGAGCTCAGTCCGTTCGGCGCGGTGAAGTCCACGAAAGTTTCCGGTGCCACTGTCCCCCCCTGAGATGATCCGCCCCGATTCCCCCGGCACGGCGCGTACCCGTCCAGTATGCCGCGCCCGCACCCCGGACGACGACGCCGCACCCCTTCGCCTTTATTGAGCTAAGGCGTGATTCGGTGCACCGAAGCTGCTTTTGCTCCATTAGAACGCGGGTGTGGCAGGCGGGGTGGCGCGAGTCATCGGGCAAATGCGCACGTCATGTACCCACCCGGGTGTGACCGTCCGGCGCTCAGCATGCTTAGGTGGAGGGACACGACGAAAGGGGTATCCCATGAGCAACGTGATCACCACGTACCTGCAGGACCACCACGCCGGATCGGCCGCGGGGGTGGATGTGTTCCGCCGTGTGGCCGAAGGCCACGGGGACCCGGAGGTGCGGGAACAGGTCGAGCGACTGGTCCCGGAGATCGCCCGCGATCAGAAGTCCCTGGAGGACATCATGTCCATGGTCGGGGCCAAGCCTGCCCTGCACAAGGATCTCCCTGCGAAGGCGGGGGAGAAGCTCGCACGCCTCAAGCCGAACGAGCGGATCAAGGAACGTTCGCCGCTGTCGGACATCGAGGAACTCGAGGGTCTCGTGGCCGCCGTG
Source organism: Kocuria sp. CPCC 205297 (assembly GCF_040981035.1). Classification (NCBI taxonomy): domain Bacteria; kingdom Bacillati; phylum Actinomycetota; class Actinomycetes; order Micrococcales; family Micrococcaceae; genus Kocuria; species Kocuria sp. CPCC 205297. Next base: position 143,085 of record NZ_JAVKPY010000008.1, on the reverse strand, counting down.
CACGCCAAGGGCCTCGGCTGGCGGCTGCTCCTGGAGGTCCCGGACGAGCGGTTGGACAAGGAGCTGTTGCAGAACCTCTACGAGCGCGCGCAGGAGCAGGAGAAGACCCTCGAGTCGCTGCGTCTGGGCCAGGCCAAGAAACTCACGGAGTCCTGAGGACCAGACAGTAACGGGAGGAGGGACCATGACGACCGCCGATGACATGCCCGCCCTGCGACGTCGTACGAGCGCCAAGTGGCGCACGTACCCGCGGGACGTGTTGCCCATGTTCGTCGCGGAAATGGACTTCCCCACGCCGCCGGCCATCAAGGCGGCGCTACAGAATGCGATCGAGAACAGCGACACCGGGTACGCCACCCCGACCGACCGCGGCGCCGCGGAGGCGTTCGCGGACTTCGCCGCGCAGCGGTGGGGGTGGCGCCCGGACCCGGCGCGGATCTCCTACACCACGGACGTGAGCGTGGTGATCGTGGAGTCGCTGCGCCGTCTCATGGCGCCCGGCGACGGCGTGATCATCACCCCGCCCGTCTACCCGCCGTTCTTCGACCTCGTGCTCGAGGCCGGCGGGCGGGTCGTGGAGGTCCCGCTGCTCGACGACGCCGCGAGCTACCGTCTTGATCTGCCCGGCATCGACGCCGCCCTGCGCGCGGGTGCCCGCGGCGAGCTGCTGTGCAATCCCCACAACCCCGTGGGGATCGTACATTCCCGCGAGGAGCTCGAACGGCTCTCCGAGATCGTGGCCGAGCACGACGGATTCGTGGTCAGCGACGAGATCCATGCCCCGCTCACGCATCACGGGACCAAGTTCACGCCATACCTTTCGGTGTCCGATGCCGCGCGCGCGCACGGCGTGGCCGCGGAATCGGGGAGCAAGGCGTTCAACCTGGCCGGTTTGAAGACTGCCATGTTCGTGGTGGATTCCGAACCCATGATGCGGTGGCTCGAGCAGTTGCCGGACGAGGTGTCCTACCGCACCGGCAGCTTCGGCCTGCTCGCCACGCGGGAGGGTTTCCGCAACAGCCTCGACTGGCTGGACGAGACGATCACCGCGATCCAGGACAATACCGAGCTGCTCGAGCGCGAAGTGAGCGAGAAGCTCCCGGGCGTCGTCGTGCGCCGAGGTCACGCGACCTATCTCGCGTGGCTCGACATGCGCGCCCTGGGATGGGGCGATGATCCCGCCGCCTACGCACTCGAGCACGCCGGGGTGGCACTGTCCAATGGACCCATGTTCGGTGGCGCGGGCAAGGGCTTCGCCCGGATGAACCTCGCGTGCGCGCCCGAGACCGTCGTGGAGGCGGTAGACCGGCTCAGCGGGGCCGCACACTGACCCCGGGTGGCCGTTCCGGGCGCTGAAGCGCCAGCCGTACGCCACGAGGGACCGCGGTCCACACCCGGTGCCGGGGGGCGGGACGTGCGGTCCTCAGTCCACGGCAGGCTTCCGTGCGGGTTCCGGGTCCCGCTCCGTGCCGGGCGAATCCGCGGCCAGCTCGTCGAACGCGTACCGCTCCAGGGGAGTCCCCGTGAGATATGCAGATCGCGCGATCGCCATGGTCCCCACCGCGGACGTGATCAGGTGGATCGTGATGATGAGCACGACCTTGACCACGTTGGACACGGACGGCTGCAGCAACAGCGCCCCCGTCACCACGAACACGATGCCGAGCCCGCCCGCGGTCCCCACGGCCGAGACCCGCATGTACGCGTCCCGGAAACGAGCCACCCCCAGGGCGGCGGTCGCGAACACGAGGGCCCCGGCCACGATCAGGACGTTGCCCAGCACGGTCAGGATTTCGTTCATCGCTTCCCCCTGGTCAGAGCCCGTGCCAGGGACAGCGCGCTGAGGAATCCCACGAGCGCGGCCACGAGCACGATGTCGAAGGTGTACTCGTTGGCCACGCGCACACCGAACAACGCGATCAGACCGACGAACCCGAACAGCAACAGGTCACCCGCGACCGCGCGGTCCGCCTCCGTGGGCCCGCGCAGGATCCGGAAGGCCGCCGCGAGGCAGGCCACGGCGAGGATCACGATCCCCACGGTCACACCGATCATGACGTCCCTCCCGTGCGGCGCACCGCGCGCAGCAGTCGTGTCTCAAGTTCCCGGACCTCGACCCGCACGCTGTCGGCGTTACCCGAGTACAGCGAGTGGACGTACAGCGTGCGGATCTCGTCCTCGTCACGACGGCGCTGCGCCGCCACGGGTGCGTCGTGCATCCCCAGCGTGAGCGTGCCGGGGGTGAGCGTGATGAGGGCGGCCAGCAGGGTCACCTCCAGGTCCGAGCGGCAGCGCGTCCGCACGCGGGCCACACCGGGAGTCGAGTTCTGTCCCGGGGTGAGGTTGTCCCGCAGCACCGCGGTGCTCGAGGAGATGATCTGCCCGGCGTACCACACCAGGAACCCCACGACCCGGACAGGCCAGGTGAGCCAACTCATGAGTCCATCACCGCTTTCACGTAGGTCGAGGTGTCCAGCAGGCCCTCCGCGGCGGTCGTGGATACGCCCATGAGCACTTCCGCGCCGAGGCCCAGCGCGAGCGTCAGGCACGCGGTGACGACGGCGGGCCCCGCCAGGGCCGCGGAGATGCGTCGCCCGCTCACGGTGGCCACGGCGCCGTCGTCAAGGGCGGCCGGGGCAGGTTCCGGCACGGTCCCCGCACCGGAACCGCCAGTGCGGGCGGCGGGACCACCACCGGCCCCGGAACCGCCCCCGTTCTCGAGCGACGACTCGCGCGCGGAGCCCCAGAACACGCCGTTCCAGATCTTGAGCATCGACAGCAGCGTGACGAGACTGACCGCGAGCATCACGATCACCGCGATCACGTGACCGGTGTCGACCGCCGCGAGGATGAGCGAGAACTTGGCCACGAACCCGGAGAACGGCGGCAGCCCGGCCAGGGACAGCGCGGCCACGAAGAACGCGACCGCGATGACCGGTTCGCGCGTCGCCATCCCGGACAGCGCGCCGATCCTCCCGGTCATGTAGCGCACCTCGATCGCGCCGGTGGACAGGAACAGGGACGCCTTCACGATCATGTGGTGAAGCAGGTAGAAGATGCCCGCCGCGAGCCCGGCCAGGGTGAACAGTGCGACCCCCAGCAGGATGTACCCGATCTGGCTGATCATGTGGAACGCCAGGATCGAGCGTGTGGTCTTCTCGCCCACGGCGCCCAGCACGCCTGCGACCATCGTGAGGCAGCACAGTGCCACGCCGATCCACAGCCAATGGGCGTCGCCGTCGAAGACCACGGCGTAGATCCGGTAGATCGCGTAGCTGGCCACCTTGGTGTGCAGTCCGGAGAACAGTGCGGTGATCGCGGGGGAGGTGGCCGGATAGGCGACCGCGAGCCACCCGTGGATGGGGACCACCGCGGCCTTGATCGCCAGGGCGAACAAGCACACGGCGGTCGAGATCGCCACGGTGCCGTCGGTCGCGGCGCGGCCGGCCAGTTCGGCCATGTTCACGGTGCCCGCGGTGCCATAGATGAAGCCCACGCCCATGAGGAAGATCGTGGAGGTGAGCAGGTTCAGGGTCACGTACAACCGTGCACCCATGACCTGCCGCTCGGTGCCCCGGTGCCGCGCCGCGAGGACGAACAGCCCGTAGGACGGCAGCAGCATGACCTCGACGAACACGAACAGGTTGAACAGGTCCACGGTCAGCAGCGCGCCGTTCACGCCCGCCGTGAGCACGAGCACGAGCGGGGCGAAGTACACGGTGGCCGCCCGGCCGGAGGCGTAAGCGAACCACGAGCACACCAGAGTCAGCACCCCGGTGACCGTGAGCATGAGCGCGGCGAACATGTCCGCAACGAACGGGATGGAGATCCCCACGGGCCACTGCGCCACACCGTGGGCCACGGCCCCGCCGCTGCCGGCGAAATCGGTCGCGAGCCACACGCCTCCGGCGATCACGAGCAACAGGGTCCCGAGGAGACCCACGGCGTGCAGCACGCGGCGGTCGCCCACGATCAACAACATCGCGGACACGAGCAGGGGAAGTGCGACGAACAGGGGGAGGAGGGCGCCGCTCATGAGCGCACCTCCTCGAGCTTCGCCTCGGTGTCGTCGTCATCGTCCCGGCCGGTCACGGCCAGCACGAGCATCACGATCGTGATCGAGAACGCAATCACGATCGCCGTGAGCACGAACGCCTGGGGCAGGGGATCCGCCACGGTGGACAGGTCCTCGGGGGCACCGAAGGGCTCGTAGCGCCGCGCGCTGCCGCCCGCGGCCATGAGCACCACGTTGCCCGCGTGGCCCAGGAGCACGAAGCCCAGGATCACGCGCAGCATCTCGCGCTGCATGAGCAGGTACACGGCACCGAACACGAGGAGTCCGGCGATCACGGCTGCGCTCATCGGGGGGTCACCTCTCCGGTCTCGTGGGTCGTGTGTGACGAACGGGTCGTCGCGGGACTCGCGGCGGTACCGCTCCGGGCGGCACGACGGCGCTCGCCGGCCCCGGCGCGCGCGCCCGGGGACGCGCCGGAACCGGGCTGGTCGTCCGGTCCCGCGGCACCGGGTTCGGGTTCGCGGGACAGCACCTTGGTGATGTCCGACGGCGGCCGCCCCAGCAGGTTGAACGCGGCCAGGATCACGCCGATCACCGCGAGGTACACGCCCCCGTCGAACACGAGCGCGGTGGTGATCTCGAATCCGAGGATGCGCGGGTGCAGGGGCCGCAGGAAGGACCCGTCCAGGTACCCCAGTAGGCCCGTGACGGTTCCCACGGCCACGCCGGCCCCGATCAACCACAGGTACGGCAGGCGCACGCGGGCGCGTTCGTCGGACGGCGCGGCCAGGTAGCTCAGGGTGAAGCCGGCTCCGCCCACGAGCGCGGAGATGAAGCCGCCGCCGGGTTCGTGGTGTCCGCGCAGCAGCAGTATCACGGACATCGCCACGATCACGGGCCCGAGCAGGCGCGCGGCGGTGCGCACGAACACGGTGTTGGTCTCCGGGTCGCTCACGGGCGATTGCTCGTCGATCGGGGCGGGGTCGTCCGCGGCGGGGCGGCGCCCGTGCAGCAGGGCGGCGATCGTGAGCCCGGCGACACCCAGCACCGTCAGTTCGCCCAGGGTATCCAGGGCGCGGAAGTCCACGAGGATCGTGTTGACCAGGTTGGACCCGCCGGTCTCGTTGTAGCCGTGGGTCAGGTAGTACTCGGACGCGGGTGAGGCCTCGCGCCGTCCGGTCAGCATCCACACGCCCGCGGTGGTCGCCAGCCCCGCGGCGCCCGCCACGAGCAGCGCGACCACGCGGCGTCGTGCGCCGGGAGAGGAGAAGCGCGCGGGCAGGCGGCGCAGCAATAGGACCATGACGCACACCGTGAGAATCTCCACGAGCAGCTGGGTCATGGCCACGTCCGTGGCGCCCAGGTCGAAGAACCACACGGTGATCGAGAAGCCCACCACCCCGGTCACCACGATCGCGGAGATCAGGCTGCGCGCGTTCATCATGGCCGCCACACCGCACGCGATCAGCAGCGCGAGCAGCCAGTCGAAGGGCTCGCTCGCCGCGATCCGCACCGGCGGCAACTCGGTCGTGCTCCACACGGCGAGCAGCGCGACGATGCTCAGGCACACCGCGGGGATCGACAGGTGCCGCGCGGGGGCGGGGCTGTTCGTCCACGAGCCCACGACGCCGCCGAGCCGGATGGTCCCCTCGCGCGCCCGGTCCGCGCCGTCCAGGGCGGAGAACGGGAAGGCGCGCGGGGCCAGGACGGCGTGCACGCGGCGTCGGGTGAGGACGAGTGCGGCACCCGAGGCGAGCACGGCGAGGGAGACGAACAGTTCGGGGACCGGGCCGTGCCACACCGCGAGGTGCTTCTCCACGGTGGACCCGGCGGCCGCGCTCGCACCCGCGGAGGCGAGTCCGTCCAGCAGGAACGGCACGAGACCCAGGACGAGCCCCGCGAGGGCACCCGAGGCGGGCGCGGCCCAGAAGGACACCGGGGCCTCGCGCACCACGGTGCCGTTGCGGCCACCGAGCGCGCCCAGCACGAGGCGCGCAGCGTAGGCGACCGTGAAGACCGAGGCGAGGGCGGCCGTGGCGGTGAGCAGCCACGGGGCCCACGCGGGACCGGGAGCCTCGAGGAAGGCCGCGAGCATGGACTCTTTGCTCACGAAACCGAGCAACAGCGGGATCCCCGCCATGGAGGCGGCGGCCAGCACCATGAGGGTGGCGGTCACGGGCATCCGCGGGTTCATCCGGGCCAGCTCGCGCAGATCCCGGGTGTGGGCGCTGTGATCGATCACGCCCACGCCCATGAACAGGGCGGACTTGAACAGCGCGTGCGCGATCGTGTGCACCACCGCGGCGGACAGTGCGGCCGTGGTGCCCACCCCGATCATCGCGGTTAACAGACCCAGCTGGCTCATGGTTGAGTAGGCCAGCAGTTCCTTGAGGTCGTAGCGGCGCAGCGCGGCCACGGCACCGAACATCGCGGTGACGAGTCCTGCCGTGACGAGCAGGACGGTCCACGCGGGAACTCCGGAGAAGACGGGGGAGAAGCGCAAGAGAAGGTAGATGCCGGCTTTGACCATGGCCGCGGCGTGCAGGTACGCGGAGACCGGGGTGATCGCGACCATAGAGTCCGGCAACCACGCCTGGAACGGGAACTGCGCGGACTTGGTGAACGCGGCGACCGCCACGAGGACGGCCACGAGCGTGGTCAGCCCGGACTGCGCACCCCACACGTCGTGCGTCAGGACGGCGCTGATCCGGGTCGTGCCGGTGGCCACGATCATGACGGTGACGGCCGCGAGCAGCACGAGTCCGCCGGCCACGGTCACGAGAAGCGTGCGGATCGCGGGTTCCCGTGCGCCGTCCCCCGAGCGTGCGATGAGCAGGAACGAACACAGGGTGGTGGCCTCCCACGCGACGTAGAACACCACCAGGTCGTCGGCGAGCACGAGGGCCAGCATGGCCGCGGCGAAGCCCGTCATGAGCGCATAGAACCCCGCGTGCTTCCCGCGATCGGCCCGGTCCGTGCGCTCGAGGTAGCGCGTGGCGTAACACAGCACCGCGGCCCCGATCACCAGGACCAGGAGGGAGAAGACCAGCGAGAGCCCGTCCAGGCGCACGTCGAGCCCCACGTCCAGGGACGGGATCCACGGCAGCGACTCGACCACCGCGGGGGTGGGCTCGGCGGGGGAGTGCGCGGCGTCGTCGTACCCCAGCGCGATCAGCGCCGCGGCGCCGAGCAGGGGCACCGCGAGCAGCCATCCGACGTTGCGGCCGATCGCGCGGGTCAATAGAGGGGCGAGCGCGCACGTGAGGAGTGCGCCCGCGAGGCAGGCAAGTAGCAAGGGTCCACCTAGGTCCGGGGTGACATGAGGTCAGAGCGGGCCGGAGGACGGTGTGGGCGCTCACGAGCGCCGGCAACGGCTCCGGGGTCAGTGGACGGAGGCCGACGGCGGTGCGCCGGCCTGGTTGGCGCCCCACGAGGACACCTGGCCGTTCGTACCCACGGATCGGACGAGCAGACCCGGAGACACGCTGCCGCGAGGGACGGCGTGCGGGCGCGCGGCAGTGGCGATCGGGAACGTGGGCATCGCGATCGAGCCTAGCAAGAGCCCGCGGGGTGGGGAAGCGACCGGCCACCCGCATGGGCCGCCACCGGAATAGCTGACGTGTCCACAATGTTGTGCGTGGCATGGCCGTTGAACTGGGAATCGACACCTTCGGGGACGTCACGTGGGACGACGACGACCGCCCCGTCTCGCACGCGCAGACCGTCCGCAACGTGGTGGAGCAAGCGGTGCTCGCGGATCAGGTGGGGCTGCACTCGATCGGGATCGGGGAGCACCACCGGGACGACTTCGCGATCTCCGCCCCGGACGTCGTGCTCGCCGGGATCGCCACGCGCACCGAGCGGTTGCGCCTGGGCACGGCCGTGACGGTGCTCAGCTCGGACGACCCGGTGCGCGTGTACGAACGCTTCGCCACGCTGGACGCGCTGTCCCATGGGCGGGCTGAGGTCGTGCTGGGCCGCGGCTCGTTCACCGAGTCCTTTCCGCTGTTCGGATACGACCTGCAGGACTACGAGGCACTGTTCGAGGAGAAGCTCGCGCTGTTCGCGGCGCTGCGTACGAGTCAGCCGGTGACGTGGAAGGGCACGCTGACCCAGGACCTGCGGGACGTGAGCCTCTACCCGCCGCTCGAGAATGGACCGCTGCCCACGTGGATCGCGGTGGGTGGTTCCCCGCAATCGGTTGTGCGGGCCGCGCACTACGACCTCCCGCTCATGCTCGCGATCATCGGCGGGCCCGTGGAGCGGTTCTCGCCGTTCAGCGACCTCTACCGCCGCGCGCTCGCCGAGTTCGGCCATTCCGACAACCCCGTGGCCTACCACTCCTACGGGTACGTCGCCGACACCGACGAGCAGGCCCGCGAGGAGTTCTTCCGCCCCTACACGATCTCCACCGAGCGCATCGGAGCCGAGCGCGGGTGGCCCGCACCCACCGAGGAGTCCTTCCTGGAGGAGGTGGAGCACGGGTCCATGGCCGTGGGATCTCCCGAGACCGTGGCCCGTAAGATCGCCGCGGGCGTGCGGGCCCTGGGTGCCTCGCGCTTCGACCTGAAGATCTCCACGGGCCCGCTGTCCCACGGCAAGCTCATGCGTAGCATCGAGCTCTACGGCACGCGTGTTGCGCCCCTCGTGCGGGACATGCTCGCGGACTGATAATCATGGACCCATGCCGAGCTCGCTTCCCGTCCTGATCCTCACCGGCTACTTGGGTTCCGGCAAGACCACGGTGCTCAACCACTTCCTCGCGACCGGCGGCGCGCGGATCGGTGTGATCATCAACGACTTCGGGGACGTGAATGTCGATGCCGCGCTCGTGGCGGGGCACGTTGCCGAACCCGTGTCGATCGCGGGCGGGTGCCTGTGCTGCATCGAAGACCCCCGCCAGCTCGACGACGCCCTGCGTGCGCTGTCCCGGCCCTCCCTCGAGCTCGACGCGGTCGTGATCGAGGGCTCCGGGATCGCCGAGCCCCCGGGGCTCATCCACATGGTCCTGGGCAGCGAGGTGCGCGACGTACGCTTCGGCGGGCTCGTCGAGGTGATCGCCGTGGCCCGCGTGGCGCTCGCGGAGGCCAGCGGCTGGGACCTCGCGCAGCACGTCAAGGCCGCGGCGGTCGTGCTGCTGACCACGACCGACCTCGCCGATCCCCGGGAGACCGCCGCGGTGCGCGAACGGATCGCGCACGCCAATCCGCATGCGCTCGTCATCGACGCGCCCCACGGGGCGGCCGATCCCCGGTTGTTCTTCGACGCCGCCGAGCACCCCGTACCCGAGGGCGGCCAGCTCGCGCTGTGGGAGTTCGGCCGGGCCCCCGACCACAACCACCACGTCCACCACCGCGCCACGGCCCTGGACGCGCCCTCGGTCGTGGACCCCGCGGCGTTCGCCGAGCTGCTCGAGGACCCGCCCGCGTCCGTCCACCGGATCAAGGCGATCGTGGATGTCGCCGCGGGTCGGGGGATCCGCCGGTTCGTGGCGCACTCCGTGGCGGGATACGTCTCGGTGGACCGGGTGTCACGGCCCTCCGACGAGCCCGCGCGGTCCCGGGTCGTGGCCATCGGCCTGGAGTGCGACGACGCCGCACTGCGCCGCCGCCTCGACGCCCTCGTGCGCCCCGACGGCGCTCCCGCGGCCACGGCGCGTGAGCTGCGCCGACTGACTCGGTTCCTATAGGAACACCCTCAGGTCAGGTTCGAGAAGTGCTCTACCTTGGCGGTGGGCCCGGTCACGAGGATCTGGTCGTCGTCGTAGAGCATGGTGCCGGGTTCGATGGGCTCCCACTGACCGCCCGGGCGGCATACGGCCACCACCGAGACCCCCAACCGACGCCGCACGTTGAGCAGGTCCATGGGTCGTTGCTGGATGGGTTCCGGCGGGGTGCACCGCACCAGGGCGTAGTCCGCGTCGATGGGCACGAAGTCCAGGATCCGGTGCTGGATCAGGTGCGCGGCACGCGTGCCCATGTCGCTCTCGGGGTTGACCACGTGCTGCACGCCGATCTGGGTCAGGATCTCCGCGTGGGGCTCAGTGATGGCCTTGGCCCAGATCGCGGGGCACCCGAACTTCACGAGCCGGGACGCCGCGAGAATGCTCGCCTGGATGTCCGAACCGATGCCCACGACGGCGCGGTCGAACTCGTCCACGGACAGCTCCCGCAGCACGTCCTGGTCCGTGGCGTCCGCGCGCACCACGGACGTGAGCTTGCCGTTGAAGCGCTGGACCACCGTCTCGTCCATGTCCACGCCCAGCACGTCCGTGCCGTTGCGCATCAGTTCCGTGGCCAGGGCACCGCCGAAGCGGCCCAGCCCGATCACGACCACGGCGTTGGCCATGGCGTTGCGGGATGACGCGGCGGGGTGGGATCCGAACATGGGGCTTCCTTCGTGGGTCGTGGTCGTCGAGCACCGGGTCCACGGGTGGCGCGGGCGGGCCCGGGCTCATCCGATGAGCGGTCGTTCCTTGGGCAGTTCGTAACGGGGTGGGCGGCGGCCGAATGCGATGGCCGCGGCCACGGTGACCGGGCCGAGTCTGCCCGTGAACATCAGGGCGATCAACACCCACTGCGCGAACGGGGCGAGCGTGGGGGTGATCCCCGTGCTCAGTCCTACGGTCGCGAAAGCGGAGACGGACTCGAACAGGACACGGTCCAGGCCCAGGCCGGTGTCCGTGAGCATGATGAGCATCGTGCCACCGATCACCGCCACGGTCGCGAGCACCACGACCGTGATGGCCTCGCGCTGGACGGAGCGGGAGAGCTGCTTGCCGAGCACGGGTACCGCGGCGCCACCCCGGATTTCGGTGAGGGCCACGAAGAACAGCACCCCGAACGTCGTGACCTTGAGACCGCCGGCCGTGCCCGCGGGGCCGCCGCCGATGAACATCAGGATGTCCATCCCGAGCCACGACACCGGGTGCATGTGACCGATGTCGATGCTGTTGAAGCCCGCGGTGCGGGAGATCGTGGACTGGAAGAACGCGTTGAGCAGCTTGACCGCTGGCGGTTGGCCGCCCAGGGTGCTCGGGTTGTTCCACTCGAGCACCAGCAGGAACAGCGTGCCTCCTGCGAGCAGCACGGGGGTCACGAGCAGCACGAGCCGGGTGTTCATGCTCCAGCGCCGGGGCACCCGGATGTGGCGGCGCAGTTCGTAGAGCACCGGGAAGCCTAGCCCGCCCAGGATCACGCACGCCGCGAGCGTGAGCAGGATCCAGGCGTCGCCCGCGAAGTCCATGACGTTGAGCGTGTACAGCGCGAATCCCGCGTTGTTGAACGCGGACGCGGCGTGGAACCCCGCGTGGGCCAGGGCGGTGCCCGGCGGGTAGTGGTAGTGGCCCCAGAACCGCAGGAACAGGATGAGCGCCGCGATGCTCTCGATCACGGCGGTGGTCGCCACGATGCGTGCGACCACCTTGCGCGCTCCGCCGCGGGATTTCGTCTCCACGTTGGCGAGCAACCGGGAGGACAGGCCGAATTTACGGGCCAGCAGGATCCCCAGCATGGTCGTGAACGTCATGACACCCAGGCCACCCACCTGGATCAGACAGATGATGACCACCTGACCGAATGGCGTCCAATAGGTCGCGGTGTCCACCGTGACCAGGCCGGTCACGCACAACGCGGAGGTCGCGGTGAACGCCGCCGTGAGCACGTCCGTGCCCCCGGGAGCCGTGGTGGCTGGGGGCAGCATGAGTAGCCCGGTGCCCGTGAGCACCGCCACCAGGAAGGCCGTGACGATGATCCGTGCGGACCGGGCGGGGGTGAGCTCGTGCAGGTGCAGCGGATCGCGGCGTCGTCGGCTCAGGGGGACGGCGCGGGGGATCCTGGACCCGTGCGTGCGCGCGCGGATCGCGGCCTGGCGGAGGGCCTCGGTGATGGGCACGGGGTCAAAGTACACCCGCCGGGGCAGTACCGGCTAAGCGCCGCGTGAGCGCGCCTGAACCTCGTAGGCCGTTCAGCTGACACCGGCGCGCTGCACACGCGCACGTGTGATGAACCCGACTGCGTGAGTCGTGCCCTAAACTGACCGACATGACCAACATTCCCGCGGAACTCGCGTACACCGAAGAACACGAGTGGGTCGAGGACCTCCACGAGGACAACACTTTCCGCGTGGGCATCACGGACCACGCACAGAACGAACTGGGCGAGGTCGTGTTCGTCCAACTACCAGAGGTCGGGGACACCGTCTCCGCCGGGGACGTGGTGGGGGAGGTCGAGTCCACCAAGTCCGTGAGCGACCTCTTCGCGCCCGTCAGCGGCGAGATCGTGAGCGTCAACGACGACCTCGTGGACAACCCCGGCGCGCTCAACGAGTCCCCGTACGGATCCGGCTGGCTGTTCACCGTGCGTGTGGACTCCTCGGATGCCGCCGGGCAGCTATTGGATGCCGATGCTTACCAGCAGTTGCTGGACTGAATACGCCAACTTCACGTGAGGTGAGGGAACCCTGATGTCGAACCATGAGAAATCCGGTACCCAGGCGGGTCCGGAGACCACATCCATCCAGATCGTGGGGGATGTGCTGGCCCATGCCGCTCACCACAAACTCTCCGAGAGTGAGCAGAACGCGGTGGCCTCCCTGCCCCCGGGCTCCGCGCTGCTGCTGGAGACGAACGGCGGGTTGACCGGTGCCCGGTTCCTGCTGGACCGGGACGAGATCGTCGCGGGTCGTCATCCGGCGTGCTCGGTGTTCCTGGACGACGTTACGGTGTCCCGCCGTCATGTGGAGTTCATCCGACGCAGCGGTACGTTCGAGGCAGTGGACCAGTCCTCCCTCAACGGCACCTACGTCAACGGTGACCGCGTCGCCACCAAGGTGCTGGAGAACGGCGACCAGGTCCAGATCGGCAAGTTCCGGTTTACGTACTACCACTCCGTGCAGAACGGTTCCTGACGCGCTCCATGCCTGATTCCGAACGACCGCAGATCCCGCGGGTGGGTATCGGGGCGTTACTGCGCCGATTGCAGCCGCAGTTCCCTGAACTGACCGCGTCCAAGGTGCGCTTCCTTGAGGACCAGGGACTCGTGCACCCGTTGCGGAGCGCCTCGGGGTACCGCAAGTACTCGCACGAGGACGTCGCCCGGTTGGAGACCGTGTTGACGCTGCAGCGTGAGCGCTACCTCCCGTTGCGGGTCATCCGTGACCGCTTGGACCGGGGCGAGGATCCCGCGCAGGACACCGAGCGGCAGGAACCGGGGACCGGACGCTCCGGGGACGGCATCGACCCCGAACCCACTTCACCGGTTCCGGACGGCGGTCGGCGGTACACCCTGCGCGAGCTCGCGGCGCGGTCGGGCACGGACGTGCCGCTGCTGCGGGAACTGCTTAACCACGGCCTGCTCGTGGAACGGGTCGGCGCGTTCGACGGCCACGCACTTACCGTGGCCGTGGCTGCGGGCAAGCTCAACGGGTACGGGATCGAACCGCGGCACCTGCGGGTGCTGCGGGGCGCCTCGGAGCGCGTGATCGCCCTGGTCGAGGGCAGCATCTCACCGTTGCGCAACCGCAGGGACCCCGAGACGCGGCGGAGGGCCGTGCAGCGGGCTCGAGAGATCGCCTCGCTGTGCCTCACCGTGATGACCGCGCTTGTGACCTCGCAGGTGGAGGAGACGGTGCAACCGTTCGCCTCGCCGGACACGGACGGGAGCGCGCAATGAGCCCGAACGTGCGCATGGAGATCGCCGGGGTGCGCATGGACGTGCCCACGGGCCAGCCCGTGGTCGTGCTGCGCGAACTTCAGGGCGCCCGGCGTCTACCCATCTGGATGGGGACCAACGAAGCCACGTCCATCGTGTTCGCGCTGCAGGGCATCGAGCCCCCGCGCCCCCTTACGCACGACCTCCTGGTTTCCGTGGTGGACCAGCTCGGGCGCAGCGTGCGGGACGTCGTGGTGCACACGGTGGAGAACACGGTGTTCCACGCGGCCATCTCCTTCGACGACGGCACCGTGGTGGACGCCCGCGCTTCGGACGCCCTCGCGATCGCCGCGCGCACGTCGTGCCCCATCCTGTGCGCCGCGGCCGTGCTGGACGAGGCCGGTCTGGTGCTCAGCCCGGACGGGGAGCTGCGGGAACAGGCGGGGGACCAGCCGCAGGAGGCCGAGGCCCAGGTCCGGGAATTCCGGGATTTCCTGGACCACGTGGATCCGGACGATTTCCAGTCCTGATTCCACCCCGTCCGGGCCCCGTGCGGGTAGGCTGACGACACGGGCCCGCCCGTGGGCAATGTCTTTGACCCGCTCCACCCGTGGGTTTACCGTCGAGGAGGCGTCAGCGAGCTGGTGCCCGTGTCCGGGGGTCGGACACCCCTACCCACGCACGAGGAGGACGCTTGAGCAATCCGGAGCTGCCGCTGGACGCGGCACGGCTGCGCGCATCTTCCCTCGCCGGCGGCACCCAGGAGATGTTGTTCACTGACAACCTGGGCGGCTACGACGAGACCGTGGGCTTCCGCGGTCCCACCGCGTGCAAGGCCGCGGGGATCACGTACCGCCAGCTCGACTACTGGGCCCGGACCGATCTCGTGGAACCCACCGTGCGCGGCGCCAAGGGCTCCGGGTCGCAGCGGCTCTACAGCTTCCGGGACATCCTGGTGCTCAAGGTGGTCAAGCGCCTGCTCGACACCGGTGTCTCCCTGCAGCAGATCCGCTCGGCGGTGGGCGCGCTGCGGCTGCGCAACATCGAGGACCTCACGCGGTTGACGCTCATGTCTGATGGCGCGAGCGTCTACGAATGCACGTCCCCCCACGAGGTCATCGACCTGGTCCAGGGCGGTCAGGGCGTGTTCGGGATCGCTGTGGGTCGGGTGTGGCGCGAGGTCGAGGGCACGCTGGCCTCCATGCCGGGCGAACACACGAGCCTGGACGGGGCCCCCGCCGCGGATCCGTTCCCGGAGGACGAGCTGTCCGCCCGGCGCGCACGCCGTCGCAAGAAGAACGCGGGCTGACCCGCCACCGCACCCCGCCGCCGCGGGTTGCGGGATCAGCGCGTGAGGCCCGCCAGAATGGTGCCGAAGCGCTGCGCGAGATCCTGAGCCGGGGCACCCGGCCAGCGGTGGACGGGCCACGCGGCCCCCTGGATCTGCTGCATCACGGACAGGTCCGGCAGCACGGGATCCACCACGAGCGGTCCGAACAACTCCTGCAGTTCCCGCATGCGGTGACGCTGTTCGACCGAGTCGTCGCGCACGCGGTTGATCACCACCCCGGCCTCCGGGACGGCCCAGATCCGCGAGGTCTCGAACTGCGCGAGCGCCGTCATGGTGCGCTTGGTACCCGCCACGGAGAACAGGGACGGCTCGGCCACGGAGAGCACCTTGTGGGACGCGGCCCACGCCATGCGGGTCAGCGCGCTCAGGGTGGGCGGGCAGTCGATCAGCACGAGCTCGTAGCGGGCCAGTCCCCGCAGCGCGGTCTCGAGACGCTTGAGGTCCTTGGTCCGGAACGCGGCGTGGTCCAGGTGCGACGACGCCGCGGAGCCGGGTGCCACGTCCAGCACGGCTCGTGCGCCGTCCCCGGTCGATGACCTGTCGGCAGGCGCGCCCGGGCCCGCGGGCACGGTGTGCGGGGTGATGGGATGCTTGGTCCACGAGGACGCCGTGGCCACGGAGGCCAGTGCACCCTTGCGGGGGCGGCGCAGCACGGTGCCCACCTCGTGCCCCGGGCGGGCGTGGACGCCGAGCGCCGTGGAGGCGTCGCCGTGGGGGTCCAGGTCCACCACGAGCGTGGGGACGTGTGCTTCGAGAGCGGCGGAGGCCAACCCCAGGACCACGGAGGACTTGCCCACCCCGCCCTTGAGGCTGCTGATGCTGACGATCTGCACGGATCACCCTTCTGTCACCTGAAATGGGGCTGTCCACCAGCCTGTTCCATGCTAGTGGGTGGATCACCGCACGTCGCGAGCCGGGCCGGGCGGTGCCGCGCGGCGTCGTCGTCATGAGCGGCAGGTGTCACCACGAGCGGCGGATGTTGCCTGGACCGGCACAGGGGACACGAAATCCGGGCTACCCTGCCGAGGCGTGGCTCACGTAAGCTGTTCCGGTAGTCGTCTCCTCACCCAGTGCGCGGGCCCCACAGGGCGCCGCGTGCGGAAACGGTAGTCATGTTCTCCAAGATCCTGGTGGCCAACCGCGGCGAGATTGCCATTCGCGCGTTCCGAGCGGCGTACGAACTCGGCGCCAAGACCGTTGCCGTCTTCCCGTACGAGGACCGCAATTCGATCCACCGCCAGAAGTCGGACGAGGCCTACCACATCGGGGAGGAGGGCCACCCGGTCCGCGCGTACCTGGACGTGGCCGAGATTGTGCGCGTGGCCAAGGAGTCCGGGGCGGACGCCATCTACCCGGGCTACGGTTTCCTGTCCGAGAACCCGGACCTGGCGCGCGCCGCCGAGGCGGAGGGCATCACGTTCGTGGGTCCGCGCGCCGAGATCCTGGAACTCGCCGGGAACAAGGTCGAGGCGTTGCGGGCCGCGCGGCGCGCGGGCATCCCCACGCTCGAGTCCTCGGACCCCTCCTCGGACAAGGAGACGTTGATCAAGGCCGCGGAGAAGATCGGCTTCCCGGTGTTCGTCAAGGCGGTCGCCGGTGGCGGTGGCCGCGGGATGCGGCGCGTGGAGAAGCCCGAACAGTTGGCGGAAGCGCTCGACGCCGCGATGCGCGAGGCGGACACCGCGTTCGGTGACCCCACCGTGTTCATCGAGCAGGCCGTGTTGCGTCCGCGGCACATCGAGGTGCAGATCCTCGCGGACAATGAGGGCAACATCGTGCACCTGTTCGAACGGGACTGCTCATTGCAGCGCCGGCACCAGAAGGTCATCGAGATCGCCCCGGCACCGCACCTGGACGAGGAGATCCGTGACGCCCTGCACCGGGACGCGGTGAAGTTCGCCAAAGAGCTCGGCTACGTCAACGCGGGCACCGTGGAGTTCCTCGTGGACACCGCGGGGGAACGCGCGGGGCAGCACGTGTTCATCGAGATGAACCCCCGGATCCAGGTGGAGCACACCGTGACCGAGGAGATCACGGACGTGGACCTGGTCCAGTCCCAGTTGCGCATCGCCGCCGGTGAGAGCCTGGACGACCTGGGCATCTCGCAGGACGCGCTGCGCGTGCGCGGGGCCGCCCTGCAGTGCCGCATCACCACGGAGGATCCCGCCAACGACTTCCGCCCGGACGTGGGGAAGGTCTCGGCCTACCGTTCCGCCGGTGGCGCCGGCGTGCGCCTGGACGGCGGCACGCTCTACGCGGGCGCGGAGATCTCCCCGCACTTCGACTCGATGCTCGTGAAGCTCACGTGCCGCGGACGCGACTACACCACCGCGGTGCACCGCGCCCGCCGCGCGCTCGCCGAGTTTCGCATCCGCGGGATCGCCACCAACATCCAGTTCCTCCAGGCCGTGCTGCACAATCCGGACTTCCTGGCCGGGGACGTGGCCACGGACTTCATCGAGAACCACCCGGACCTGCTCAAGGGCAAGGGCTCGGCGGACCGCGGCACCCGCGCGCTGAACTATCTCGCGGAGGTGACGGTCAACAAGCCCCACGGCGAGCGCATCGACGGCATGGACCCGCGCGACAAGCTCCCGCACTACCCCGGGGACAAGCGGGACGAACCCTTCCGCAGCCCGTTCGACGGCCCGTCCTCCCACGAGGTGCCCTCCGGCTGGCGCGAGGTGCTCCAGGAGCAGGGGCCCGAGGGCTTCGCGCGTACCCTGCGGAACTACGAACCGCTCGCAGTGACGTCCACCACGTTCCGTGACGCCCACCAGTCCCTACTGGCTACCCGTGTGCGCACCCGCGACCTGCTCGCGGCGGCACCCGCGTACGCGCACCTGCTGCCGGGGCTGCTCTCGGTCGAGGCCTGGGGCGGTGCCACGTACGACGTCGCGCTGCGCTTCCTGGGGGAGGACCCGTGGGAGCGGCTGCGGCTGCTGCGCGAGGCGATGCCGAACATCCCCATCCAGATGCTGCTGCGCGGGCGCAACACCGTGGGGTACACGCCGTACCCGGTGGAGGTGACCAACGCGTTCGTCTCGGAGGCGGCCGAGACCGGCGTCGACATCTTCCGGATCTTCGACGCGCTCAACGACGTCGAGCAGATGCGCCCGGCCATCGAGGCGGTGCGGGCTACGGGCACCGCGGTGGCCGAGGTGGCCCTGTGTTACACGGGCAACCTGCTCGACCCGCAGGAGAACGTCTACACGCTCGACTACTACCTGGACCTCGCTCAGCAGTGCGTGGACGCCGGCGCGCACATCCTGGCGATCAAGGACATGGCGGGGTTGCTGCGCCCGGAGGCCGCGCGGCGTCTCGTGGCGGCCCTGCGCGAGCGCTTCGACCTGCCGGTGCACCTGCACACCCACGACACCGCGGGCGGGCAGCTCGCCACGCTGCTCGCCGCTGCGGAGGCCGGGGTCGACGCCGTCGACGCCGCATCCGCGTCCATGGCCGGCACCACGTCCCAGGTCTCGGGCTCCGCGCTCGTGGCCGCGCTCGAGAACACGGACCGGGACACCGGACTTGACCTGGACGCCGTGAGCGACATGGAGCCCTACTGGGAAGTGGTGCGCTCCATCTACAAGCCCTTCGAGTCCGGGCTGACCGGGCCCACCGGGCGCGTGTACCGCCACGAGATCCCGGGCGGGCAGCTCTCAAACCTGCGCCAGCAGGCCATCGCGCTGGGGCTCGGGGAGAAGTTCGAGGCGATTGAGGACATGTACCACGCCGCGGACCGGATGCTGGGGCACCTGGTCAAGGTCACGCCGTCGTCCAAGGTGGTGGGCGACCTCGCCCTGCAGCTCGTGGGCATGGACGTGGACCCCGCCGAGTTCGAGGCCGATCCCCGCAAGTTCGACATCCCGGACTCCGTGATCAACTTCCTCGCCGGCGAGCTCGGCACCCCGCCCGCGGGCTGGCCGGAACCGTTCCGCAGCAAGGCGCTGGAGGGACGCACCGTGCACCTGGCGGACGAGGAGCTCTCGGAGCAGGATGTCGAGGAGCTCGCCCAGCCGGGCGAGGTGCGCCGCGCGGCCCTGAACCGGCTGCTTTTCCCCGGCCCCACGCGCGACTACCAGAACTCGCGCACCAAGTACGGGGACATCTCCCTCCTGCACACCCGCGACTTCCTGTACGGGCTGAAACAGGACCACGAGCACGTCATCTCGCTCGGCAAGGGGGTGCGGCTGCTGGTCACCCTGCAGGCGATCTCCGAACCGGACGAGAAGGGGATGCGCACGGTCATGGTGACCCTCAACGGTCAGCTGCGCCTGCTCGAGATCCGCGACGAGTCGGTGAAGTCCCAGGCCGTGGAGACCGAGAAGGCGGACACCTCCAAGCCCGGGCACGTGGCGGCACCCTTCGCAGGTGCGGTCACGGTCACGGTCTCCGAGGGGGCAAAGGTCGCCGCGGGGGACTCAGTGGCCACGATCGAGGCCATGAAGATGGAGGCGTCCATCACCGCGCCGGTCTCGGGCACGGTTTCCCGCGTGGCACTGGCGGACACCGCGCACGTCAGCGGCGGGGACCTGGTGCTGGTGATCGACCCCGAGTGACGGATCCCGCCGCCCCGCCTGTCCTCGGACGCGCGGGGCGGCGGCCTAGGATGGGGCGCATGCGTTCTTTCGACCTGATCATCGTGGGCTCCGGCTCCGGCAACTCCATCCTCACAGACGAGCACGCGGACCTCGACGTCGCCATCGTGGAACCCGGCCGGTTCGGCGGCACGTGCCTCAACGTGGGGTGCATCCCCACCAAGATGTACGCCTACCCGGCCACCGTGGGGGACCAAGCGCGGGACGCCATACGGCTGGGCCTGGATGCCGTGATCGAGGGTGTGGACTGGCCCGGCATGCGGGATCGCATCTTCGCCCGGATCGACGCGATCTCCAAGAACGGGCTGCAGTACCGCGAGTCGCTCGACAACGTCACGGTGATCCAGGAGTACGTGCACTTCGTGGAACCCAAGGTCCTCGAGACCGAGTCCGGGCAGCGGATCACCGCCGATGAGATCGTGCTGGCCAACGGTTCGCGGGTCAGCATCCCGGACGTGCTGGGTACCGACCTGCCCGGGGTACACACCTCGGACACCGTGATGCGCCTGGACGAGTTCCCCCGAGACGTCATCGTGGTGGGCGGCGGGTACGTGGCCGCCGAGTTCTGCCACGTTTTCCGCGGACTGGGCGCCTCCGTGACCCAGCTCAACCGTTCGCAGCGCTTGTTGCGCGAACACGACGACACGATCGTCGAACGCTTCACGCGCGAGGCCGCCGAACAGTGGGACCTGCAACTCGGGTGGACGCTGTCCGGGATCGAGCGTGCCGAGGACGGCCGCCTGACGGTGTCGGCGCAGGCCTCCGATGGTTCCGGGCAGCACTGGGACGGCACCGCCGACGTCGTCCTGCTGGCCACGGGGCGCGTCCCCAATGCGGACACGCTGCGCCCGGAAGCCGCCCACCTGGACGTCACCGGCGGCGGTCTGCTCGCCGTGGATGAGTACCAGCGTGTGCTCTCGGACGGGGAACCCGTGACCGGTGTGTGGGCCCTCGGGGACGTGTGCTCCCCGTACCAGCTCAAGCACGTGGCCAACGCCGAGGCCCGCACGGTCTCCCACAACGTGGTGCACCCGCAGGATCTGCGCGCGACCGATCACCGCTACGTGCCGTCCGCGGTGTTCACCGAACCGCAGATCGCGTCCGTGGGCATGACCGAGGTCCAGGCCCGCGACTGGGCCGCCCGGAACGACGAGCGGATCACGGTCAAGGAACAGGACTTCGGGGACGTGGCCTACGGATGGGCCATGGAGGACCACGCTGGGATCTGCAAACTCATCGCGAACGCCCGCACCGGCGAGCTGCTGGGGGCACACCTCATCGGCCGCGATTCCTCCAACCTGATCCAGCCGCTCGTCCAGGGCATGTCCTTCGGGCTGCGGGCCCACGAAATGGCACGCGGCCAGTATTGGATCCACCCCGCGCTCGCGGAGGTCGTGGAGAACGCGCTGCTGGGTCTGGACGTCCCCGGGCAGCGCACGAAGAACTGAACCGAGCCCCCGGACCCCGGTATGCGAAGCGCAGTTCCTGGCCCGGGCACCCCGCGGCGTCGGCGGGCTGTCAGCGCGCGTAGATGTCCTCGATCTCGCGCGCGAAGTCCTGGGCGACCTTGGCCCGCTTGAGCTTCATGGACGGAGTGAGGTGACCGTCCTCGATCGTGAGGTCACGGTCCAGGATGCGGAAGGCCTTGATGCCCTCCGCGCGGGAGACCTTGGCGTTGGCGTGGTCCACGATCTTCTGGACGTGGTCGATGACGGCCTCCTCGCGTGCGGCCCGGTCGACGCTCATGGTCGGATCCAGCCCGAGTCCGGGCAGCACCTTGGGCAGCGTCTCGGGGTCCAGGGTGATCAGGGCGGCCACGAAGGGGCGGTCGTCCCCGACGACCATGATCTGCCCCACGGTCGCGGAGGCGCGGATGGGATCCTCGAGTTGGTTGGGGGTCACGTTCTTGCCGCCCGCGGTGACGATGATCTCCTTCTTGCGCCCCGTGACCGTGAGCAGACCCTCGTCGTCCAGGTGGCCCAGGTCCCCGGTGGCGAACCAACCGTCGAAGAACGCCTCGGCGGTCTTATCGGGCAGCCCGTGGTAGCCCTCGAACACGTTGGCGCCGCGCACGAGGATTTCCCCGTCCGCGGCGATCGCGACTTCGTTGCCGGGGATCGGGTGGCCCACCGTGCCGAGCCGGTTGAGGCTCGGGAAGTTCGCCGCGATGGGGGCGGTCGTCTCGGTGAGCCCGTAGCCCTCGACCACGTACACACCGATCCCGTTGAAGAAGTGCGCGAGGTAGTCGCCCAGACTCGCACCCCCGGAGACGGCGTAGCGCACGTCCCCGCCCATGGCCTGGCGCAGCGTGGAGTACACGAGCTTGTCGTAGAGGCGGTGGCGGGCTTCGAGCAGCGGCGGCACGGGGCCCTTCACGGCGGCGCGTGACCACGCGACGGCGGTCGCAACGGCCCGTTCGAAGATCAGCTTCTTCACCGGCGAACCGGCCTGGGCCTTGAACCGCGCGCCCACCAGAATCTTCTCGAACACGCGGGGCACGGCCAGGATGAACGTGGGCTTGAACCGGGCGAGGTCCTCCATGAGGTGGGAGACATCCGGCGTGTGGGCCAGGGTGATCCCGGCGTCCAGGGACGTGACCTCCACGAACCGGGCGAACACGTGCGCGAGCGGCAGGAACATGAGGGTGCGGGACCCCCCGGCCATGACGGCACCGGCCACCGGGATGGTGTTCTGCGAGCACGACACGAAATTGCGGTGGGTCAGTTCGCAGCCCTTGGGCGCACCCGTGGTCCCCGAGGTGTAGATGAGGGTCGCGACGTCGTCCAGGGTCACGCCGTCGTAGGGCGTCTGCAGATCCGTGCGGTCCGCGCCGCCCGCGATCATGGCCTCCAGGGAGTTTTCGCTGGAGGCGGTGTCGAAGACGCAGATCCGCCGTGCGGCCGCGAACTCCGTGATCCCGGTGGCCCGCTGCACGCGTTCGGCCAGTTCGTCGGTCTCCACGAAGATCGCCACGGCCTGCGAATCGGACATGATGTGGGCGATCTGATCGGGGGAGGACGTGTCGTAGACGGGCACCGGCACTGCGCCGGCCCACCACAGGGCGAAGTCCACGAGCGTCCACTCGTAGCGCGTGCGGCTCAGCAGGCCCACGCGCTCGCCGGGGCGGATGCCCTTCGCGGCGATCCCGCGGGCCAGGGCCACGACCTCGTCACGGAACTGTCGCGCCGTGACGTCCCGCTCGCGCCCTTCTGCGAGCACGGTGTACAGCACCGTGTCGGGCTTCTGCTCGGCGCGTTCGGCAAGGATGTGGGCGATGCCGGGGTACGGCAGGGGATCGACGATGGCCGGGGCGCTGACGCGTCGCATTGAGGGGCACCTTCCTGATGGGAACGGCTCTCAGCCTACTGTGTGTCGCGCCTCACTCCCGGCACATACTGGACGTGTCCACCACATGACGGCGACCCCGGCAGGATTGTGGCGGAGGCGCCCGCGTCCGGGGAGCCGGACCCGCTGGAACGCGCCGCGCGGACGCGTCAGACGACGGCGCCGTCGTCGTCCTCGGGGGAGTCCTGCGGCAGCGCGCGGAAGACCAGGTACAGACCCGTGACCAGACCCACGAGGCCCAGCAGCCACATAACCGGGGGCAGGGGACCGGGCAACAGGGCGAGTCCGACCATGATCACGATGACCGCGAGCACGGTGCTGAGGGCGCGCAGCATGGCGGGGGAGATTCCGCTCGTAACGGGCCCGGGATCAGGCTCGTAGCGTTCGTCCTCCCGGGTGTCCCGCAGTTCGACGGGGATCTCCTCGGCCGGTTGCTCGCGGGGCTCCCACGGGAAGTCCTCGGCCCACGGTTCGAGGTCCTCGTCGTCGCGGGGGACGTCGTCCCACGAGTTGTCGCGGATGATCCGCTCGAACGGGTCCTCCGGTGATTGGCGTGAACTCACGACGGGTCCTCGGGGAGGAACTGCTCGCCCCGGGACAACCGCTGGACCGCGTCCCGGGAGATCCGTTCGAGCAGCGGGGCATCGTGATCCAGGGTGGCCACGTGGTAGCTGTTCTGCAGATCGACCACGCGGACGTCCCCGGAACTGTGCTCGGCCACCAGGTCCGCGGAGTCCCCGGAGACGATGTGGTCCACCTCGGAACGGAACACCACGGTGGGCGCGGTGATCGCCGGGAGCATGCGCACGGTCCGGTGCATCAGCACGTTCAGCTGCGCGACGGCGGCGAGGGGCGTGCGGTCGTAGGTGGACTCCAGGACGTCCTCCTTCTTGACGTCGCCACCGATCCCGGGCAGGGACGCGACCACGGGACTCAGCAGGTGACTGAACCGCGCCATCCGGTTCACGAGGGACAGCGCGGGGTTCACGAGCAGCACCCCGGCGACCTCCCGCCGGGCTGCGGTGTGCAGGGCCAGCGCGCCGCCCATGGACAGCCCGCCCACGACCACGCGGTCGTGCTCGCGGCGCAACGCCCAGTACTGTTCGTCCACGGCGTCCCGCCAGGCCTGCCATGGTTGTTCGGCCAGTTCCTCCCACTGCGTCCCGTGCCCGGGCAGCAGGGGGACGCGCACGCCCGGGTGGGCTCCGGCGTCGTCGGTGGCCTCGTGGACGGCGTGCGCCCAATCCCGCACGGAGGCCGTGGTGGCCGTGAAGCCGTGCAGTAGGAGGACCCCCACGGAGGAGGAGCCGGGAAGGTGCAGGGGGCCGTGGAGCTGCTGATCGGAGAACATGGCGCCATTGTGCCAGCCGCCGCGAGAACTCGTGAGAGAATGTGGCGGAACAAAGGCACGGTGCCGCGCGTGCGCACTGGTGCACGGCCGGGTCACCGCGGGCATCCGGTGACTCCCGCGATGACGAAAGGGCTCCCGCTCATGGTGTACATGTTCTTGAAGACCTACGTGGTGGGCCCCGTGGTCAACCTGGTGTGCCGACCCACCGTGGTGGGTCTGGAGAACGTCCCCGAGCACGGCCCCGCGATCCTCGCGAGCAACCACCTGTCCGTCCCGGACGCCATCTTTATGCCCGTGGCCGTGCCGCGCCAGGTGTATTTCCTGGCCAAGTCCGAGTACTTCACGACCCCCGGGCTCAAGGGGCGCGTGATCGGCGCGTTCTTCAAAGCCATCAACCAGATCCCCATGGACCGCAGGGGTGGCAAGGCCAGCGCCAAATCGCTCAGTGCCGGCGGTCAGGCACTCGCCGAGGGCAAGCTGATCGGGATCTACCCGGAGGGCACGCGCTCCCCGGACGGTCGGCTCTACAAGGGGAAGATCGGTGTGGCCCGCCTCGCGCTGGAGACCGGGGCCCCCGTAATCCCCGTGGCGATGTTCGGCACGGACAAGATGCAGCCCCTGGGCTCACGGTTCCCGGATCCGCGTCGTGCCAAGGTCACCACGGTCTTCGGTGAGCCCATGGACTTCTCGGACCTGATGTCCCGGCACGGGGACCACGCGACCATGCGCCGCGTGACGGACGAGATCATGGCCGCGATCCAGAAGATCTCTGGCCAGGAGATGGCGGACGTCTACGCTGCTGATCACAAGCGCGCGCTCGCCGAGGAGAAGACTGCAGCGCTCAAGGACCAGGCCCGCGACGTCGTCGAGGCCACCCGGGACAAGGGACGCGCGGTCACGGACGCCGTGTCCCAGCAGGCGAGCAACCTGGGCGCCAAGCTGCAGGGACGTTCACATGACGGAACGGACGAGCGCGGTCCCAAGGAATCCGCCTAGACTGTCCGAATGAGTTCCATAACGCTGCCTGAACAGATCCGAACCGTGTCGTCCCCCTCCCCGAGCGCGGCGAACTATCCCGGCCTGGACGAGTGGCGGGACAAGACGATCGGTCAGCACCCCCAGTGGGCGCAGCACCCCGACTTCGCGAGCAGCATGCAGGAGCTCAACGCCGTCCCGCCCCTCGTGTTCGCGGGGGAGGTAGACCGGCTGCGCGCGCGCCTGGCCCAGGTGGCCAACGGTGAGGCGTTCTTCCTGCAGGGCGGCGACTGCGCCGAGACGTTTGCCGGTGCCACCGCGGACAAGATCTCGGCCCGGGTGCGCACGCTGCTGCAGATGGCCGTGGTGCTCACGTACGGCGCGTCGCTGCCCGTGGTCAAGATGGGGCGCATGGCGGGGCAGTTCTCCAAGCCGCGTTCGTCCAACGACGAGACCCGCGACGGCGTGACCCTGCCCTCGTTCCGTGGGGAGATGGTCAACGGTTTCGACTTCACCGAGGAGTCCCGCGTTCACGATCCCAAGCGGATGGTGCGCGGTTACCACACGTCCGCGTCCACGCTGAACCTGATTCGCGCCTTCACCCAGGGCGGGTTCGCGGACCTGCGCCGCGTGCACGCGTGGAACATGGGCTTTGCGGCCAACCCGGCATACGCCCGCTACGAGTCCATGGCGCGCGAGATCGACCACGCGGTGAAGTTCATGGCCGCGTGCGGCTCCGACTTCGACGCTCTCAAGACCACCGAGTTCTTCGCGGGTCACGAGGCGCTGCTGCTTGACTACGAGCGTGCACTGACCCGCATCGACTCCCGCACGAACCTGCCGTACGGCACATCCGCGCACTTCCTGTGGATCGGGGAGCGCACGCGCGAACTCGACGGCGCGCACGTGGACCTGCTCTCCCGGTTGCGCAATCCCATCGGCGTCAAGCTCGGCCCGTCCACCACGGGCGACGACGCCCTGCGGCTCATCGATGCCCTGGACCCCGAGCGCGAGCCGGGTCGCCTGACGTTCATCACCCGCATGGGTGCCAAGAACATCCGCGAGAAGCTGCCCCCGGTGATCCAGGCCGTGGAGGCGTCGGGTGCCAAGCCCGTGTGGGTCACGGACCCCATGCACGGCAACACGGTCTCGCTGCCCTCGGGGTACAAGACCCGCAACTTCGACGACATCGTGGATGAGGTCCGCGGCTTCTTCGAGGTGCACCGCGCGCTGGGTACGTTCCCGGGCGGCATCCACGTGGAGATGACCGGTGACGACGTCGCGGAGTGCCTGGGCGGGTCCGACCCGGTCAACGAGTCCTCGTTCGCCGAACGTTACGAGACGCTGTGCGACCCCCGGTTGAACCACATGCAGTCCCTGGAGATCGCGTTCCTGGTCGCGGAGTACCTCTCCCAGCAGAACTGATCCGGTGACATGCGATGACCCCGGCACGGGTGGTGCCGGGGTCATCTTTCGTGTGTAAGGCGTCCGTGCCGTCATCGCCTTCGGGGCGCGGGTGTCACGGCGTGGTCGTGACAGCACGGTCGCCACTCATGCGGTCGTGTCCGCACGACCGTCACAACACGGTGAGGATCACCGTGTTCCCGTCCTCACGCTGGCGCACGACCCGGTTGAGGTGGGAACCAATGGGTGAGTTGATCTCCACCGTGTACCCCTGCTCCTCGAGGCTCTGCCGGGCGGAGTCCGCGTCCTGGCCCACCACGTTGGGCGGTGCACCCTGCGGGGTGTCCGCGGCGAGGGTCAGGGCCACGGTCGTGCCCTCGTCCACGCTCGTCCCCGCAGCGGGGGACTGCCCGAGCACGGTGTCCACGGCCTGCGCGGAGTACTCCCGCGAGATCTCGCCCACGCGCAGCCCGGCGCCGGTGATCGCGGCCCGGGCGTCGTCGCCCGCTGAACCGACCACGGTGGGAACGCTCACGCGGGCAGGACCCTCGGAGACCACCAGGTTGACCTGCTCGATACCGCGCACGGTGGTGGAGGCCCCGGGATCCGTGGCGATCACGATGCCCTGCGGGACCTCGGGGCTCGTGGTCGAGCGCACGCCCACGTTGGAGATGCCCGCGCTGTTGAGGGCGCGTTCCGCGGTTGCGGTGTCCTGACCTGCGACGGCAGGGACGGTCGCGGACGCCGTCCCGGGGGCCGAGCCGAGCCACCAGCCCAGGAATCCGGCCACCGAGAGCAGCAGCGCGAAGACCACGGCGCCCACGGCCAGGTGCAGGGCAAGGGGCTGGGGGTTCAGCCGGACCCGGGGTGTGTCGCGGGAGCGGTGGGCGGTGGAGCCCACCTGGGTCATGGCGATGGTCCCGGTCGCATCGGGCTCGAAGGCGGGCAGGATCGGCGCACCGGCCCCGCGCTCGCCGGGACGGCCCATTCCATGCGTGTGCTGACTACCGAGCGGGGTGGTGGCGTTCTCCCCGGTGGGATCCGCTCCCGCATCGCCGAGGGCCTCCGTGGGTACTCCGCCGAGTGCCTGCGTCGGCGCCTCGGCGGCGTCGCCTCCCGCGGTGGGAACGGTGGCCGCGCCGGCAGCGGCGGACGCTCCCGCAGCGCCGGCCAGTGCCCCTCCGGCGACCGCCGCCGCAGCCGTCGAGGCGTGGGACCCGCCTCCCAGGACGACCGTGTCCGTGTCCCGCAGTGAGGGCGGGTCGATCTGCTCGGGCAGCGAGCGTCGGATGGCCAGCGCGAGGTCCAGCAGCGCCGCGGCGTCGGCGGGGCGCTGGGCAGCGTCGCGGGACGTCGCGCGCAGCACGAACTCGTCGAGCGCGGCGGGGACGCCCTGCGCGAGCCCACTGGGGGCGGGGACGTCCCGGCTCACGTGGGCGGTCGCGACCTGCAGGGCGGTACCGGTGTACGGGCGTGAGCCCGTGAGCATCTCGTACGCCATGATCCCCACGGCGTAGACGTCGCTGCGCTGGTCCACGGGGCCGTCCCCCACGAGTTCGGGGGCGGCGTAGCCCACCGTGCCCATGACCGTGGTGCTCGTGGTGTGCTCGTCCACGGCGCGAGTCAGTCCGAAGTCGGCAACCTTGACCTGCCCGCCCCGGGTCAGAAGGACGTTCTCGGGCTTCACGTCCCGGTGGACCAGGCCGATCCGGTGCGCCTGGGTGAGGCCGCGCAGCACGGGGATCAGCAGGTCGAGCGTGCGGCGCGGTGTCATGGGCGCCTCATGGGCCACGACGTCGCGCAGAGTGGGCCCGTCCACGTATTCCAGGACCAGGTAGAGCACGCCATCCGCGGTGTGACCCTGGTCCAGGACGGCCACCACGTTGGGGTGGTGCAGGCGCGCGGCGGACTTGGCCTCACGCCGTGCCCTGGCCAGGAAGGACGGGTCGTCCGCGACGTGGGGGTGCATGATCTTCAGGGCCACGGGACGTTCGAGCCGTTCGTCGAGCCCCTCGTAGACCGTGGCCGTACCGCCGCGGGCGATCAGGCGGCGGACCTGGTACCGGCCCTCCAGCAGGGATCCCACGCGGTGGTCGTTCATGCTGCTACTGGGCAAATTCTCGTTCCTGTGCGCTCACGGCTTTCACGTACGCCTTGGTGTCGGGGTACATACCGTACGTCTTCACGCCGTGCAGTCCCTGATAGTAGGCGCCGATCCCCGCGGCCTTGTTGGGGGCCTTGGCCTGCAGCTCCCGGATCAGCGCGACCCCCGCGGTGATGTTGTCCTGGGGGTCCAGCAGGTCCAGGTCCCGACCCACCATCGCGGACGCCCACTCACCGGCGGACGGGATCACTTGCATGGTGCCCACGGCGTCCGCGGGGGAGACCACCCCGTGGCGGAACCCGGATTCCTGCGAGGCGTGGGCGAGCGCGAGCGCCGGGTCCACCCCCAACTCCTGGGCGGTCGCTCGCACCATCTCACGGATCTGCTCCGGGGCCGGCAGTTGGCGCTGCTGCAACTGGGCGTGGTGTCGGTTCGCGGACTCCACGACCTCGCGGGGGTACGTGCGGCCCGCGAACGTGTCACCCACGGCGGCCTTGTGCTTCGGGGCCGCGGCCGTGCCAGCGTCACGCACCGTCGCGGCGGGTTCGGACGACGACGCCGCTCGGGCGGGTCCCGCCGCCCCGCCCGGGATCGTGAGTCCCTGGCCCGGGCGCAACACGGAGGCAGCGGAGACCCCGTTGGCCCGCATGAGCTCGGCCACGCTCACGCCGTAGCGCTGCGCGAGGTCCCACAGGGTGTCACCGGCGGCCACGGTGTGGCGCCGGGAGCCGCCGCGGTCGGAGCCGGCCGGGTCTGCGTCGTCGGCGCGCGATGCGGCCGCGGAGGAGGAGGCGGGAGCGCGGTCCGATCCCGGGATCACGAGCCGCTGGCCGGGGCGGATCATGCCGTGGGCCGGGAGCTTGTTGACGCTCATCAGGTCTTGGACTCGCACCCCGTGGGCGGTCGCCAGGGACCACAGGGAGTCCCCGGGGGCCACGGTCACGTGCGTGGACTGGGCATGATGCGCCACGTGGACGTTCGGGGCGGGCGCCGGCGCGGCGTGCGCGGAACCCACGGTGCCCAGGGCGGTGAGGGCGGCCAGCGCGGCGGCGGAGCCCTGCGCGGCGCGGCGGGACCATGTGGAACGGGGGGACCGGCGGTCGTGGGGCGGGTCAACCGGCATGTTCGCGATTCCTACCTCTGGACGGGGGAGCGGGGGAAGATCCGGCGGCACCCTCCGGTACAGCACGGTGCCCCCAGATTACCCGACCCCCGGTCGCGACCGGTGTGTGAGCCGGTCGGTGCGCCGTGGCACAGTAGGGTTCGTGAACTACTCAACCGATCTCTCCGCCCAGGAATTCGCCGAACTCGACTCGTTGGTGGGTGAGTGGACCTACCTTCCCGACATCGCCGAGGCCATGGACATCCAGATCACCCGGGTGCACCGGCTCGTGGACGACGGCGCCCTGCTCGAGGTGCGCCGACCCGAAGACCGCGTGCGTGTGGTCCCCGCCGAATTCATGGACGGCGACCGCCCCGTGGACTCCCTCAAGGGGACCGTGGCCGTCCTGCGGGATGCCGCCTACACGGACGCCCAGGCGATCCGCTGGCTGTTCACCGAGGACGAGTCCCTGCCCGGGCGGCCCATCGACGCGCTGCGCCGTGGCCAGAAGACCGAGGTGCGCCGCAGGGCACAGGCCCTGGGCTGGTGACACCCGCCCGCTGAGTCGGCCTACTTGGCGCGGCGCACGGCGGCGTCGGCGAGCGCCTGCAGTCCGGCCCGGGCGACGTCATCGGTGCGCAAGCGCGCCAGCTGCGTGTCCGCGGTGCGCACGAGGGACGCGATGAGTTCCTCCGAGCGCGCGTGGGCGCCGCTGACTCGCATGAGGTCCCGCGCGCGGTGCACTTCCTGCTCGGTGAGTTCCGCGCGGCCGAGCACCGATTCGAGCCACGCGATGTCCTCGGCCGAACTCGATGCCGCGCACAGTGCGATCAGCGCGGTGCGCTTGCCCTCGCGGATGTCGTCCCCGGCGGGCTTGCCCGTGGTCTCCGGGTCGCCGAAGACCCCCAGGACGTCATCGCGCAATTGGAAAGCCTCGCCGACCGGCAGCGCGAACGCGGAGCAGTCCGCGAGGAACGCGCGGTCCGCGCCGGCGAGTGCCGCGCCGATCTCCACGGGGTGCTCCACCGAGTACTTGGCGGACTTGTAGCGCAGCACGGTCATGGCACGCTCGAGTTGTTTCTCGGGGTCGCCCACGGCGGGAGCGACCTCCGCGTGGATGTCCAGGTACTGCCCGGCCATGACCTCGGTGCGCATCGTGGAGAAGATCTCCCGTGCGGTCGCTGCCGCGTCCCTGGCGACGCGCGCGGTGGCGTCGGCGAAGAGTTGTTCCGCGAAGGACAGGCTCATGTCCCCGGTGAGGACGGCCGCGCTGACTCCGAAGTGGGCGGCGTCCGCGAACCACCCGGCGTCGCGGTGCAGAGCCTCGAAAACGCGGTGCACACTGGGCTTGCCGCGGCGCGTGTCCGAGCGGTCCAGGATGTCGTCGTGGATCAGCGCCGCGGTCTGGAAAAGTTCCAGGGACGACGCGGCGGCCACGGCGACGTCGTCCACCACGGCCCCGCCCGCCGCGCGCCAGCCCCAGTAGCACAGCCGTGCGCGCAGGCGCTTGCCGCCGCGCGTGAGGTCCTCGATCGCGTCCACGAGCACGGTCGCGTGCGGGGAGATCCCGGTGACCCGTTCGCGTTCCCGCGCGAAGAACTCGGTGATCCGCTCGTCCAGGAGCGCGGAGAAGTCACGGTCCTGTTGCGTCGCGGTGACGGACGCGTCGGAAAGGGTCATGCCAGGGCACCTTTGATCGAGGGGATGCTGTCGGCCGCGCTGCGCGGTACCGCGGGTCGCGGCGGGCGTCACGGGCACGGGCTCCACGACGCCGGGCCGCCCCGCGGGCGCCCGACCAGCCTAACCGGACGCGGCGCCGCGGATGCGTATCGGTGCCGCCCCGTCGAGCGGCCCGGGGCCGGACAAGTTCGTGGCGCCGTGGCCCGTGTGCGTGTCGGAGCCCCTTCCTAGGCTTACGAAAGACGAACCAGATCCCGCGCGAGTGGCATGTCCGTCATCAACGGGTCTCGATCCGGACGGGTCCCGCGTGGCGATGGGTTCCCGATGCCGGAGGGTCGTGGAAGGAGGCGCCATGGGCGGGCCGAGTCCGCAGCAACTGGCCGAGTACCGGCGCTGCGCCATCCTGCACGTGGACATGGACATGTTCTACGTGGGCGTGGAACTGCTCAACGCCCCCCAGTACCGCGGCCGCCCCGTGATCGTGGCCGGTTCCGGTCCGCGCTCGGTGGTGCTCTCCGCGTCCTACGAGGCCCGCCGGTACGGCGTGAACTCCGCGATGCCCGTGTCCCAGGCCCGCGCTCGCTGCCCCTCCGCGGTGGTGCTCGAACCGCATCGCGAGGCGTACACCCATTACTCACGGATCGTGATGGACATCTTCCGCTCGGTCACGGACCGCGTGGAGCAGCTGAGCGTGGACGAGGCGTTCGTGGACGTGTCCGGGGCGATCCGGCGCAGCGGACCGCCCGTCGAGATCGCCCGGACCCTGCGGCGCGTGATCCACGAACGCACGGGACTCACCGCCTCCGTGGGGGTCGCGGAGAACAAGACGGTCGCCAAGATCGCCTCCGCCTACTGCAAGCCGGACGGGCTGCTCGTGGTGACGCCCGAGCACACCCTCGCGTTCCTGGCACAGCTGCCGGTGGGCAAGTTGTGGGGGGTGGGCAAGCGCACCTCCGAGATCCTGCAGTCCGCCGGGCTGTCCACGGTCGGGGACATCGCCGCCACGCCGTTGCCCCGGTTGCACGCGCTCGTGGGCACCGCTTCCGGGACACATTTGAAACAATTGGCCACCGGCCACGACCCCCGTCCCGTGACGCCCGCGCGCGAGGAGAAGAGCATCGGGGCCGAACGGACGTTCCAGCGCGACGTCGCCGACAGTGCGGCTCTGAAACGTGTGCTGCTGGGCCTGGCCCACGACACCGCGGTCCGGTTGCGCAGGCACGGACTGCGCGCCGGGCGCGTGGGACTCAAGCTGCGCTACGCCGATTTTTCGACCATCACCCGCTCCAGGACGCTGAGTCACCCCGTCACCGCGGCCCACGATCTCTACACCGAAGCGTGCGCTCTACTGGACGGTCTGGGCCCGCGAGCGCAGGCCGTGCGGCTCGTGGGCATCAGGGCGGAGAAGCTCACCGGGGCCGATCGCGCGTTCCAGTTGAGCCTGGACGGACGGGAGGAGGAATGGGGTGCCGCGGAGGAAGCCATGGACCGCGTGCACCACCGATTCGGCCCCGGAATTGTGCGCCCAGCCAAACTCATGGAAGCGACGATGCCAATCCGTCCCGCACGGGATATTCTGGACGGTACGTGAGGAAGGCAGCCGTACCGCCCCCGCCTCGCTCCCTCAACACCACAGGAGGAATCGTGCCTCTCTCCGAGCACGAACAACAGCTTCTCGCCCAGCTCGAGAAGCAGTTGCACGACGACGACCCCCGCTTCGCGTCGACCATGCACACCGAAGCGGTTCGGGGGCGCGGGTCCATGCGCAACGTCGTGCTGGGGGTCGTGATCGCAGTGGTTGGCCTGGGCGTCCTGCTCGCCGGGGTCGCCATGCACCTGATCATCGTGGGCGTGTTGGGCTTCATCGTGATGGCCGCCGGCGCGTACGTGGCCACCGTGCGGGGCCGGGCCACCCCGGACAAGGGCGCGGCCAATCCCGGAGGCCCCGGGAGCGGGCCGTCCCATGGCGGGCCGTTCGGCCGCGGTCCCTCCGGTCCACGCAAGTCCTCCACTTTCCTCCAGAACCTCGAGGAGAAGTGGGACAAACGCAATCAGGGTTAGCGCTGAGCCTTCCCGCAGGCCGTCCAGCCCGTAAAACTTCCGAGAACTCCCCGGCACCGCGCCGGGGAGTTCTTTCATGTCCGGACCCATCGTCTCCGGCGTGCCCGCAGACCACGCCGGGAAAGGTGTGTCGACGACGCCCCGGGGCAGCGCCGTCGTGGCGTGCCGTGGAGGGGATCCGCGTTGACGGGGGAGGGCAGTGGAGTAAAGTGGAGGGTGGTAGAGAAGCGAGGGTTGGGCTGACCCTGGTTCGAAGGCGGTGGCTGTGTTTCTCGGAACATACGAACCGCGTTTGGACGACAAGGCCAGGCTGATTCTCCCGGCCAAGTTCCGGGCCGAACTGGCGGACGGACTCGTGCTGACCCGAGGGCAGGAACGCTGCCTGTACGTGTTCAGCGCGCAGGAGTTCGCCAGGGTCCACGAACAGATGCGGGCGGCCCCGTTGTCGTCCAAGCAGGCCAGGGATTACATCCGCGTTTTTCTCTCCGGGGCATCGGACGAGGTCCCGGACAAGCAAGGTCGCATCACCATTCCGGCGTCCCTGCGCTCGTACGCGGGCCTGGACCGGGAACTGGCGGTGATCGGGGCGGGCAGCCGCGCCGAGATCTGGGATGCGGCCTCGTGGCAGCAGTACCTGGCGGAGAAGGAAGCGGCTTTCTCCGCCACGGAGGACGAGGTCATACCCGGGCTGTTCTGATCACCCGAGGACCACCGCGCGGACCCCCGCCGGTGCCGTCCCCGGACATGAGATCTCCAGCCGCCCACGTCACCGTCCTGACTCGACTTCCCCCGAGTCAGGCCGGATTCGAGGGGCGAGCGGCGGATGGGGATCTGGTGTCCGGGCGCACCGTAGGATGCCCCCGGAGGACATCGGTGCCGTGCGCACCGAGACCTGCGACCCGTAGTACCCGCACGATCCGCGACAGACCAGGAGCCCGGCATGGACCACGCCCCCGCCGAGCAACGACACATCCCCGTGATGCTGGAGCACAGTCTGGACCTGCTCGCGCCGGCGTTGGACACCGAACACCCCGTGGTCGTGGACGCGACCCTGGGCATGGGCGGGCACACCCACGCCATGCTCGAACGCTTCCCGGGGTTGCGCGTGGTCGGGATCGACCGGGACCCCCAGGCCCTCGAACTCGCCGGGGAACGCCTTGCGCACTTCGGGGAGCGGTTCACGGGCATCCACACCACGTACGACCACATCGATCAGGCCGCCGCAGCCGCCGGTGTGGACCGGGTGGACGGCATCCTGTTCGACCTCGGGGTGTCCTCACTGCAGCTGGACGAACGCGAGCGCGGCTTCGCGTACTCGTTCGACGCCCCCCTGGACATGCGCATGAACTCCCGGGCGGAACTGTCCGCGTACACCGTGGTCAACGAGTACTCGGAGGCCCAGCTCAAGGACATCATCTACCGCTGGGGCGAAGACCGCTTCGCGCCGCGGATCGCGCGCGCCATCGTCGCCGCCCGTACCGAGGCCCCGCTGCGCACGACCGCCCAGCTCGTGGACGTGGTCCGCTCCGCGGTCCCCGCCGCGGCCCAGCACAAGAAGGGCCACCCGGCCAAACAGACCTTCCAGGCGTTGCGGATCGAGGTCAACGAGGAACTCGACGTCCTGGAGCGTGCCGTGCCCGCCGCCGTGGAAACTGTCAGGGTGGGAGGGCGTGTCCTCGCCATGAGTTACCACTCCCTGGAGGACAGAATTGTCAAGCAGGAGTTCACTCGCGGTGCACGTTCCACGGCCCCCAGAGGTTTTCCCGTGGAACTGCCGGAACACCAGCCCACGCTGAAGGTTCTCACCCGCGGGGCGGAACGCGCCGGCGAGCAGGAGGTCCGGGACAACCCCCGGGCCGCCTCGGCCAGGTTGCGTGCCGTCGAGCGGCTCCGGGAGACCACGAGACCAGGGAGTGCGCGATGAGCAGTGCGACGTCGGCCTCGCACCCGTCGTCGGGTGACCCCTCGGGCCGGGGGGCGGACGGGCGTAGGCCGCTCTCCGTGGTGCCGCGCCGCGCGGCCCGCCGCAGCCGGGTCTCCACCGTGGTCATGTGCACCCTCGCCCTGGCCGCAGCTCTCGTGGGCATCCTGGTGCTCAACATCCAGATCACCCAGGGGCAGTACCAGTTGACCGAGCTCACGGGTCAGCAGCGCGCTCTCTCCCAGGAGAACGAGGCGCTCACGCAGGATATCGAGGCCAATTCCGCGCCGCAGAACCTGGCCGCCCGCGCCAACGACCTGGGCATGGTCCCGGCCAAGGATGTGGGGAGCATCCAGCTCGGCACGGGTGCCGTCACGGCCCCGAGCGCCCCCGCGGAGAAGACGGACGCGCAGAACATCCTCGTGCCGCCCGCGCAGATGAAGGGTTCCGACGCCGCGGAGGCGAACCGGATCGCCGCCGAGGAACGCGCAGAGAAGCGCGCCAAGGAAGAAGCGGACAAGAAGACCGCCCAGCGTAAAGCGGCCCAGAAGGCCGACGAGTCCCGGGATCTCAACGGGGGCTCCATCCCCGCGCCGTCGCAGCGCGCGCCTGGCCAGTGAACGCGCCGGTCCGCGCCGCGGACCGGGTGTAGAACCCGTCGGAGGTGGCCCCACCACGCTGAAGTCCAGGAATCGAGGAAGACCGTGTCAGCATCGTCAGCGCGCAAGAACCGAGTGTTCCGGCCCTATTCGCGCATGCACGTGGGCATCGCCTTCCTGCTGGTCCTGTTGCTTCTCGTGGTGGGCCGCCTGTTCTGGGTCCAGGGGCTGGACCCCGGGGGCCGGGCCGAGGCCGCGGCCGCCCAGCGCACGCTCGTGGAGTCCATCCCCGCGGTGCGCGGGGAGATCACCGACAGCCGTGGCACGGTGCTGGCCCGCACACTGCAGCGCTACGACATCACCGTGGACCAGAGCGCCGTCGCTGCCGTGACCGTGCCCCACAAGGACGGTTCCACCGAGACCGTGACCCCCACGCAGGCCGTGTACAAGATCGCGGACGCCCTGGGCATGAAGGACACGGACGTGAAGGCCGCGCTGGACGGGGACAAGAGCTTCAACTACGTAGCGCGGGGCGTAACCCCCGAGCAGTACAACGCCCTGCGGGAGTTGAACCTGCCGTACATCTACGGCCAGCCCACGTTCCAGCGCAGCTATCCGGACGGTTCCCTGGGCGGATCCGTGGTCGGGTTCCTGGGCGGGGACAACCAGGCCCTCGGCGGGATCGAACAGACCCAGGACTCCCTGTTGCGCGGCACCGACGGCGAGCGCCGCTTCGAGATCTCCGGCGACGGCGTGCGCATCCCCGTGGCCCCGCAGGAACAGAAGGCCGCCGAGGACGGTTCGAACGTCAAGCTCTCGCTCGACAGCGACGTCCAGTTCTTCGCGGAGCAGGCCGTGCGCGAACGGGCCAAGCAGCTCAAGGCCGAATGGGGCACGGCCGTGGTCATGGACGTCAAGACCGGCAAGGTCCTGGCGCTCGCGGACACCTCCTCGGTGGACCCCAACGTCCCGGGCAAGGCCGACGCCGCCGACCTCGGTTCGCGCGCCGTGTCCCAGGCCGTGGAGCCCGGTTCCACGGAGAAGATCGCCACGGTGGCCGGCGCCCTGGACCGGGGGATCGTGTCCCCCACCACGGAGATCACGGTCCCGCCGTACCTGCAGATCGGTTCCGAGAAGATCACCGACGCGTTCGACCACGGCACCCAGAACCGCACGGTCGCGGGGATCATCGCGGACTCCATGAACACGGGCACCGTGATCATGGGTTCCAAG
This sequence comes from Kocuria sp. CPCC 205297, assembly GCF_040981035.1. Taxonomy (NCBI): domain Bacteria; kingdom Bacillati; phylum Actinomycetota; class Actinomycetes; order Micrococcales; family Micrococcaceae; genus Kocuria; species Kocuria sp. CPCC 205297. Next base: position 105,693 of record NZ_JAVKPY010000008.1, on the reverse strand, counting down.
ATGGACAAGCAGGCCCGCCACGACAACCTCGCGAACTTCGGGGTGGGTTCCGCCACGGGTATCGAACTGCCGGGGGAGTCCACGGGCATCCTGGCGCCCGCGGATCAGTGGGACCCGCGTCAGGAGTACACGGTGTTGTTCGGTCAGGGCGTGTCCCAGACCCCGTTGCGCACGGCGTCGATCTTCCAGGCGGTCGCGAACAAGGGCCGTCAGATCGAACCGCGTCTCGTGGACTCCGTGACCGCGCCGGACGGGACGGTCACGCACCCCGAACGTCCTGAACCCAAACAGGTGCTCTCCGAGTCCGCCGCGCAGCAGACGCTGGACATCATGGAGAACGTGGTCACGCAGGGCGGCGCCAAGGAAGCGGCCGTGCCGGGATACCGCGTGGGTGGTAAGACGGGTACGGCCGAGGCGCCGAGCGAGGGCGGCGGGTACGAGGGCTACACCACGTCCTTCGTGGGTGTGGCCCCCATGGAGGACCCTCAGTACCTCGTGGCGGTCACCATGCAGCGCCCCCAGGGGGACGTGCGCACCCTGGGCGTGACGAGCGCGTTCTCCACGATCATGTCCCAGGTGCTGCACCACTTCAACGTGGCGCCCTCCACCACCACGGGGCCCACGTTCGACATGCAGGTGCCGCAGAACGTGGACCGGGACGTGACACCCACGAACGCGCTCGAGCAAACGTGGCCGCAGCCGGGGAGGGACGAGTCCCAGGACTAAACTTCCCACACAGAAGCACATGGCGGCAGCAACGACCGGTGAGACACCGGCCCGGGTGGACGGGGTACGTCCACAGACAGGTTCGAAGAGGATTTCTATGGTGGCATCTGCCCAAGAAGGGACCGACGCGCAGAGTCTGCGTCCGTCCCGGCCCGTGGCCCACTCGCTCGAGGAGCTCGCGCGGCTCACGGGCGCGCGGGTGGTCCCCGCCCCCACGGGGACCACCGTTCCCGTCACGGGAGTGGTCCTGAACTCGCGGGAGGTGCAGCCGGGTGATCTTTACGCCGCGCTGCCCGGCGCCAAGGTGCACGGGGCGCGATTCGCCGCCGACGCCGCCGCGTCCGGTGCCGTGGCGATCCTCACCGATCCGGACGGCGCGCGGTCCGTGGTCGAGGCGGGCGTAGGCCTGCCGGTGCTCGTGAGCCCTGAACCCCGTTCATGGGTGGGTCCGGTGGCCCGCGCGGTCTATGATTCCCAACCGGCGGACGGCACCGGCCAGGAGCTCTTCGCGGTGACCGGCACCAACGGCAAGACCACCACGACCTACTTCATCACCTCGATCCTGCGCGCCCTGGGCCACATGACCGGGTTGATCGGCACCATCGAGATCCTCGCGGGGGACACACCCATCCCGTCACGCATGACCACGCCAGAGGCTCCGCACGTGCATTCCCTGCTGGCCCTGACCCGTGAACGCGGGATCACCGCCACCGCCATGGAGGTCTCGTCCCACGCCCTCGAGTTCCACCGGGTGGACGGGGTGCACTACGACGTCGCTGGGTTCACCAATCTCACCCAGGACCACCTGGACCTGCACGGGTCCATGGCCGAGTATTTCGAGGCCAAGGCGCAGTTGTTCACGCGCGAGCGCACGAGCCGCGGCGTCGTCGTGCTGGGGGACGGGGACCCGTGGAGCGCCGCGATGGCGCAGCGGGCCCGCGAGAACCTGGGTGCGGAGAACGTCACGACCGTTGCCCTGCGCGGCTCGGACGGAACGCGTCAGGACGCGAGCGGTGCGGAAGGCACCGCCCCCGTCGGGACCGGCGGGGCGGACGCCGCGGACTGGACCCTGCGCTCGCTGACCCGCCGGGGCATCGGTCACGCGTTCACGCTGCAGCACACGGACGGGCGCGCGCTGGACATGCACACGGGACTGCCCGGTGAGTTCAACGTGGCCAACGCGGCGCTGGCCGTGCTCATGGTCCTGGACTCCGGCGTGGCACTGGACACCCTGCAACGCGTCCTGGACGAGCACGACCCCCTGAGCGCGGGCGTGCCCGGACGCATGGAACTTGTGGGCACGCGGCCCACGTCCCTCGTGGACTTCGCGCACAACCCGGACGCGCTCGCGCGCTCGCTGCGCGCCGTGACCCCCGAGGACGGGCACGGTCGCGTGATCGTGGTCTTCGGCGCCACCGGCGAGCGCGACACCACCAAGCGCCCCATCATGGGCCGGGTCGCGGCGGAGGAGGCGGACGTCGTGATCATCACGGACGACGATCCCCACGCCGAGGAACCCGCTCCCATCCGGGAGCAGGTCGCGCAGGGCGCTCGTGAGGCCGTCGCGAACCATGCTCGCGCCACGGACGTGCTGGTCATCGAACCGCGCGCGACCGCGATCCGCACTGCAGTGCGCATGGCCCACCCGGACGACGCCATCATCGTGGCGGGCCGCGGTCACGAGACCGCCATGGATTTCAACGGCGTGGTCGTGCACCTGGACGACCGCGAAGAGCTGCGGGACGCCCTGGCGGCGTTGCACGCGGACACGAAGGAGCAGCAATGATTGCCATTTCCGCCGCGCAGCTCGCGCGGGCCGTGAACGGTGAGCTCGCGGGGGTCCCGGACCCCGAGTCCGTGACCGTCACCTCCGTCACGACCGATTCCCGGGAAGTCACGGACGGCGCGTTGTTCGTCGCCAAGCCGGGCGAGACCACGGACGGGCACCGCTTCGTGCCGGCCGCCGCGGACTCCGGCGCGGTGCTGCACCTGACCGAACGCGTGGTGACCGACGACGCGGGGGCTCCGTACCCGTGCGTCGTCGTGGCGGACGTGGTGCTTGCGATGGGCGCGCTCGCGAGCCACGTGCTCGAGCAGTTGCGTGCCGCGCACCCGGTCACCGTGGTGGCCGTGACGGGTTCGGTGGGCAAGACGACCACCAAGGACCTGCTGCACGGGATCTTCGCCGCGCAGGGCCCCACGGTCGCGCCGCGCAACTCGTACAACGGCGAGGTGGGTGTCCCGCTCACGGTGTTCACGGCCACCGAGGACACCGAGTACTTCGTGATCGAGATGGGCGCCACGCACATCGGCAACATCCGCTACCTGTGCGACACCGTCCGCCCGGACGTGGGCGCCGTACTGTGCGTGGGTTCGGCCCACGCGGGCGAGTTCGGTGGCGTGGAGAACATCGCGCGCGCCAAGGGCGAGATGGTCGAGGGCCTCTCCGCGCACGGCACCGCGGTGCTCAACGACGACGACGCCCGCGTGCGTGCCATGCGCGAGCGCACCGACGCGCGCATCATCTCCTTCGGGCAGGGGCCCGACGCCCACGACCCGGCCCACGAGGACCCGCGCGTGTGGGCCGAGGACGTGACCGTCGGTACCGACGGGTGCCCCGCCTTCACGCTGCACTTCCCGGACGGCTCCGCCCACCCGGTGCACTCACAGCTGATCGGTGCGCACCATGTGACCAACCTGCTGGCCGCGGCCGCCGTGGCCTTCGGCGCCGGGGTCCCCGCGGCCGAGATCGCAGCGGGTCTGACGGGCCGCGGCCCCCGCTCGCGGTGGCGGATGGAACGCACGGAGCGCCCGGACGGCGTGACCGTGATCAACGACGCCTACAACGCTAACCCGCAGTCCATGCGGGCCGCCCTGCAGACGCTCGCCCAATTGGGCCGCGGGGACGAGGAGCACCCCGCGCGGCGCACGATCGCCGTGCTGGGTGGCATGTTTGAACTCGGTGACGAGTCCATCACCGCCCACGCGGAACTCGGGCAGTTGCTCGTGCGGTTGAACGTCTCGCATGTCGTGGCCGTGGGGGAGGTCGCCCGGCCGGTCTACACCGCTGCGACCCTGGAGGGCTCGTGGGGCGAGGAAGCGGCCTGGGTCCCGGACACCGAGCACGCCGAGCAGTACCTGAGTGACACGCTGCGCCCGGGGGACATCGTGTTGTTCAAGGCGTCCAACGCCGCGGGGTTGCAGCACCTGGGGGACCGGGTGGCCCAGGCCACCACCGACACGAACCACCAGGAGGGTTGAGCCCGTGATCCAATTGCTCGTGGCAGCGGGGCTCGGCCTCGTGTTCTCGATCTTCGGTACGCCCGCCCTGATCCGGGTGCTCGCCCGGCGCGGGTACGGTCAGTACATCCGGGACGACGGACCCACGTCTCACCAGACCAAGCGCGGCACCCCCACCATGGGTGGCGTGGCCATCCTGCTCTCAGTCGTGGCCGCCTATCTGGTGACCCACCTGATCAGCGTGATCGCGTGGCCTGAGAACGGTGGGATCACCCTCTCGGGCGTCCTGGCGCTCGGCCTGATGCTCGGCATGGGGCTGGTGGGGTTCCTGGACGACTTCAAGAAGATCTCCAAGAAACAGAACCTCGGGTTGACCGCTGCCGGGAAGATGGCCCTGCAGGGGGCCATCGGGATCGCGTTCGCGCTGCTCGTGCTGTTCTTCCCGGACGAGGCCGGTCACACCCCGGCCTCCACGGCGATCTCCTGGACCCGGGACACCGGCGTGGACCTCGCATTCGCCGGGCCGATCGCGGGGGCCATCCTATTCGTGATCTGGGTGAATCTGATCGCCACCGGAACCACCAACGCCGTGAACCTCACGGACGGTCTGGACGGGCTCGCCACGGGCGCGTCCATCCTGGTGTTCAGCGGGTACATGCTCATCACACTGTGGCAGGCCGGGCACCTGTGCGAGAACGTGGCACAGGCGGCGTGCTACGAGGTTCGGGATCCCATGGACCTCTCGATCGTGGCCGCGGCCCTGGTGGGTGCGCTCATCGGGTTCCTGTGGTGGAACACGTCCCCGGCGAAGATCTTCATGGGGGACACGGGCTCGCTCGGCCTGGGCGGCGCGCTCGCGGCGTTCGCGGTGCTCTCCCGCACCGAACTGCTGCTGATCCTGATCGCCGGCCTGTTCGTGATCATCACCCTGTCCGTGATCCTGCAGGTGGGCTACTTCAAGCTCTCCCACGGCAAACGCATCTTCAAGATGGCCCCGTTGCAACACCACTTCGAGCTCAAGGGCTGGCAGGAGGTCACGATCGTGGTCCGATTCTGGATCATCGCCGGTCTGTTCGTGGCCGCCGCGCTCGGTGTGTTCTACGGTGACTGGTTGCTGCACAACGGCGGCGCGTTCCCCGGCGCGGAAGCGCTGCACTGACCGCGCGGCGCGCACCCCGCTCTCGGGCGGCGGAGCGCGCCGGTCACCCGCGAGACCACCCACGACCGACACGAGGATGAGGCACAGACCAGACATGATGCACGCGAGCAACGACAACCCCGTCCTGGACAACCCCCGCCTCGCGGAGCTGACCAGCTGGGACGCGCCCTGGTCCGGTCTGCGCGCCGTGGTCGCCGGGATCGGGGTCTCGGGTTTCGCCGCGGCGGACACCCTGATCGAACTCGGTGCGCTCGTCACCGTCCTGGACTCCCGGGACACCGAACGCAATCGGCAGAGCGCGGACACCCTGAAGATCGTGGGCGCGAGCGACGTCGTCCTGGGGCCGGACGCCATGACGAGCGTCCCGGACGTGGCCGGGGCCCGCCCGGACGTCGTGATCACGTCCCCGGGCTTCCCGCCCACCCACCCGCTGCTCGCCGCGGCGCGCGAGGAGGGCATCCAGATCTGGGGTGACGTGGAACTCGCGTGGCGCGTGAACCGCCGCGCGGGGCGCAAGACCCCCGAATGGGTTTGCATCACGGGCACGAACGGCAAGACGACGACCGTGGGCATGACCGCCTCCATCCTGCAGGCCGCCGGGCTCAAGGCCGTGGCCGTGGGCAACGTGGGCACGCCCATCCTGGACGCACTGCGCGATCCTGTGGAGTACGACGTCCTGGCTGTGGAATTGTCCAGCTTCCAACTGCACTGGACGCACTCCGTCTCGCCCCTGGCCTCCGTGGTGCTCAACGTGGCCCAGGACCACGTGGACTGGCACGGCAATTTCGAGAACTACCGCGCGGACAAGTCCCGTGTGTACGAGAACACGCGGGTCGCGTGCGTGTACAACGCCGAACAGGACGGCGCGGAGGAACTCGTGGAGGAAGCGGACGTGCTCGAGGGCTGCCGCGCGGTGGGCTTCACCACGCAGACCCCGGGGCTGTCCATGGTGGGCGTGGTGGACGACCTGCTCGTGGACCGCGCGTTCGTCGCAGAGCGCATCACGACCGCCGCCGAGATCGGATCGATCGAGGACACCGGCTCCATCCCCACGCGCCACATCGTGGCCAACGCGCTCGCCGCCGCGGCGCTCGCGCGCGCCGCCGGGGTGAGCCCCGAGGCCGTGCGGGACGGACTGCGCGCCCACCGCCCCGGTGAACACAGGATCCAGCTCGTGGCCGAATCGGACGGGGTGCGCTGGATCAACGACTCCAAGGCCACCAACCCACACGCCGCGCAGGCGTCCCTGTCCGCGTTCGACTCCGTGGTCTGGATCGCCGGCGGGCTCTCCAAGGGCGTCACGTACGACACCCTCGTGGAGCGCAACGCAGGCCGGCTGCGCGCGGTCGTCGTGATCGGCACGGACGACGCCGCCCTGCTGGACGCGCTCTCCCGCCTGGCCCCGGACGTGCCCGTCCTCGCGGCGACCCCGGGCCAGGGCGGCACCGCACCGGACGACTCCGGCATCGACCCGACGGACGGGCACGCCGTGATGCGCCGGGCCGTGCGGTTGGCCCGTGAACACGCCGAGCCCAAGGACACCGTGCTGATGGCACCGGCGGCCGCGTCCATGGACCAGTTCGCCGACTACGCGGACCGCGGCAACGCGTTCATGCATGTCGTGCTCGAAGAATTGGGGTTCTGATGGCCACCCGCACCCCCGAACGTCCCCGGGTAGCCGAGCCCGCGGAGCCGGGCACCCGATCGACCGCCCTGAGCACCAGGATGCGCGGCTGGCGGCACCAGCTCACCGACGGCCCGCTCTTCCACTCCTACTACGCCTTGGCCGGGTGCGTGGTGTTGCTCACCGGCATCGGCGTGATGATGGTGCTCTCCGCGTCCGCGGTGGAATCGATCTCCGACAGTCGCTCGGCGTACGCCCTGTTCGCGCGCCAGGCGCTGTTCGGGGTCGTGGGGTTGATCGCGATGTTCGCGCTGTCCATGGTGCCACCCCACTTCTACACGCGGATCGCGTGGGTGCTGTGGGGTCTCAGCGTGCTCGTGTCCCTGCTCGTGTTCACACCCCTGGGGCGGGAGGTCAACGGCAACCGCAACTGGCTCGTGCTGGGCGGTCAGTCGTTCCAGCCCTCGGAGTTCGCCAAGCTCGCGCTGTGCATCTGGCTCGCGGCGATGTTCGCGCGCCAGGGAGATGCGGTCGCGCAGCACTGGAAGCCGGCCCTGTGGCCCTCCGTCGTGGGATTCCTGGTCCCCACCCTCCTCACGCTGGCCGGCGGGGACGCCGGTACGGCCATCGTGTTCTGCCTCATCTACGCCGCGGCACTGTGGTTCGCGCGCGCACCCCTGAAGATCTTCCTCGTGGGCGCGGCCGGCCTCGTCCTGGGCGGGTTGTTCCTCGTGATCACTGCGCCGCACCGTCTGGACCGGATCACCGGGTGGCTGTTCGGGGAGTGCGGCGCCACGGACGCGTGCTGGCAGGCACAGCAAGGACTCAACGCCCTGGCCACTGGCGGCTGGTGGGGCGTGGGGCTCGGCCAGTCCCGGCTCAAATACAACTACGTGCCCGAGGCCCACAACGACTACATCTTCTCGATCATCGGCGAGGAACTCGGCCTCGTGGGCACCGTGATCATCCTGGCGCTGTTCATCGTGATGGTCGTGGCCATGGCCCGGATCCTGTTGCGCACCCGCAGCACGTTCGTGCGGATCACCACCGCGTGCGTGGCCACGTGGCTCGTGGGCCAGGCCTTCGTGAACCTGGGCATGGTCACTGGCCTGCTCCCGGTGATCGGTATCCCGCTGCCCTTCATCAGCTACGGTGGATCCGCGCTGCTGATGACCATGGCGGCCGTGGGCGTGGTCATGTCTTTCGCCCGGGTCCCGCGCTCGGTGCGTGTGGGTCCCGGACGGTCCGGGGCGGCATCGGGCACCCAGATCCTGGACGACCAGGAGGCCTACGAGCGCGGGCTGGCCACGCAACCGGAACGCCCCCGGACGTCGTGGGCGCAGCGCGTGACCCAGCGGTTCGGAAAGGGACGAGAATGACAACCACGCACGACATCGACCACCAGCAAAAGCGGGCCGGATCCGCCCGCGTGGTGCTCGCCGGTGGCGGCACCGCGGGGCACATCAGCCCCCTGCTGGCCATCGCCGACGCCGTGCAGCAGTTGCGCGCGGACGCCACGGTGTGCGCCGTGGGCACTGCCTCCGGCATGGAGACGCGGCTCGTCCCGCAGGCCGGTGTACCCCTCGAACTGATCGACCGCGTGCCCCTGCCCCGCAAGCCGTCCCTGGACCTCGCGCGCCTGCCGCGTCGGCTGTCCGCCGCGGTGCGCCAGGCCGGCCGGATCTTGGACGCGCAACAGGCCACGGTGGTCGTGGGCGTGGGCGGGTACGTGTGCACGCCCGTGTACCTCGCGGCCGCGAGGCGTCGGATCCCCGTGGTGATCCACGAGGCCAACGCCAAGCCCGGGATGGCGAACCGGGTGGGCGCCCGGTTCGCGTCCGTCGTGGCGACCGCCTTCCCGGACACCCCGCTGCGTGGTGCGCGCACCGTGGGCATGCCCATGCGGCGTGAGATCGCCACGCTGGACCGGACCGCGGAACGCGCGCAGGCCCGCGCGGCGCTTGGGCTGGACCCGGACCTGCCCACCGTGGTGGTCACGGGTGGTTCCTCCGGTGCCCAGTCCCTGAACCGGACCGTGGCCGCGATTGCGGGGGAGGTCGCGCGGCACGGGTACCAGCTGCTGCACGTGACGGGGTGCGCCAAGGAAGTGCGCACCCCGGACGGCGAGCTGCTGCGCGCGCCGAACTACGTCCAGACCGAGTACGTGGACGGGATGGAGAAGGTCTACGCGGCCGCGGACCTGCTCGTGGCCCGCGCAGGCGCGGCCACGGTGTGCGAGGTCGCCGCCGTGGGTCTGCCCGCCGTTTTCGTGCCCCTGCCCATCGGTAACGGTGAGCAGGCACTCAATGCCCGCTCCATCGTAGCCGCGGGTGGTGCCGAGATCGTGCGGGACGCCGAGTTCACCGCCGCGTTCTACCGCGAGACCGTGGTCCCGCTCGTGACCGACGCTCCCCGGCTCGATCGCATGGCCCAGGCCTCCGCTGCCCACGGTGTCCGCGACGCCGCGCAGGTGATGGCCCGGCTCACCCTCGACCACGCCCGCCGCTGAAAACCTTCCCCCCCCACGTCCCCAGGAGAACCAGTGAACACCCAGCAACCCCTCGATCCCCACGGCCTGGGCCGCGTGCACTTCATCGGCATGGGCGGGGCGGGCATGTCCGCGGTCGCGCGGTTGCTGCTCGCGCGCGGTGTGGCGGTGAGCGGTTCGGACGCGAAGGACTCGGCCGGGTTGCGGCAGCTCGAGGCGCTGGGAGCCACGGTGTTCGTGGGGCAGTCCGCGGCCAACGTGGCCGACGCCGCCACGGTGGTCGTCTCCACGGCAATCAAGGAGACGAACCTGGAACTGGCCGCCGCACGTGCCGCGGGTGCGCGGATCCTGCACCGCTCGCAGGCACTCGCTGCGGCGATGCACGGCAGGAACGTGATCGCGGTCGCGGGGACGCATGGGAAGACGACCACGAGTTCGATGGCTGCCGTGGCCCTGCAGGCGGCCGGCATGAACCCGTCCTGGGCCGTGGGCGCCCACGTCCCGGATCTCGGCGCCAATGCGGGCTTCGGTTCCGGCGACTGGTTCGTGGCTGAGGCCGACGAGTCGGACGGCTCCTTCCTGACCTACCACCCGCGGATCGCAATCATCACCAACGTGGAACCGGACCACCTGGACCACTACGGCAGCGCGGAAGCGTTCTACGCCGCGTTCGAGGCGTTCTGCGACACCATCCGCCCCGGTGGGACCCTCGTGGCGTGCGCGGACGATCCGGGCGCGGACCGGCTCGCGCGGCGTCGTCGGGACCGCGGGGAGGCCGTGCTCACGTACGGGCAGGACCCGGCCGCGGACGTCGTCGTCCCGGACGCCACGCCGCACGGCACGGGCTCGTCCTGCACGCTCACGTTCGACCGCGACGGCGCCCGGCGCACCGTGGAGCTCACGCTCGCCGTTCCCGGAGCGCACAACGCGGCCGACGCCGCGGCGGCGTTCACCGCGGGCCTCGCCGCGGGCGCGGACCCGGACCTGCTCGCCGAGGGCCTGGGCTCGTTCCACGGTTCGTCACGGCGCTTCGACCCCAAGGGCGAGGACGGCGGGGTGCGGGTCTTCGACGACTACGCTCACCACCCCACGGAGGTCGCCGCCGCGCTCACGGCCGCGCGCGACGTCGCCCAGGGTCACCGCGTGCTCGCCGTGTTCCAACCCCACCTGTACTCGCGCACCCGGGAGTTCGCGGAGGCGTTCTGCCGCGCCCTCGAGATCGCAGACCTCGCGTGCGTCACGGACGTCTTCGGCGCGCGCGAGGAACCCCAGCCGGGGATCACCGGCGCCGCGATCACCGGGCACGCCTCCGACGACCGGGTGGTCTCCACCCCGAGCGCCGAGGAGGCGATCGAGACCGTGGTGGCCCGCGCGCGTCCCGGGGACGTGATCATGACGATCGGCGCCGGTGACGTGACCGCTCTCGGGCCGCGGATCCTCTCCGCGTTGGCGCAGCGCTGATGGCACGCTCCGTCCCTCCGCACCAGCCCCGTGTGGGCGGCGCTCCGTTCGACGCGGACGACGCCGCCGCGCGCGACACCGTCGATCCGTCCGGTGCCGAGCCTGACACCGGGACCGCCGACCCGTCCGGAACCACCGACACGTCCGGCATCTCTGACACCTCGGGGACCGGGACGGACGCCTCGACCCCGTGGGACGCGGACCTCCCGTTCCCGACGTCGGGCCCCACCGGAATGGGGTCGTCGGTCGTGGGTCGGGGATCGCGGGGACGCACGCCCGGTGCGTCCTCGGGTGGGTCGAGGTCCGCGCGCGGCCGCGGCAGCGCGCCCGAGGACGCGATGGGCGTCGCCCCGGGCGAACAGACCCCCGTCCGCGTGCACGGCGGTGCCAAGGTCACGCGTGTGGCCACGGACGAACTCGAGGCCGTGCCGAGCGCCGGGGGACGGTTCTCCACGTGGCGGGCCCAGCGCCGGGCGGCGCGTGCCGCCGAGGACGCGCCCGAGGACACCGCCGCCGAGGCCGACGACGACTCCACGACCGTCGTGCCGTTCCCGCCGAGCCAGCACCGGCGCACCCGGCGCCGCCGTCTGCTCGCACTACTGCTGAGCCTCGTGGTGCTCGCGGCGCTGGCGCTCGTGGTCTTCTTCTCGCCGTTGTTCGCGACCCGCACGATCGACGTGCAGGGTGCGACCCTCACGGACCCCCGCACGGTGGAGCAGGCCCTGGCCGGGTACGAGGGAGTCCCCATGCCCCGGATCTCCAAGCAGGAGATCATGGACTCGGTCGGTGACGTCCCCCAGGTGAAGTCCGTGGACGTGGTGCTGCGGCCCCCGCACACCATCACGGTGCACCTGCACGAACGCGTGGGCGTGGCCGTGGTCGAGGACGGGTCCGACCTGGTGCTCGTGGACTCCGAGGGCAAGTCCCTCAGCACCGTGCCCCGTGCCCAGCGCCCGGACGTGCCCCTCGTGGCCGGTGGCCGGGGCGTGTTGAGCACCCAGAAGTTCACCGACATCTCCGAGGTCCTGGCCGCCCTGCCGGCGGACGTGCTGTCCCGTTTGGACGCGGCCGACGCCCCGTCCGGCTCGGCCGTGGAGCTCACTCTCAAGGACGGCAAGAAGGTCCTATGGGGGGATGCGGGGGAGAGCGAACTGAAGTCGCAGGTCGTGGCCGCCCTGGTGAACTCGGACGCCTCGAAGGACGCCTCGCTCATCGACGTCTCCGCACCGTTGCACCCCGTGGTCCGGTGAGAATCCAGCGCATTTTCTTAACCCATGCCTGAGACTTTAAAGTTGGGCGCGACCAGGGGATGTATGGCAAACTCCGGTAACACGTGGGAGCATGATACGGAGAACAGAGCGGGGTTGTTATCCTTACCCTGATCAGGATATTGCACCCGCGGGTGCCAATATCCCGGGAGTTTCACCTCAGGGTTGAAACTTTACCTCAACCGAACATCCCACGTTCCCGCAAGCCCACGCGAGTTAGGTGCATATGGACTCCTCAACCCCCCAGAACTACTTGGCCGTCATCAAAGTGGTCGGCATCGGCGGCGGCGGTGTCAACGCCGTCAACCGCATGATCGAAGAAGGTCTGCGTGGCGTCGAGTTCATTGCCATCAACACGGACGCCCAGGCACTGTTGATGTCGGACGCGGACGTCAAGCTGGACGTTGGCCGCGAACTGACCCGCGGTCTTGGCGCCGGCGCCAACCCGGACGTGGGACGCCAGGCCGCCGAGGACCACGAGGAGGAGATCCAGGAGGTCCTCAAGGGCGCGGACATGGTCTTCGTGACCGCCGGCGAGGGTGGCGGAACCGGTACCGGTGGCGCGCCCGTCGTGGCCCGCATCGCCCGCTCGCTCGGCGCGCTGACCATCGGCGTGGTCACCCGCCCATTCACCTTCGAGGGTCGGCGCCGGTCCAACCAGGCCGAGAACGGCATCGAGACCCTGCGGGACGAGGTGGACACGCTCATCGTGATCCCCAACGACCGCCTGCTGTCCATCTCGGACCGCAACGTGTCCATGCTGGACGCCTTCAAGTCCGCGGACCAGGTACTGCTGTCCGGTGTCTCCGGCATCACTGACCTGATCACCACCCCGGGCCTGATCAACCTGGACTTCGCGGACGTCAAGTCCGTGATGCAGGGTGCCGGTTCGGCGCTCATGGGCATCGGCTCCGCCCAGGGCGAGGACCGTGCCGTGAAGGCCGCGGAGCTCGCGATCGCGTCCCCGCTGCTCGAGGCCTCGATTGACGGTGCCCACGGTGTACTGCTGTCCATCCAGGGTGGTTCAGACCTCGGTCTGTTCGAGATCAACGAGGCCGCGCGCCTCGTGCAGGAGGTCGCCCACCCGGAGGCCAACATCATCTTCGGTGCCGTGATCGACGACGCCCTTGGGGACCAGGCCCGCGTGACGGTCATCGCCGCCGGGTTCGACTCGGTCTCGCAGGAGACCAACGCCAACAACTCCTCGCCCGCGCAGCGCCAGGCGGAGAACACCCGCGCGACCTTCGGCGGGGACGCGTCCCGGCCCTCGGGTCTGGGCCGCTCTCCTCAACGCGGCGGTTCCTCCTACGGCGCACCCACCGCGGGGTTCGCGTCCCGGCAGAACCAGGACGACGACATCCCCGATGACGCGGGCTTCGACGTGGACCTGCCCGCCGAGTCGGACGCGCCGTCCTCCACGAACTCCTCGGGCCGTAAGGACTCCCTGGACTTCCCGGACTTCCTGAAGTGAGTCCAGCGATGCGCACCAGGTGAGTTCAGCGGTGTGCATCGTTCCGGGGGACTGATATCGGGGCCGGTGCCCGCACGGGCGGCACGGGTCCGCTCGAGCACCCTGCAGTGTGAACGCCCTGCAGCGCAAACACCGATCGGGGTGCAGCACGGGGTGGTTACCACTGAGGTGACCACCCCGTCGACGTCCCGCGCCCGCGCGGGGCACGGCAGTGGAAGGAGAACGGCATGTGGTTCCGCAGTGAACACCACGGCGTGGGCATCGCATTCACGGACGCGACCGAGGGCAATTTGGCCACCCACACGGGCGACGACCCCGCGGTGGTGCGGCAGCGGCGTCATACGCTGGAACGCGAACTGGGCCCCGGCGCTCGCGGTGTGCATTTCGTGCACCAGGTGCACGGCACCACCGTGCATGACGCCACGGGCACCGACGTGCCCGAACAGGCCCCCGAGGCGGACGCGGCCGTGAGTACGGACGGCACGCCCCTGGGGATCCTCACGGCGGACTGCCTTCCCGTGGTCTTCGTGGGCCGCACGGACGACGACGCCGCGGCGCCGGTCCTCGCGGTGGCCCACGCGGGCCGCAAGGGTCTGTTGGACGGGGTCCTGCAGCACACCCTCGGCGCGCTCGAGGACCGCGGTGCCACCGGGATCACCGCGTGGATCGGCCCCGCGGTGTGCGGGGACTGCTACGAGGTACCCGCGAAGATGGCCGAGGCGGCCGAGGCGGCGCTGCCCGGAATCGCGACCACCACCGCGTGGGGAACTCCCGGCCTGGACCTGCCGAGTGCCGCGGACGCGCTGCTGCGCGAGCGGGGCGTGACCGTGGCGACCGCGAGCACCGACCGCACGACGTGGTGCACGCTCGAGCACCCCGCGCTGTACTCGTACCGCCGGGACACCACAGCGCAACGACTGGCCGGGCTCGTGTGGGCCCGCAACGGGAGGGGCACCGCATAATGGACACCACTGATCCGCAGGACGCGGGTCGCACCGCGGAACTCGCGCAGCGGTTGTCCGCGGTGCGCCAACGGATCCTGCGCGCGGCCGAGGACCGCGCGCCCGAGCGCGCCCGCGGGGGCGAGCTGCCTTCGCTCGTGGTCGTGACCAAGTTCTTCCCCGCCCAGGACGTCCTGCGCCTGCGGGAACTGGGCGTGCGTGCGGTGGGGGAGAACAAGGACCAGGAGGCCGGGCCCAAGGCCGCGGAGGTCGCTGAGACCCTCGCCCGACAGGAGCCTCCCGTGAGCCCTCCCGCGTGGCACTTCGTGGGGCAGTTGCAGTCCAACAAGGCCAAGCACGTGGTCAAGTACGCGTCCTGGGTGCATTCCGTGGACCGACCTTCGCTCGTCACCGCGCTCGGCAAGGCGGTGCGTTCGCACCGCAACGCGGCCCTCGCGGGGGACGCGCGGCCCGCCCCGTGCGACGACGCCGATCTGCCGTGTCTCGTGCAGGTCAACCTGGACCCGGTTGCCGAGCCGGACGGTCACCGCGGGGGAGCGCACCCGGACACCGTCCTGGAGCTCGCGCGGACGCTCGAGGGGACCGAGGGGTTGCGCGTGGGCGGTGTAATGGCGGTGGCCCCGTTGGGCGCCGAACCCCGTGAGGCCTTCGAGACATTGTGGAAGCTCTCCCAGGATGTGCAGCGGGAATTCCCGGACGCGCGGGCGATCTCCGCGGGCATGAGCGCAGACCTCGAAGCAGCCGTGGCCGCGGGGGCCACGCACGTGCGGATCGGTTCGGATGTTCTCGGGCCGCGGCCCGCCGTGCGGTAGCGTAAGGACGGACGACATGCGGGCCGACCTGAGTCGGTCCGTTCTGTGATTGAGGAGAGAATATGGCCGGAGCGCTGCGTCGCACCATGGTCTATCTCGGGCTGGCCGAGAGCGACGACGAGTACCACTCCGAAGAAACCCCCCGCCCTCGGGAGACCCCCCAGCACGCCTCGAGCGGTTCCACGACTGCGGTGAGCGAGACCGGCAGCACCTCCATGGCCCGCCGGTCCCCCGAGTACCGAGCCCCCGTGACCCCCATCAAGCGGGCTCCCAGTTCCCGAGAGGACGACAACGAATTGCGCACCATCACCACTGTGCACCCCCGGTCGTACAACGACGCCAAATCCATCGGTGAGGCGTTCCGGGACGGCACACCGGTGATCATGAACGTCTCCGACATGGGTGAGGCCGAGGCCAAGCGTCTCGTGGACTTCGCCGCGGGGCTGGTCTTCGCCCTGCACGGGTCCATCGAACGGGTCACCGCCAAGGTGTTCCTGCTGACCCCGTCCTTCGTGGAGGTCCTGGACCAGGGCCACTCGGACGAGATCGACGAGGATACCGGTGCGGTCCAGCGGGTCGAGGGCTGAGCATGGGCCTGGTGCTGTCGATCGTCTACCTCGTGGTCCACGTGCTCTACATCGCCCTGCTGGGCCGCCTCGTGCTGGACTGGGTACAGATGTTCGCGCGCGGTTGGCGTCCCAAGGGTATGGCGCTCGTGGCGGCGTCCACGATCTACTCGTTGACCGATCCCCCTATGAAGGCGCTGCGCCGGCTCGTGCCGCCGCTGCGCTTCGGCGGGGTGGCGCTGGACCTGGGGTTCCTGATCCTGGTCTTCGCCGTCAGCATCCTGCAGGCCATCCTGGCCGG
The DNA here is from genome assembly GCF_040981035.1 of Kocuria sp. CPCC 205297. Classification (NCBI taxonomy): domain Bacteria; kingdom Bacillati; phylum Actinomycetota; class Actinomycetes; order Micrococcales; family Micrococcaceae; genus Kocuria; species Kocuria sp. CPCC 205297. Next base: position 89,615 of record NZ_JAVKPY010000008.1, on the reverse strand, counting down.
TTTCCTGCTGCGCGGCTGAGCGGTCCGTGCCCCGGGCGCGGCCACGCGGCTGTATCCTGGGCCAGAATTCACCGCGCAACGGCGGCAGTCACCACCGGGCACGGTCACCATCCGAGCGGTTCAATTCATCTAGAGGAGTGAGGACATCTCATGGCTTTGACACCCGAAGACGTCATCAACAAGCGCTTCCAACCCACCAAGTTCCGTGAGGGCTACGACCAGGACGAGGTGGACGACTTCCTCGACGAGATCGTCGTGGAGCTGCGTCGCCTCAACCAGGAGAACGACGCCCTGCGCAAGCAGGTCGAGACCCTGGGTGGGCGTCCCGAGGAGTTCGCCGTGGAGACCTCCGCGGTCTCGCAGTCCACCGAGGACGTCCAGGAGACCACGGCGACTCCGGCCGCCTCGGTGACCGAGTCCTCCGAGACGACCACCGTGTCCGAGCCCGTGCGCGTGACAGACGAGCAGTCCACGAGCACCGCCGCGACGGTCGCTCCGAGCGCGGGCACGACGTCGTCGGCCGCCGCCCAGCCTGCTGCGACGCAGAACGTCCCGACCACCGAGTCCGCCGAGTCCGCGGCCGCGGTGCTCGCCATGGCGCAGAAGCTGCACGACGACTACGTCTCGCAGGGCCAGGCCGAGCGTGAGCGCCTGATCACCGAGGGCCGCACCCAAGCGGACCAGCTCGTGGCGGACGGCAAGCGCACCAAGGAGGAGACCCTGTCCTCGCTTGAGCGCGAGAAAGTGGACCTCGAGGCCTCCGTGGCGCAGCTGCGCAGCTTCGAGGAGGACTACCGCGGCAACCTCAAGAGCTTCCTCAACGCCCAGCTGAACGATCTCGCCAACACCGGATCGCTCGAGCCCGCTGACGCTCCCGTCTCCGCGACCACCAAACGCACGGGCACCAAGTAAGCACCGGTGACGGAACACACCCCTGACGCGGCGGCGGCCCCCGGGACCTCCCGGGTGGGCCGCCGCTGCCTCGTCATCTCCCTGCTCGTGGCCGCGGCGTGGTACGCGGCGGACCAGCTCAGCAAGCTGTGGGTCGTGGAGAACCTCCCGATCGGCCGGCAGTACCCCGTGATCTCCGGCCTGCTGTGGTGGGAACACATCCGCAACAGCGGCGCGGCGTTCTCCCTCGGTTCCAACTTCACGTGGGTCTTCACGATCGTGATGGCCGTGGTGATCGTTGCGATCCTGTGGAACCTGCGCCGGGTGCGGGACCCGCTGTGGGCGCTCGCCCTGGGACTGGTCCTGGGCGGTGCCGCGGGCAACCTCACCGACCGGTTGTTCCGGGAGCCCTCCTTCGCGCACGGACACGTGGTGGACTTCATCGCGGTGCCCCGCTTCGCGATCTTCAACGTGGCCGATTGCGGGGTGGTCGTGGGCGTGGTGCTGATCCTCGTGCTGATCATGACCAATCGCCAGATGGAGGTGCCCCGTGGCCGTTGAGCACACCCGCCCCACCGGCTCCGAACCCGAGTACGTGAGCGAGCGGTTCACGGCCACGGCCGAGCAAGAAGGTTCCCGGCTCGACGCCGCCGTGGCCACCTGGACGGGTTTGTCCCGTTCGGCAGCGGCACAGTTGTGCGCCGAGGAGCGGGTGAGCTTCCGGGGGCGGCCCGCGCCCAAGTCCCACAGGGTGGGTGCGGCCGAGACCTACACAGTCCAGGTCCCGGTGCCCGAGGACCCCCACCGCATCGCCGCGCAGCACGTTCCGGATCTGCGCCTCGTGCACGTGAACCCGGGGTACGTGGTGATCGACAAACCCGCAGGGGTTGCCGCGCACCCCTCGCCCGGGTGGAAGGGACCCACCGTGGCCGGGGCGCTGGCCGGGGCCGGGATCACGATTGCGACCTCGGGGGCTCCCGAGCGGCAGGGGATCGTGCACCGCCTGGACGTGGGGACCTCCGGGCTCATGGTCGTCGCCCGCGACGAGAACGCCTACACGGTGCTCAAGCGCGCCTTCAAGGAGCGCACGGTCACCAAGGTCTACCACACGGTGGTCCAGGGCATCCCGGATCCGCTCAAGGGAACCATCGACGCCCCGATCGGGCGGCACCCCGGACACGAGTGGCGCTTCGCGGTGCTGCAGGACGGTCGCCGTTCCGTGACCCATTACGAGGTGCTCGAGGCCTTCGGGCGGGCGTCCCTCGTGGAGGTGCACCTGGAGACCGGGCGCACCCACCAGATCCGCGTGCACTTCAACGCCCTGCAGCACCCGTGCTGCGGGGATCTCACGTACGGGGCGGATCCCGCGCTGTCCGCGGGGCTGGGGCTCACGCGGCAGTGGTTGCACGCCACGCGGCTCGGGTTCACGAGCCCCGACACGGGGGAGGACGTGGAGTACACGAGCCCCTATCCCGCGGATCTCGCCTATGCCGTGGAGACGCTGCGGGAGGGCGGCCCGCAGCTGTGACAGATCTCCACCGCGTCCACCCTCAGCGGGTCGGTGCGGGGTCCTAGACTGGGGCGGTGACTTCGGCGACCGGCAAAAAAGGCTTCACCCATCTCCACGTGCACACCGAGTACTCCATGTTGGACGGTGCCGCGCGCCTGACCGACCTCTTCGAGGAATGCCACCGGTTGGGCATGGACTCCCTGGCCACCACGGACCACGGCTTCGTCTTCGGGGCGTTCGACTTCTGGAACAAGGCGCGCGCCGCGGGGATCAAGCCGATCATCGGTGTGGAGGCCTATCTGACCCCGGGCACCGCGCGGCAGGACCGTTCCCGCGTGAAGTTCGCGGACGGCGGGCGCGACGACGTCTCGGGCGCCGGTGCCTACACCCACATGACCCTGCTCGCGCAGACGAGCGAGGGCATGCAGAACCTGTTCCGCGCGTCCACCAAGGCGTCGCTCGAGGGTCAGCTGTACAAGCCGCGTATGGACCGTGAACTGCTCAACCAGTACGGCAAGGGTCTGATCGCCACCACGGGCTGCCCGTCCGGTGAGGTGCAGACCCGCTTGCGGTTGGGTCAGTACGACCAGGCCGTGCAGGCGGCCGCCGAGTTCCGGGACATCTTCGGCGCAGAGAACTTCTACTGCGAACTCATGGACCACGGGCTCGGGATCGAGAAGCGGGTCACGCAGGACCTGCTCAAGCTCGCCAAAGAGCTCAACCTGCCGCTCGTGGCCACCAACGACCTGCACTACACGCACGCGGAGGACGCCAAATCCCATGCCGCGTTGCTGTGCGTGCAGTCCGGTTCCACGTTGCAGGACCCCAAGCGGTTCAAGTTCGACGCGGACGAGTTCTACCTCAAGTCCCCGGAACAGATGCGCGAGCTCTTCCGGGACTTCCCGGAGGCGTGCGACAACACCCTGGAGATCGCCGAGCGCTGCGAGGTGGACTTCGACACCTCCGCGAACTACATGCCGCGTTTCCCCACCCCGGAGGGCGAGGACGAGACCTCGTGGTTCATCAAGGAGGTCGAGAAAGGGCTGCACTACCGCTTCCCCGGGGGCATCCCGGACGACGTCCGCGAGCAGGCCGAGTACGAGAAGAAGATCATCATCCAGATGGGCTTCCCCGGTTACTTTCTGGTGGTCGCGGACTTCATCAACTGGTCCAAGGACAACGGGATCCGCGTGGGTCCGGGCCGTGGTTCCGGTGCGGGGTCCATGGTCGCGTACGCCATGCGCATCACCGAGCTCAACCCGTTGCAGCACGGGCTGATCTTCGAGCGCTTCCTCAACCCGGACCGCGTGTCCATGCCCGACTTCGACGTCGACTTCGATGATCGCCGCCGCTCCGAGGTCATCCACTACGTGACCGAGAAGTACGGCGACGAGCGCGTGGCCATGATCGTCACGTACGGCACCATCAAGGCCAAGCAGGCGCTCAAGGACTCCTCCCGCGTGCTGGGCTACCCTTTCTCCATGGGGGAGCGGTTGACCAAGGCCATGCCGCCGGACGTCATGGGCAAGGGCATTTCCCTGCAGGACGTCTACGACCAGGACGCCAAGCGCTACGACGAGGCGGGGGAGCTGCGCGAGATCCTCGCGGACGACCCCGAGTCCATGAAGGTCTTCGAGACCGCCCAGGGCCTCGAGGGGCTCAAGCGCCAGTGGGGTGTGCACGCGGCCGGTGTGATCATGTCCTCGGACCCGCTGATCGACATCATCCCGTTGATGCGCCGCGAGCAGGACGGGCAGGTCATCACCCAGTTCGACTACCCCACGTGCGAGGGGCTGGGGCTGATCAAGATGGACTTCCTGGGGTTGCGCAACCTCACGATCATCTCGGATGCCCTCGAGAACATCACGCTCAACCGGGACGGGTTCGTCCTGGACCTCGAGCACCTGCCGATCGACGACGCCGGTTCCTACGACTTGCTCGCGCGCGGTGACACCCTCGGGGTGTTCCAGTTGGATGGCGGGCCCATGCGTCAGCTGCTCAAACTGATGCGCCCCGACAACTTCGAGGACATCTCCGCGACCATCGCGCTGTACCGCCCCGGGCCCATGGGTGCGAACTCGCACACCAACTACGCGCTGCGCAAGAACGGCGCGCAGGAGATCACGCCGATCCACCCGGAGCTCGCGGAACCGCTGTCGGAGATCCTGGGCACCACGTACGGGTTGATCGTGTACCAGGAGCAGGTCATGGCGATCGCCCAGAAGGTGGCCGGCTACTCCCTGGGTCAGGCGGACATCCTCCGCCGCGCCATGGGCAAGAAGAAGAAGGCGGAGCTGGACAAGCAGTACCAGGGCTTCCACCAGGGAATGATCGACCGCGGGTACTCCGAGGACGCGATCAAGGCGCTGTGGGACATCCTGCTGCCGTTCTCGGACTACGCGTTCAACAAAGCACACTCCGCGGCCTACGGGCTCGTGTCCTACTGGACGGCGTACCTCAAGGCGCACTACCCGGCCGAGTACATGGCCGCGCTGCTCACCTCGGTCGGTGACGACAAGGACAAGCTCGCCATGTACCTGACCGAGTGCCGCCACATGGGGATCACGGTGCTGCCCCCGGACGTCAACGAGTCCGAACTGAACTTCACCCCGGTGGGCACCGACATCCGCTTCGGCATGGGCGCGGTGCGCAACGTGGGGTCCAACGTGGTGCAGGCCATGGTGGACGCGCGCACCGAGCAGGGCAAGTTCACGTCCTTCACCGATTTCTTGGCCAAGGTCCCGGCCGTGGTGTGCAACAAGCGCACCATCGAGTCCATGATCAAGGCCGGTGCGTTCGACCAGCTGGGTCACACGCGCCGCAGCCTGGTGATGTGCCACGAGCAAGCCGTGGAGGACGTCGTCGCGCAGAAGAAGAAGGAGGACAACGGCGAGTTCACGTTCGACATCTTCGCGATGGGCGGCGCCGACGACGCCGAGCAGGAGACATTCTCCGTGGAGGTCCCGGAGGTCCCCGAGTGGGAGCGCAAGGACCTGCTGGCGTTCGAGCGCGAGATGCTCGGTCTCTACGTCTCCGACCATCCCCTGCGCGGGCTCGACGACGCCCTGGGCCAATACACGGACACCGCGATCGCCTCGCTGCTCACCGAGGAGAACACCCGTCCCGACGGTGCGGTGATTACCGTGGGTGGGATGATCACGTCCCTGTCCCGCAGGATCGCGAAGTCGTCCGGCAACGCGTACGCGCGCGTCGAGCTGGAGGACCGCTCGGGATCCATCGAGATCATGTTCTTCGGCAAGGCATATGCGCCCATCGCCGGGGTCCTTGCCGAGGACCTGATCTGCGTGATCAAGGGCCGTATGCAGCGCCGCGACGACGGTTCCATCTCCATCTCCGCCCAGGAACTCACGGTGCCCGAGTTGAGCGTGGATGGTTCCTCGGGACCCGTGTGCGTGGCCCTGCCCGAGCACCGGGCCACGGAGGCCGTGATCCGCCGGATCGGGGAGGTGCTGCGCAATCACAAGGGGGACTCGGAGGTGCGGATCCACTTGGACACGCATCGCAGCGTCCAGGTCATGCGCCTGGGCCCCGAGTACCGGGTCAACCCGTCGCCGGCCCTGTTCGGTGACCTCAAGGTCCTCCTGGGCCCGGCCTGCCTCGAGGCGTGACGACGCGGCGCCGGGCGCGTCACCGGGCGCTCGTGAACGGGCGGCGTCGAACGGGCCGCGGTTCGACGCCGCACGGGTAGTTGCGCCACGCTGCCCGGGCCGCCGCGCGGCGTCGGACTTGACGCTGCGTGACCTCGGCATGCACGGTGCGTGGGTTCTAGCCGTGTGCGGGTGTTGCCCGAGCGGTCCGCGCGGGGCGCGATTGTAGACTGGGCGGGTGAGTGAGTACAGCCTTGAATCCGCATCCCCGGCGACCACCGGTTCCCACCTGCGGGTCATCGACCTGCGGGGACGGCACCTGGACTGGAACGAGCTGCGTGCCGCGGTGCCGCGCCAAGCGGCGTCGTCGGTCGCTGAGGCGGAGGACAGCGTCCGCTCGATCATCGAGGACGTGCGCTCCCGTGGCGCGCAGGCGCTGCGGGATCTCGCCCTCACGTTCGACGGCGTGGACCAGCATCGGATCAGGGTGGCGCCCGAGCAGATCGAGCGCGCGGTGGCCGAACTCGACCCCGCGGTGCGCCACGGACTGGAGTCCGCGATCGAGCGCACGCGCGCCTTCGCCCGGGCGCAGCGACCGCAGGACGTGAGCGTGGAGGTCGCCCCCGGTGCCGTCCTGCGCCACAGGTGGACCCCGGTGCGTCGCGCAGGGCTCTACATCCCCGGTGGGTTGGCCGTGTACCCGTCCTCGGTCGTCATGAACGTCGTGCCGGCCCAGGCCGCGGGCGTGGAATCCGTGGTGCTGTGCTCGCCGCCCCAGAAGGACTTCGACGGACTGCCCCACCCCGTGATCCTGGCCGCGGCCGGTCTGCTCGGTGTGGACGAGGTGTGGGCCGTAGGCGGCGCGCAGTCGCTCGCCGCCTTGGCCTACGGGATCACCGATGGTGAGGACGTCCTGGAACCCGTCAACACCGTGACCGGCCCGGGCAACATCTTCGTGGCCATGGCCAAGCGGCAGTTGCGCTCCGTGGTGGGTGTGGACGCCGAGGCCGGCACCACCGAGATCGCGGTGCTCGCCGACGACTCCGCGGATCCGAGGTTCGTGGCCGCGGACCTCATCTCGCAGGCCGAACACGATCCCGCTGCGGGGTCCGTGCTGATCACCGATTCCGAGGACCTGGCCCGGGCGGTCGAGGAGCAGCTCGCAGTCCAGGTGCCCGCCGCCAAACACCGTGAGCGGATCGCCACGGCACTGGGCGGACCCCAGTCCGGGGTCGTGCTCACGAACGACCTCGACCAGTCCGTGGCGGTTGCGGACGCGTACGCCGCCGAACACCTCGAAATCCACACGCGGGACGCCGCCGCGGTGGCCGCGCGAGTGCGCAACGCCGGTGCGATCTTCGTGGGCCCGTACAGTCCCGTGCCCCTCGGGGACTACGCCGCCGGTTCCAACCACGTGCTGCCCACGGGCGGGACCGCGGTGTTCAACTCGGGACTGCAGGCGGCGTCGTTCATGAAGGCCGTGCAGGTCATCGAGTACAGCAAGAAGGCGCTCGCGCAGCTCAAGGACGACATCGTGGCGCTCGCGGACACCGAGGACCTGCCCGCGCATGCTCGCGCCGTCACGATCCGCTCCGAGGCCGCCGCACCGGGCCGGGAAGGCTGAGCCGTGCACTGCCCGTTCTGCCGGCACAACGACTCCAAGGTGGTGGATTCGCGCACCTCGGACGACGGCACATCCATCCGCCGACGCCGCCGGTGCACCGAGTGCGGCCGACGCTTCTCCACGCTCGAGACCACGACCATCTCGGTGATCAAGCGCTCGGGGGTGACCGAACCGTTCGACCGCCAGAAGATCGTCAACGGCGTGCGCAAGGCATGTCAGGGTCGCCCCGTCAGCGAGGACGACCTCGCGATGCTCGCCCAGGAGGTCGAGGAATCCATCCGCGCCTCGGGCAGTGCGGAGGTCGAGGCGCACGACGTGGGCCTGTCCATCCTCCCGCCCCTGCGCCGCCTGGACGTCGTGGCCTACCTGCGGTTCGCGTCCGTGTACCAGGCGTTCGACGACCTCGAGGACTTTGAGCGCGCGATCAACGTGCTGCGCGATCAGCAGGCGGAGCTCGCGGGTCAGCAGACCCTCGTTCCTCCCGCTGCGGGTCCGGGAACCAACGGTGGCGTACGACGTCGCTCGGGCCGGCGCCCCGCCCAGGGCACGGACGCGGCGTCGGAGGACACTGCCGCGGAGGCCCCCGAGGACGACACCGCACCGAAGAAGGCCGCTCCGACGCGGCGTCGCCGGGCCAAGAAACCGGCGGAGACGCCCACGCAGCCGCGACTTCTCTGATCGTCGCACGTCCTTTGCCTGCCGGGTGAACGAGCACGTCATGGACGGGTTCGGCACCCGGCCCGCTCTTAGGGGCGTGCTGTTACTCTCTGGTTGTGCATACGACTCAGGGCGCCGACCACGACGCCGCGCAGCAGATCGACATCCTCCCCGCGGCCGCCGCGGACACACAGCGCGCCGCCGCGACCCTGGCCCGGGCGTTCTCGGTGGACCCCCACGTGGTGGGTCTGCTCCCGCCCGGTGACGTGATCGGGTCCCTGACCGTCCTGTGGGAACGCATCGTGCGGGAGACCCTGCAGGCGGGCGGCCACGCGTATCTCGCCGAGCGGCGGGGTGAGGAGCGACCGTTGGGCGTGGCCCTGTGGGAGGCCCCCGGGAGCAAGGTCTCGATCCCTCGGATGCTTCCGGGTCTGCTGGCCTACGCGCGGGTGTTCCGTGATCGCCTCCCGGATGCCTTTGCGACCGAGTTCCTGGCCCATCGCCAGCATCCAGCCACCCCGCACTGGTACCTCAAGGCCGTGGGCACCCTGCCCGATCTGCAGCGGACGGGCGTGGGGAGCATGCTGCTCAACGAACGGCTCGCCCACATCGACCGCGAGCACACTGGGGCGTACCTGGAGGCCTCCACGCTGGACCTCGTGCCCTTCTACTCGCGTTTCGGCTTCATCTCCCGGGGACCGGTGCCGTCCCGCGGGACGGTCCCCGCGATCGGGATGTGGCGCCCGCCCGTGGCGTGAGGGACCGGAAGGTTCCCTCCGGGTCCCGCGGAGATCGCCCTGAGATGCGCCTTGCGCACCTGTGCGAGTTCGATGCTGCCAGCGATCAATGCGGCCACGGGGCTCAGGGACGTGCCGTTAATACTCGTGTCGACGACGCCGTCCACGATGCGCTCTGAGAGTCCCCACCGTCTCAGTAGACCTGCATCGCTCGACCTAGGAGATAGGCCGGGGCCATGCCGCGACCCCGGCGCGGCGGACTTGACGTCCGTTCGTCGTACGTGTGGTGGGCCCTACCGGGATCGAACCGATGACATCCACGGTGTAAACGTGGCGCTCTACCAGCTGAGCTAAAGGCCCGGGATCGGGTGGGCACGACTGGACCAGCTGCCAGCACCCGATTGCGGATCAGCCTACCCGCAGGTCACGGCGGGACCCAACACGATGCACGAGTCCGTGTGTGATGTTGACCACGAGAGGTTCCCCGTTCGGCGTCGCGTTTGACACCGCGCGGTCACGATGCGTTAAGCTAATGATGCAAACGCGCTCGGTGACGTGTTTTGCTTGAGGGGACGCTGGTGCGCTAGATCGCTTTCGGGCGTGACAGATACGGCGGTTCGATTCCGTCGGTCTCCACCACTTCGAGAAATCCCCGGGACTCAAGTCCCGGGGATTTCTGCATGTCCGAGCGTGTCCGGGGGAACATGCGGCAATCGCTGCAACCCCGCAGGGCAGATGCGTAGGCTAGGGACCATGGCAGCAGAAAAGAAAGCTCACATCGGCGTCACCGGCCTGGCCGTGATGGGCGCCAACCTGGCCCGCAACTTCGCGCACCACGGGTACACCGTGGCCCTGCACAACCGTTCCGAGGGCAAGACCACGGCCCTCATGGAGGAGCACGGTTCCGAGGGGAACTTCATCCCCACCGAGACCATGGAGGAGCTCGTCGATTCCCTCGAGAAGCCGCGCCGCGTGCTGATCATGGTCAAGGCGGGCGCGCCCGTGGATTCCGTGATCGAGCAGCTGACCCCGCTGCTGGACGAGGGCGACATCATCATCGACGGCGGCAACTCCTACTTCCAGGACACGCGGCGTCGTGAGCGCGAGTGCGCAGAGAAGGGCCTGCACTTCGTGGGCGTGGGTGTCTCCGGCGGTGAGGAGGGCGCCCTCAACGGCCCGTCCATCATGCCGGGTGGTTCCGAGGAGTCCTACAAGAGCCTGGGCCCCATGCTCGAAGACATCTCCGCCAAGGCGGACGACGGCGCTCCGTGCTGCGCGTGGATCGGCACTGACGGCGCGGGTCACTTCGTGAAAATGGTGCACAACGGCATCGAGTACGCGGACATGCAGGTCATCGGTGAGGCGCACGAGCTGCTGCGTTCCGTGGCCGGACTGGAGCCCGCCGAGCAGGCGGACGTGTTCGAGGAATGGAACACCACCGAGCTGTCCTCCTACCTCATCGAGATCACCGCGCAGGTGCTGCGTCAGGTGGACTCCCGGACGGGCAAGCCCTTCATCGACGTCGTCGCGGACGCCGCGGGTCAGAAGGGCACCGGCCGCTGGACCGTGCAGGAAGCCCTGGAACTGGGCTCCCCGGTCACCGCGATCGCCGAGTCGGTGTTCGCCCGCGCCCTGTCATCTTCCGAGCCCGTGATGCGCAAGGAGGCCCAAGAGGTGCTGCCCGCCGGCATCGGGGACACCACCGAGGACGTCGTGAAGGACCCCGGGTTCGTGGAGGACGTGCGCAAGGCGCTGTACGCGTCCAAGCTCGTGTCCTACGCGCAGGGCCTGGACATGCTCACCATGGCGGGGCGGGAGTACGGTTGGCAGCTGGACCTCGCGACCATCGCGAGCCTATGGCGCAACGGCTGCATCATCCGCGCCGAACTGCTCAACGTGATCATGGCTGCCTACCAGGGGGACAAGGCCCCGTTGAACCTGCTGTTCGCGCCCGAATTCATCACGTCCATCGAGGACGCACTGCCGTCGTGGCGCCGCGTGGTGGCACGCGCCGTCGAACGCGGCATCCCCGCCCCGGTGTTCTCCTCCGCGCTCGCGTACTACGACGCTCTGCGCCGCCCGCGGCTGAACGCCGCCCTGACCCAGGGCCTGCGGGACTACTTCGGTGCCCACACGTACAAGCGCATCGACGACCCGGACTCCAGCTTCCACGTGCTGTGGAGCGGGGACCGCTCCGAGGTCGTGTCCTGAGCACGTGAACCGTCGACCGCTCCCGAGACAGGGGGGTGGTAGCGAGAACGGGCCGGGCCCCCACGTGGGGACCCGGCCCGTTCTCGTCGAACTCGTCAGGTAGTCAGCTTCAGATCCACATCGCGGGATCGATGTAGGTTGCGGGGTCCACGAGCGGTTCCTGCTTCTCCGGGGTGCGCTGGCGCACCTTGCCGGGGATGCCGGTCACGATCGAGTCCTCGGGGACGTCCTTGACCACCACGGCGTTGGCGCCCACGGAGGAATCATGGCCCACGGTCAGGGGACCCAGGATCTTGGCACCGGCACCGATGGTCACGCGGTCCTGGATCGTGGGGTGACGCTTGACGGGTTCCAAGGAGCGACCACCGAGGGTCACGCCGTGGTAGATCATCACGTCGTCACCGATCTCCGCGGTCTCACCGATCACCACACCCATGCCATGGTCGATGAAGAAGCGCCGACCGATCGTGGCGCCCGGGTGGATCTCCACGCCCGTGGCCCAGCGGGCGAGCTGGGACACGGTGCGCGCCAGCAACCGACGGTCCGGGTTACGCCACAACCGGTGGGACAACCTGTGGGCCCAAATGGCGTGCAGCCCCGAGTAGTTCAGAGCGATCTCCAGGTTGGACCGCGCCGCGGGGTCGTGCGTCCGAGCCGTGTCGAGGTCCTCGTTGAGTCTGCGCCAGAAGCTCACGTGTGTTTCCTCTTCCGTGGTGTGCCGGGGTGGGCCGCCCGCCGTGAAGAACGGGTGCCCGGGGTGCGCCTCACTTGTGGTGCGCATCCCGGACACCCGCACGGTCGGGTCGAGTGGATCAGCCCCGGATGTCTTCGTACAGGATCGTGGAGATGTAGCGCTCACCGAAATCGCACACCACGGCGACGATGAGCTTGTCCCGGTTCTCCTCCTTGGCGGCCTCTTGCAGGGCGGCCCACACGATGGCGCCCGAGGAGATGCCGCCCAGGATGCCTTCCTGGGTGCCGAGCTCGCGGGCGTACTTCACGGAGTTCTCCACGGTGACGTCGTAGACGTCGTCGTAGATCTCACGGTCGAGCACGTCCGGGACGAAGTTCGCGCCGAGACCCTGGATCTTGTGGGGGCCGGCCTTGCCCTCGGTCAGCAGCGGGGAGTCGGAGGGCTCCACGGCCACGAGCCGGATGTCCGGCTTCTGCTCGCGCAGGTACTTGCCCGCGCCGGAGATGGTCCCGCCCGTGCCGATACCGGCCACGAAGACGTCCACGGCGCCGTCGGAGTCGTTCCAGATCTCGGGACCCGTGGTCTCGTAATGCACCTGGGGGTTGGCGGGGTTGGCGAACTGGCTCGCGAGGATCGCGTTGTCCGAGGAGTCCACGATCTCCTGGGCCTTGTCCACGGCGCCGCGCATGCCGTCGGCACCCGGGGTCAGCACGATCTCCGCACCGTAGGCGCGCAGCATGACCCGGCGCTCGGTGGACATGGTCTCGGGCATGGTCAGAATGACCTTGTACCCGCGGGCAGCACCCACCATGGCCAGGGCGATGCCCGTGTTACCGGAGGTGCCCTCCACGATCGTCCCACCGGGCTTGAGCTGGCCGGAGGCCTCGGCGGCATCCACGATGGCCTTGCCGATCCGGTCCTTCACGGAGTTGGCGGGGTTGTAGAACTCGAGCTTCACGGCCACGTTGCCGGGGAGGTCCTTGTCCAGGTGGTTCAGGCGGACGAGGGGAGTGCCTCCCACGACCTCGGTGACGTCGTTGTAGATCTTGCCCATGACATGTCTCCTGTTCAGTCGGTCCGCGGGGCATGGCACACGTGCCGGTCCCCGCACAGAGTCTTCTCCAGCGTATCGGTGGCCCGGGTGGCGGCTCAGTCGTTCAGCCACACGGCGTAATGTTGGCGCACCTTCGCGAGCTTGGGGTTGATGATCACTTGGCAGTAGCCGTTGAATGGTTGGTTCCCGTAGAAGTCCTGGTGGAAGTCCTCTGCCTCGTGCACGGGCCCGAGCGGCTCGATGGTGGTCACCACGGGATCGTCGAACAGGGTCTGCGCCCGGGAGATCGCGGCCTCGAAGAGGTGCCGTTGCTCGTCGTCGGCGGGGAACATGGCGGAGCGGTACTGCGTGCCCACGTCGTAGCCCTGGCGGTTGAGCGTGGTGGGGTCGTGGCCCGTGAAGAACAGGTCCAGAATCACGTCGGCGGGAACCACGGAGGGATCGAACGTGACCTCCACGGCCTCGGCGTGGCCCGTGGTGCCCGAGCACACGGACTCGTAGTCGGGGTGGTCCGTGTGCCCTCCCGTGTACACACTGCGCACCCCCTGCACGCCGCGCACCCTGCGGTAGACGGCGTCCAGGCACCAGAAGCAGCCACCGGCCAGCACGAACGTCTGCGGTGTCGATGAAGTCATGCCCAGTACAACGCGTGACGCGCCAGAAGATTCCCGCCGCTCGCCCAGCGCGAACTCCTAGGATGAGGCCATGAGCACCGAACGCCCGTCCGACGCCCCGCCCACGCTCGAGGACGTGCTCGCCGCCGCGGACACTCTGTGGCCCTTCCCGTTGCAGGAGGACTGGGACGCGTCCGGGCTCGTCACGGGGCGGGCGGAGCAGCCGATCCGGCGGATCCTCTTCGCCGTGGATCCCGTGGCCGCCGTCGTGGACGAGGCCGTCTCCAGGGGCGCGGACCTGTTGCTGACCCACCACCCGCTGCTGCTGCGCGGGGTCACCTCGGTGGCCGCGCACCTCTTCAAGGGCCGTGTGATCCACGACCTCATCGAGAACCGCTGCGCCCTGCTGTGTTGCCACACGAACGCGGACTCCGCGCGCCGGGGCGTGTCGGACGCCCTGATCGCGGCGTGCGGTGTCTCTCCCGACGACGCCGCTCCGCTCGTCCCGCACGACACGGACCCCCGCGTGGGGCTGGGTCGGGTGGGGACCCTGACCACGCCGGTGACGTTGCGCGAACTCGCGGGCCGACTCGCGCAGCGGATCCCGCCCACGGCGCAGGGCCTGCGCGTGGCCGGCGATCCCGAGCGACCCGTGAGCACCGTGGCGGTGTGCGGGGGCTCCGGGGACTCCCTCTTCGACGAGGTCCGGGCCCACGGGGCGGACGTGTTCGTGACCGCGGACCTGCGCCACCACCCGGCCTCCGAAGCGCGGGAAGCCGCCCTGGGCCCCGGGGGATCGGGCACCCCTGCGCTGATCGACGCCGCCCACTCCGCGAGCGAGGCCCTGTGGTTGCCGTGGGCCGCCGAGGACCTGCGGCACGAACTCGAGCGGCGGGGATTCGCCGTGGAGACCTCCGTCAGCTCGCTGCGCACCGATCCGTGGGACTTCCGGATCGACACGCCCGGGACCTGAAGCACACGCGGACCCACCACCGCACTCAACCAGCCGCACCCCAGGAGAACGCCATGACCTCACCCCGCTCGGCCCTTCCCGCCCTGTTGGAACTCCAGTCCGTGGACTCCCGATTGCTCACCGTGATGGCCCGGGCCAAGGAGTTACAGACCTCCGAGCGGGTGGCTTCCCTCATGGCCCGGCGGACGCAGGCGATCGCGGCGGCCCGCGCCCTCGAGACCGCCCAGCAGGAGGCCGAGCGGGCGGTGGCCGAGGCGGAGCGGGAGGTCACCCGGATCCAGGACCGGATCGACAAGGACACCGAGCGGCTCAACCACGGCGGCTCCGCCAAGGACCTCATGGGCATCCAGCACGAGATCGACACCCTCACCGCGCAGTGCGGACGGGCCGAGGACGCGCAGTTGCAGGCCATGAACCACGCCGAGGAGGTCACCGCGGACCGGGACCGGAAGCTGCCCCTGTTGCGCCGCGCGGACGCTGAGGCCCGCGCGGCGGTGGCCGAGCGGGACGCGGAGCTGTCCCGGCTCAAGGAGGAGCACGCGCGGCTGACCGCGGAGCGCTCCACGCGTGTATCGGAGTTCACTGATCCCGCCCTGCTGAGCCGCTACGACGGCCTGCGCACCGCCCGCGGGGGAGGCCGGATCGCCGTCGCACGCTTCGAGAACGGAACGTGCGGGGCGTGCGGCACCCGGTTGAGCCCCGCCGACGCCGCGGCGCTGACGAATACTCCGCCGCAGACCGTGCCCCAGTGCCCCGAGTGTTCCGCGCTGCTCCTAGTGTGAGCCCGGGCTTGCATGCGTCCGGTCCTGAACTGCGCGGCCCGCTCATCATCGGCCGCTCGCATTGACTCGGGTGCCCCGCGCCAGGGGTGCCAGGCGTTGAGCGTCGGGTGGCCCGGCGGCGCGGTAGGATCGACGGTGGACAGGTGGGCCGGGCGACCGCGCGGCGTCGTCGTGAGGGACGGCGTCTCGAGGAAAGTCCGGGCTCCGCAGAGCAGGACGGTGGGTAACACCCACTCGGGGTAACCCGCAGGACAGTGCCACAGAAAACAGACCGCCCGCCGCGAGCGGGTCAGGGTGAAAAGGTGGTGTAAGAGACCACCAGCGCGCCGGGTGACCGGCGCGGCTCGGTAAACCCCGTCCGGAGCAAGGCCATGCAGGGCGCGTTCGAGGGCTGCTCGCCCGAGCGTCCGGGTAGGCTGCTCGAGCCGTGCGGCAACGCACGGTCTAGATGGATGGTCGTCACCGCGGTGAGGGTAACCGCCCGCGGCACAGAACCCGGCTCACAGGCCCACCTGTCCCTCTACACTCGTGGGGTGCTGATTCTGCTGCCTCCCTCCGAGTCCAAGACCGCGCCCGCGACCGGGAATCCCGTCATGCCCGCCGAACTCAGCTTCCCCGAGCTCTCACGTGATCGTGCAATGTTGGCAGAGCACCTCGCCGAGGTCAGCGAACGCCCGGACGCCCTAGAGATCCTGGGCGTGGGGCCGTCGCTCGCGGACGACGTCGCCCGCAACCGTGAACTCGCGACTGCACCTGCCGCGCCCGCCCCCGACGTCTATGCGGGGGTGCTCTACGAGGCGCTGGATGTCAGCTCCCTCGCCCCCGAGGCCCGCGAGGTCGCCGATGCGTCGCTGCTCGTGATCTCAGCACTGTGGGGCGCGGTGCGACCCACCGACCGCATCCCCGCCTACCGCCTGAGTATGGGGACCGCGCTACCGGACACCGGCAAGCTCGGTGCGTGGTGGAAACCGCGATTGACCCCGGTGCTGAACGCGCTCGCCGCCGACGGCGTGATCGTGGACTGTCGCTCGGCGGCCTACGCCGCGGCGTGGAAACCTCCCGCCGCGCGGACCGTCACGGTACGGGTCGAGCAGCTCAAGCCGGACGGGAGCCGGTCCGTGGTGTCACACCACGCCAAACACACGCGGGGACTCGTGGCCCGTGCGCTGTGCGAGATCGGGGGAGTGGGGCGTCCGCTGGACACCGTGGAGCAGGTGAGCGCGGCGCTGGCCGAGAGGTTCACGGTGGAACTGACCGAACCCACGACCCGCAAGGCGGGCACGCTCACGATCGTGGTGGATCCGCAGTAACCAAGCCGCACTGAGCCACGGGCAGCAACCGACTCGCCCGACGAGGGCGCTGAGACGGGGCCTGCCGCCACGGCGCGTCCGTGATGCGGGATCCCCTCAGCGGGTCAGTGCCCGAACGGGTCCTCGTCCACACCGGGCAGCCACGTCGAATCCTTGCCCCACTGTTCCGCGGAGATGGCCTTGCGGGCCTTCTTGGACCACTTGCGGTTGAGCCGGTCCACGTACAGCTTCCCGTCCAGGTGGTCGTACTCGTGCTGCATGACCCGGGCGAACCAACCGTTGGCCTCGAACGCCACGGGGTCCCCGTTCTCGTCCTGCCCGGCGATCCGCACCCAGTCCGCCCGCTTGAGGGGCCAGGACTGGCCGGGAACCGAGAGGCATCCCTCGGCCTCGTCGTCCGGGTCCGGGGCGGTCTCGGAGATCCGCCCGGTGCTCAGGACGGGGTTCACGAGCGTGCCGCGCGGGGGCACACCGTCCTCGTTCTCGAAGATGTAGGTGAAGATCCGCAGCCCCACCCCGATCTGCGGCGCCGCCAGACCCACGCCGTGGGACGCGTCCATGGTCTCATGCATGTCCGCCACGAGCTCGCGCAGGGCGTCGTCGAAGTTGGTCACCCGGGCCGCGGGGCGATGCAGCACGGGGTTACCGGAGATCACAATGGGACGGACGGTCATGCGGAGAGCACCTCGGGATTCACGGGTGGACGTCATCTGTGGGCGTGGTCCCTGGACCCACGCCGCGCGGCCGCGCGGAGGGCGGGCGGACGGAGGACAATATATCGTGTCCCTGACCATCAGTAATGTGTGTATCGTCGCCGGGGGCCGTGCACACAATCGGCTCAGGCACCGGATCCCGCGCCGTTCCCGGTCCGCACAGCCAGCGGGCGTCCCATCCGTTCACGTCAGTTCTGCGCAGGAGGTCACATCGAGTGAGGGTCGCGTCCCTACCCCACGGTCACGTGTACGTCGAGCACCTCAGTGACCCCGGCGCCGTGCAGCCCGTCCACCGGTTGCCGGACCCCGCGCCCGCACACCCGGTCCCCGGAGCTCCGTGGTGGCCCCTCGTGATGCTGAGCGAGGCCTGGATCCGGCGGCACGCACACGAGTTCGACATCTACCACCTGCACTTCGGGTTCGACCAGACCTCACCCGCGGAGCTGCGACGGATCGTGGACACCCTGCACGAGCTGGGCAAACCGTTCGTCTATACGGTGCACGATCTGCGCAACCCCCACCAGACGGACCCCGCCGCCCAGGACGCCGCCCTGGACGTGCTGATTCCGGCCGCCGACGAACTGATTACCCTGACCGACGGCGCAGCACGCGTGATCGAGCGGCGCTGGGGCCGCCGGGCCACGGTCATCCCGCACCCGCACCTGCTCCCGCTAGACCGGTGGCGCGATCACGCGCCCGTGGGATCCGTACCCGTGGTGGGACTCAACTTCAAGAGCATGCGGGCGAACATGAACCCCCTGCCGGTGGCGCGCGTGCTGCTCGAATGCGCGTCCCGCGGGGAGATCCGGTTGCAGCTCGACGTCCACACAGACGTGGTCACCCGGGGCGCCCCGCACCACGACCCCGTGGTGAGTCACCTACTGGAGACCGCGCGTCGGACACTCAACGTTCAGGTCAACGTCCACGAGTTCTACACCGACGAGCAGTTGTGGGAGTACCTGCGCGGGCTCGATCTCTCGGTGCTCGCGTACCGCTTCGGCACCCATTCCGGGTGGCTCGAACTGTGCTACGACCTGGGCACCCATGTCCTGGCGCCGTCCGTGGGGTTCTACCACGAGCAGCATCCGGGTGTGCTGCGCTTCGACTGGGACCGGGACGGTCAGCCGGACGCCGATCAGATCCGGGAAGCGCTCGCGGGTCTGCGCGGGAACGCGCCCTGGCAGGCGAGCGCCTTGGAACGCACCCAACAACGACGTCGCATCGCCGCAGCCCACGCCGAGGTCTACCGCCGCGCCGTCGTGGTCCGGGAGGCCGGGAAAGGGGACGCCGCATGAAGGTGGCACTGCTCGCGCATGACCGGTTCCCGATCGCCCCGCCGTTCTCCGGGGGTCTCGAGTCCTTCACATGGCACCTGGCCCGCGGGCTCAAGTGCCGCGGGATGGAGGTGGTGGTCTTCGCTGCGCCGGGTTCCGACCCCGAGCTCGGGGTCGAGGAACTGGACGTGGAACCGCTCGTGCTCAGCGACGAGGCGCGCAACGACGTCGCCATGCCACCGGAGGCGCAGGTGCGGGAGACCTTCTCGTACCTGCAGGTCATGCGGGACTTCGCACGCCGCCCGGACATCGACGTGGTGCACAACAATTCGCTGCACTTCCTGCCCATCGTGATGTCCCCGGCCATCCCGCAACCCCTGTTGACCACCCTTCACACCCCGGCCACCCCGTGGCTCGAACCCGCGCTGCGTCTCACGCCCACGGCACCCACGGTGGCCGTGAGCGATTCGGTGGCCCAGATGTGGAGCAAGGTCACGCCCGCCCGCGTGATCCGCAACGGCGTGGACCCGCACGAGTGGCGACCGGGACCCGGCGGGGATGCCCTCGTGTGGTCCGGGCGCGTGGTCCCGGAGAAGGCCCCGCACATCGCGGCGCTGATCGCGAGCATGGCCGGGTGGAAACTGCGGATCGCCGGGCCCATCGCGGATCGGCACTACTTCGAGGCGCGGCTGAAGCCGTTGCTCAACGAGGACATCACCTACGTGGGTCACCTGGACACGCAGCAGCTGCGCACCCTGGTGGGCAATAGCGCCGCGAGCCTCGTGACGCCCGCATGGGAGGAGCCCTACGGCCTCGTGGCCGCGGAGGCCATGGCGTGCGGCACGCCCGTGCTCGCGGTGGCCCGCGGCGGCCTGAGCGAGATCGTGCGCGATCCCGGTGGGCACACGTCCCAGCCCGGGGCGAGCGAGGTGGAGACGGTGGCGTCCGCGGTCGCGGAGCTGCCCCGCGTAGTGGCCCTGGACCGCACCAGGGTGCGCCACTACGCGCTCGAGCACTGTTCCCTCAACGTCACCGTGGACGCCTACGCCGCGCTCTACCGGGAACTGGTGAGCGCGTGATTGGGTACTACATCCACCACCAGGGTCTGGGCCACCGCAACCGGGCCACCCAGATCGCCCGGGAACTCACGGTGCCCGTGACGGGGTTCAGTTCCCTGGAGCGCCCGGAGGCGTGGCCCGGCGAGTGGGTCCAGCTGCCCCCGGACGTCGCCCAGGACCCCGTGGACCCCACCGCCAACGACGTGCTGCACTGGGCGCCTCTCGAGCATCCCGGGTACCGGGAACGCATGGGTCTTATGGCGCAGCGCCTGCGCTCGGATGTGGAACTCATGGTCACGGACACCTCCGCGGAGGTCACTCTGCTCGCGCGTCTGATGGGTGTGCCCACCGTGGTCATGGCCATGCGGGGGGATCGCACCGATCGCACCCACCGTGCGGCGTACGACGCCGCGACCGCTCTGATCGCGCCGTGGTCCCGGGAGACCGCGGAGACCTATTGGCCCGAGGAATGGACCCGTAAGACCACGTTCACGGGGGCCATCTCCCGCTTCGACGTCCCCGTGCGGGTGCCGGGCTCCTCCGCCGAGCACGTTCCGGGCGCGTACTCTTCCGGCGAGCCAGCTCCCGGTGCGCGCACCGCGACGCGAGGTGCGAGCGGGAGCGGCGCGAGCGACGTCGGCGGCCAACGCGTCCTGGTGGTGTGGGGCCGCGGCGGGACCGACGTGGGGGACACCGAGATCGAGGCGGCTCGCGCGGCGACCCCCGGGTGGTCGTGGACCGTGCGCTCGCCGGAGAACCCCTCCCCGGACCTGTGGCGCGAACTGCACGAGGCGGACGTCGTCGTCTCCCACGGGGGCAACAACGCCGTGGCGGAGCTGTCCGCGGCGCACTCGCGCGCCGTCGTCGTCGCCCAGCCGCGACCGCACGACGAGCAAGCCGCCACGGCCGCCGCGCTCGAGCGCGCGGGAATCTGCGTGGGCCTGCAGCACTGGCCCGACGCCGCCGCGTGGCCCCGGTTGCTCGCACGTGCCCGGCAACTCGGCGGCTCCCGCTGGGACGCGTGGCGCCATGGCGACGGCGCATACCGTGCGGCGCGCGCGCTCGAGGACCTGCTGCACGGGGTCCCGTCGTGACGGCCGCTGCCCTGATCACGATCGTGAGCGGACGGCACACCCACCTGCGGCGGCAACGGGACTGGGTGGCCGCGCAGAGCGAACCCCCGATCACCCATGTGGTCGTGAGCATGGGCGATCCCGGGATCCGCGGAGTGCTCGAGCAACGGCCGGAACTGCCCACCGACCTCGTGGAACTGCCGCCTGCCGTCGAACTGCCGTTGGCCGCCGCGCGCAATGCCGGCGTGGCACGCGCGGAGCAGCTGGGCGCGGACACCGTGGTGCTACTGGACGTGGACTGCCTTCCCCACCGTGACCTGATGGCCGATTACACGCGCGCCCTCGAGCGGCTCGCAGACCAGCGCGCCGTGGTGAGCGGGCGCGTGCAGTACCTCCCGGAGGGGATGACCGAGGCCGATTACACGCCCGAGGGCGTCGCCCGCGCGGGACGGGATCACGCCGCCCGCGTGCTGCCGGAGCCCGGGGAACTGGTCGAGGGCGACCCCCGGATGCTGTGGTCGCTGACGATGGCGACCACGGTACGGACGTGGCACGCGGCGGCCGGATTCGACGAGCGCTACGTGGGCTACGGGGGCGAGGACACGGATTTCGGTCAGCGCCTGGCCGCGAGCGGGGGGAGCCTGTGGTGGCTCGGCGGAGCCGCCGCGTACCACCAGTACCACCCGACCCAGTCACCGCCCGTCCAGCACGCCGCGGCGATCGCCCGCAACGCCAACCTCTTCCGCCGTACGTGGGGGTTCGACCCCATGGAGGGGTGGCTGCGGGAACTCCGCAACTTGGGGGTCTTGACACGCGCGGGGGAGGACTGGCACGTCTTCGAACAGGGTTCGACCGATGATGCGTGAGCATACGATTATGCTCGGGGTGTGAGTTCCGAACGCCCTGTCATCACCCTGGCCCTGATCAACGACTATCCCGTGGTCCTCCAGGGTGTGGCGAGTATGCTGCAGGGTCATCCGCGCCTGCGGGTCGTGGAACTCGATTCCGGGTGTCTGCCGCACACGGACGCGGACCTGGTGCTCTATGACGCGTTCGCCGCGAAGGACCGTGGCACCCATGACGTGATGCGCCTACTGGATGACCCCCACTGCCTCAAGGTCGTGATGTACACGTGGCACGTGAGCGCCGAGCACGTTGACGAAGCACTCGATCTGGGCATACACGGTTATCTCTCCAAGGAGCTCACCGGGGACGAACTCGCGGACGCCCTCGTGCGCGTGCACGAGGGGGAGCGCGTGGTGGCCCCCGAACCAGTGCGGGAGGACATCACCTTGCCGGACTGGCCCGGCCGGCCCGAGGGGCTCTCCGCGCGTGAGGCGGAGGTGATCGCGCTGATCACCCAGGGGTTCACCAATGACGAAATCGCCCGGCACTGCTACCTCAGCATCAACTCGGTGAAGTCCTACATCCGTTCCGCCTACCGCAAAATGGGCGTGGAGCGACGCAGTCAGGCCGTGTTGTGGGGCGTCCAGCACGGGATGGATCCCACGGGTCAGCAGCAGCGCACAACCGCGGTCTGACCCGCAGCGTCATCCGGGACCGACCAGCGGTTTCATCCTTTCGGGTGCGCGACAGCCCGGGGCACGGCGGGGCACAATGGACACATGACCGAAGACAAGTACGCAGCAGCCAGGAAAGCACGGGAACTCGCCGGTGAAGAGGGCGGTTTCCCCAAGCAGGAACAGACCCCGCCCGGCCTGTCCACGGGCATGCAGCCCTTCCCGGACCACGGTGAGGAGAACTGGGTGGGCCGCGGTCGCCTCGAGGGTCTCAAGGCCCTCGTGACCGGTGGCGACTCCGGCATCGGCCGCGCGGTGGCCATCGCGTTCGCCCGTGAGGGCGCGGACGTGGCCATCAACTACCTCTCGGACGAGGAATCGGACGCGCAGGACACCAAGCAGTGGATCGAGAAGGCCGGTCGCAAGGCCGTCCTGCTGCCCGCGGACCTGCGCGAGGAAGCCACCGCCCGTCAGGTCGTGGACGACGCCGCCGAGCAGCTCGGCGGCCTGGACATCCTCGTCAATAACGCGGGCTTCCAGTGGGCCCGCCGTGACGGCGGTCTGCAGGGTCTGAAGACCGAGGAGATGGACCGCGTCTTCAAGACCAACCTGTACGCCCTGTTCTGGGTCTCCCAGCAGGCGCTGCAGTACCTTGAGAGTGGTTCCTCGATCATCAACGTGAGCTCCATCCAGGCCTACGACCCGTCCGAGAACTTGATCGACTACGCCTCCACCAAGGCTGCGATCAACAACTTCACGGTCAACCTGGCCAGCGAGCTGGGGGAGAAGGGGATCCGCGTCAACGCCGTGGCCCCCGGACCCATCTGGACCCCGTTGCAGCCCGCGACCAAGGCCGGCGAGAGCATGCCTCAGTTCGGGTCGGACACCCCGCTCGGCCGCGCGGGACAGCCCTCCGAGATGGCCGGGGCGTTCGTGTTCCTGGCCAGCCCGGCGGAGGCGTCCTACGTCTCCGGCACAGTGATCGGTGTGACCGGCGGCAAACCCGTCTTCTAGGCCACCTTCGAGAGCCACGACAGACAAGTGCACATGACACCACCGTGGGCGGGACGCGATAGGCGGCCCGCCCATTGGTGTGTCACGGGTACGTGATGTGAAACCCGGGAGCCTCGTGACGAATCCTTCCGCCATGCACCGCAGACTTGGCCTGACGGACGCCGTGACCATCGGGCTCGGTTCCATGATCGGCGCCGGCATTTTCGTGGTGTTCGCCCCCGCTGCGGCCTCCGCGGGCGCCTGGTTACCGCTGGCCCTCGTGCTGGCCGCGGTCGTCGCACTGTGCAACGCACTGTCCTCGGCCCAGCTGGCCGCCCAGTACCCCGTGGCCGGCGGTAGTTACGTCTACGGTCGCGAGCGCCTCGGCCCCTGGCCGGGGTTCTTCGCCGGGTGGTGTTTCCTCACCGGTAAGACCGCGAGCTGCGCGGCCATGGCCATGACGTTCGCCGCCTATGTGGTCCCCGAGCCCTGGCAACGGCCCGTCGCTGCTCTCGCGGTGCTCGGTGTGGTCGCGGTCAACTGCTTCGGCGTGACGCGCACTGCTTCGGCCACCAAGGTGCTCGTGGGTATCGTGCTCGCGGGCCTGGCCGTGGTCCTCGTGGCCGGGCTCTTCGCCGGGTCCGGCCCCGCCGCATCAACCTTCGGTGCGGCACCGCCGGGCGGGGCGTACGGCGTCCTGCAAGCCGGGGGACTCCTGTTCTTCGCTTTCGCCGGGTACGCACGCATCGCCACCATGGGGGAGGAAGTGCGCGATCCCGCCCGGATCATCCCTCGGGCCATCGTCATCTCCCTGAGCGCGGTCCTCGTGATCTACGGCGTACTCGCGGTGCTCTCGCTGCACGTCCTCGGTCCCGAGGCCCTGTCCCGTACGACGACGCCGCTCGCGGACCTCGCCGCGGTCGCCGACTGGCCGTGGACCACGGTTGTGGTCACGATTGCGGCCGCTGCCGCCACGCTCGGGGCGCTGCTGGGGCTCACGGCGGGGATCGGTCGGACCGGCCTGGCCATGGCCCGCACGGCGGATCTGCCCGCGCCCCTCGCCGTGCTCGACGAGCGCCACGGCGTCCCGCGCCGCATCGAAATCGTGGTGGCAGCGGTGGTCGTGATCGCGGTGTTCACCATGGACGTGCGCGGGGTGGTGGGCTTCTCGTCGTTCGGGGTGCTGCTGTACTACCTCGTGGCCAACCTCAGTGCGCTCACGCAGACCGGGCCGCATCGCCGCTACCCGCGCGCGGTGTCCGTCCTGGGCACGGTGCTGTGCGTGGTCCTCGTGGTCACGCTCCCGATCGCGTCCGTGGCGGGCGGCGTCCTCGTGCTGGCGCTGGGCATCGTGTACCGAGGGATGAGGGTGCGACGGCGCTGACCCGGGTGGTGAGGGCGCGTCACGCCATGCTGCACAGCCGTCGCGAACCACGCCGCCGGGCGCTGCCGCTGCATGCCGCCACCGCGCGCGCCGTCGTCCGGCACGGGGCGGCACCGGCGAGCCGGACGACCGCGGTTCGTTCAGCGCTCGTTGTTGCGCTGTGCGGCCTTGCTGCCGAGCGTGCTCAGGGCGTTGACCACGCGGGATCCCAGGCGCTGCTTGGCGGTGGCCCCCACCACGAGATCCGTCTGCTGGGGGGACGCGGACGGGAGCACCCGGTTCACCACGCCCAACGCGCGAATCGTGAGCCCGGGGGCGATACCCCGGACCCGCTGGGCGACCTTGGGCAACCACCCCAGCAGCACGATCGGGCGTCCCGCGAGAACGCCGTCCACGATCGAGCGGGCCGCGCGGTCGGCGTTCATGGACAACACCGGCAGGGACGCGGACGGCGCGAACCACGCGTACTCGTTCTGCGACTCGCCCGTGAAGTAGGCGCGCTCGTGCGATCCCGTGCGCATGAGGCCGGGGTCGATGCTCGTGGCGGTGACACCGGTCCCCGACAGGGACGCCGCGAGACCCTCGCTGAACCCCACCGCGCCGAACTTGGCCGTGCAGTACGGCAACAGGTGCGGCACGGAGACCAGTCCGCCCACGGACGCGATCGTGCCGATCCGGCCGCGGCCACGCTCGCGCATCCCGGGCAACACCGCGAGCGCGGTGTGCACGGGACCCATGGTCATGGTGGTCACGGCGTCCCGAAACTGCTCCACCGTGACACCCTCCACCGAGCCCACCTGGATAATCCCGGCGACCGTGATGAGCACGTCCACCGGTCCCAGATCACGCTCCACGTCCCGCACCAAGGCCTCGACCTGGTCCGCCTCGGCGACGTCGCACACGTAGTCGCGCACCGTGCCGAACGGGGACAGCATCTCGCGGGCGCGGGCCAGCTCGGCGGCGTCGCGAGCGCACACGGCGACGTCGAAAGCACGCGAGAGAAGTTCCTTGGCCACGAGCAGCCCCAGTCCACGGGAGGCTCCGGCCACGAGGGCAACCTGATGCGATGCGGTCATACGGGACACGCTACGCGGTGCGCCGCCCAGGTTCGACCCCCCTGTAGGGGTGGTGCCCGGGCGGAGTGATCGTGCTTTACTGGGTGAATGCGAGCACTCACATGGCAAGGACTCGGCGACGTCCGGGTCGAAAACGTCCCGGATCCCATTCTGCAGGACCCCACCGACGCCATCGTGCGGGTCACGTCCACCGCGATCTGCGGTTCGGACCTGCACCTCTACGGCGTGCTGGGCCCGTACCTGCAGAAGGACTACGTGATGGGTCACGAGTTCATGGGCATCGTGGAAGAAGTGGGACCGGAGGTCAGCAACCTCGCACCCGGTGACCGCGTGGTCGTCCCGTTCGTGATCGCGTGCGGTCACTGCTGGATGTGCGACCGCGGGCTGTACGCCGCGTGCGAGACCACCCAGGTCCGCGAGATGGGAACGGGCGCCGCGCTGTTCGGTTTTTCCTCCCTCTACGGGTCGGTCCCCGGAGGCCAGGCGGAAATGGTGCGCGTCCCGCACGCGGACTTCGGCCCCGTGAAACTGCCCAAGGACTTCGACGACGAGCGTTTCCTCTACCTCAGCGACATCCTGCCCACCGCGTGGCAGGGCGTGAAGTACGCGAACGTGGGGGAGGAGGACACCCTCGCGGTGCTGGGCCTCGGACCCGTGGGCCAGCTCGCGGTGCGTTCGGCCAAGCTGCAGGGCGTCAAGCGAATCATCGCCGTAGACCGTGTGGACGAGCGCCTCGCCCTGGCCAAGAGCTGGGGGATCGAGACCGTGGACATGCGTGAGGTGGACGAGGTCTCCGACACGCTCGTCGACATGACGGACGGGCGCGGCCCCGACGGCGTCCTGGATGCCGTGGGCATGGAAGCGCACGGCAACCCCATCGCGGAGAAGATCGTCGCCGGCGCGGCGCGACTGCCCAAGCCGCTCGGGCGCAAGGCCATCGAGACGGCCGGTATCGACCGGTTGGATGCGTTGCACACCGCGATCCACAGCGTGCGCCGCGCGGGCACGGTCTCGGTGTCCGGCGTGTACGGCGGAATGGCGGATCCCATGCCCATGATGGAGATGTTCGACAAGGGCATCAGCATGCGCATGGGCCAGTGCCACGTGCGCCACTGGACCGATGAGCTGCTGGAGATCGCGAGCCGCCCGGACGACGTCCTCGGCCTCGAGTCACTGGCCACCCACCACGTGTCCTTGGAGGACGCACCGGAGATGTACAAGATCTTCCAGGAGAAGAAGGACGGCTGCATCAAGGTGGTCCTCAAGCCATGACCCTGTGCACACCACGGCCATGCTCATGGGAAGAGGAGCCGGTCGCCCTTGTCTGACGTACTGCTTCGAGTAGCCAGTGCACCCCGCCGTGGGGTCGATCGTCTCATCCGCGGATACCAGCGCCACCTCTCACCGCGTAAAGGATTCACGTGCGCCCACCTTGTGGCACGGGGCGGGCAGTCCTGCTCCGCGGCGGTGCGCGGCATTATTGCGCAGTACGGCGTGATCCGAGGGATCATCCCCACGATGCTCCGTTTCGTGGCCTGCTACCGGGCGGCCCTCATGCTCGGCCCCGCGGGCCGCGGCGATGTGAGCGGTGTCTGCTGCTGCGGGCCCATCCCCATTCCGTTCCGGTTCTAAGAAAGATGGAGGAAGCCCCTCCCACCTCGCGGCGCGCTCGGAGGTAGGAGGGGCTTCGTGGTGCCCGCCAGTTACGTTGTGAGTACCCCCGATCGCCGGGGGTTTGGTGCTCGACGGGGTATGGCTTGTCTGCCCAGCCATCCATGGTCCGGGGGTGTTGCCGCCCGGTCGAGAGACACGCATTGACCGCTCATAGGGACACGGCCCAGCTTCTCTGAGGTCTCTTCGTAACGTGGGTGCCGGCATCGGGTCTCAAGACTGCGACCAGCAGTGATGCGTTCAATGAGGACGACATCATGAACGCCGGATTCGCGGCCGTGATCGGCCTGGACGTGGGGAATACCGGGCATCATGCCTGCGCGCTGGACCCCGACGGGGAACAGGCTCTTCGACAAGCCCCTCCCGCAGGACGAGGCCCAGCCGCGCGACCTCTTCACACACCTGCAGGAGCACGGCGACGTGCTGATGGTCGTCGATCAGCCCAACACCATCGGAGCCCTGCCCATCGCAGTCGCTCGCGACGTCGGCTGCGCGGTGGCCTACCTACCCGGGTTGGCGATGCGAACGGCCGCGGACCTCGCCCACGAGACCACCCGGGCACTGAACCGGATCCGGTCTCTGCTCACACAGATCCATCCCGCTGACCCGGAGGTGCTGGTCGATCGGCTCTTCACGGCGTTCAGCGAGCAGACCGTGGTCGTTCCAGCGACCGCGGCCGTGGAGTTGGTGATCCCGAGGGTGGCCGGGCAGGTCAAGGAGCTGAAGGAACAACGCGCGACCGTAGCCGGAGGGGTCGAGGCTATGCTGGAGGACTTCTCTCTCGCCGGGGTCTTGATGAGCATGCCGGGGATCGGCATCAAGACCGCCGCCCAGATCCTCCTGGCCATCGGCAATGGCTCCGCATTCGAGACGCAGGCCATCTCGCAGCCTGCGCCGGCGTCGCGCCGGTCACGCGAAAATCAGGGATCTCGATCAGGAGCGAGTTCCCCGCCTGATCCGGCAACAAACGCCTGAAGAACGCGCTGTTCCACTCCGCGTGGGTCGCCTCGGACTCAGATCCGATCTCCAAGGCCTACTACGACCGGAAGCGCGCCGAGAGAAACCGACACCACGCCGCCGTCATCTGCCTCGCCCGCCGTCGCTGCAACGTCATCTACGCGATGCTCCGCAATGGCACCTACCCCCAGCCCCGAACCAACCACCCTCGCGGTTTGACTCAGAACATAGGAGCACCCCCGGCTGTGCTTTTACTGAGGTAGAACAGATATTCGCGCGCCAGGCTGTTTTTCTCCGCTGTGCATTTGGATGGCGGGCGCGGGCGGTCGGGGTGGCGGGGATGGCCGCAGCGGTGGGAGTGGTCAGGCCGGACGAGCCGCTGGGAAGCGGGCGGTCGAGGTCATGCAGGACTGGCCCGCCAACGAGAACGAGGTACGAACCCCGACCGGTACACCGATCGATGTTCGCACCTCGTGCATGGGGTGAGCGACGGGGGTTGAACCCGCGACCTCCTGGACCACAACCAGGCGCTCTGCCGACTGAGCTACGCCCACCATTGAACCCGCGGAAGAACCGTTCGATCCCTCCGGGCAACGACGACCACTATAGCGCATGCCCGGGCGGATTCCCGCATCGAGCGCCTGAACGCGTCAGGCCCCGGTCAGGAACCCGAGCGGGTCGGGGAGGCCTTGATGAGCGCGGCGATCTTGCGGGCGTCGTCGGAGGTGGGACCGGGATCGCCGGGGAAGAGGATGTGGCGGTAGTATCGCAGCTCGTCGATCGAGTCCTCGATGTCGCCGAGCGCACGGTGATTGCCCGTCTTCTCGGGCGCCTGGAAGTACGCGCGCGGGTACCAGCGCCGCGCGAGCTCCTTGATCGTGGAGACGTCGATGACCCGGTAGTGCAGGTGATCCACGAGTTGCGGCATGTCCCGCGTGAGGAACGTCTTGTCCGTCCCCACGGAGTTACCACCCAGCGGCGCCTTGCCCGGTTCGGGGACCCATTTGCGAATGTAGTCCAGCACCGCGTCCTGCGCCTGCGCCATGTCCATGCCGTTCTCGAGCTCCGGCAGCAGCCCGGATGTCTCGTGCATGTTCCGCACGAAAGAAGACATCTGATCCAGCGCGGCCTGCGGGGGTTTGATGACCACGTCCACGCCACTGCCCAGCACGTTGAGCTCGTCGTCGGTCACGAGCGCGGCCACCTCGATCAACGCGTCATCGGACAGGGACAGCCCCGTCATCTCGCAGTCGATCCACACTATTCTCCGGTTTGCAGTCGTCACGCCCTCCAATGTATCGCGTCGTGCGGGCACCCCCGCGACGCCGCCTCGCCCCGGGCATCCGGTTGGCGTACGACGTCGCACGGTAGGATCACCCCGACGCCGCCCCCGCGCACCGCGCGCCGCGGCGGACGATTCCCAGACCCCTCATCTGCGGCCACCGCGGAAGCACCGGGAGGCCCGTAGTGCGCATCACGTCCAGGACGGAACGTCACCCGACGCTCCCCGGAACCGGACGGGACGCAGCCCCGGGACGGGACGCAACGGCCTCGGCGTCATTGACCCGCACCGTGGTGATGGGCTCGCTGGGCTCGCTCATGTTGCTGTTCGGCTCCCTGGGCGTGGGATGGCTCGCGAGCGTGTCCTCGCTGCGGCGCATCCCGCTGATCATGTGGATGCGCTTCGAGACCGTGGGCGTGGTGGTCTCGGTCGTGATGCTCGCCCTCGGAGCCATGCTCCTGGTGCGGCAGTGGCTGCGCCTGGGCCAGAAACTCAGACCGTGGGGACCGGAGAGCGCCCGCTGGGTGCTGATCTCGATCGCGGCGTGGGCGGCGCCCATGCTCGTGAGCATCCCGTTGTTCAGTCGGGATGTGTACTCGTACATCGGGCAGGGCCGCGTGATGGCGAACGGGTTGAACCCGTACGAGTCCGGGGTCTCCACGATCGACAACTTCTTCCAACTGGGCGCGGACCAGTTATGGGCGGAATCCCCGCCGCCGTACGGCCCGGTGTTCCTGTGGCTCGAACAGCTCGTGGTCCTCGTGACCGGTGCGGACCCGGACGCGTCCGTGCTGCTGTTTCGGGCCTTGTGCGTGGTGTCCGTGATCGCGTGCATGTGGGTCATCCCGCGCCTGGCCCGGCTGCACGGCGTCAATCCGCGGCGGGCCATGTGGCTATCGGTGGCCAATCCGCTGTTCCTCACGAACTTCGTGGTGGCCGCCCACAACGACGCGATCATGCTGGCCCTGGCCCTGATAGGGACCTACGTGGCGGCAATGCACCGCAACTGGAAGGGTGGGATCGCGGGCACGACCCTCGTGACCCTGTCGGTGGCGATCAAGCCCATCACACTGATCTTCCTGCCGTTCGTGGGCCTGCTCTGGGCCGGGCGCGGTGCGTCATGGCCGCGCCGGTTCGCGATCTGGGCCCTCACGCTGGCCTACTCCGTGGCCTTGTTGGCGCTCATGGGATTCGTCAACGGCTTCGGTTTCGGGTGGGTCTCCGCGGTCTCCACACCGGGCACCGTGTACATCTGGTACGCGCCGATCGGACTGCTGGGGTTGTTCGCGCAGCTCGTGGGCAACTCGTGGGGGTTCAACGGCTCCGCGTGGATGGACGCCGTGCACACGACCGGGACGGTGCTCTCCGCCGCGGTGGTGGTCGTGCTGATGTTCGTGGGGCGGGACGCCAAACTGTTCCGCCGGCTCGCGTGGGCGCTCGCCGCGTTCGTGCTGCTGGCCCCCATCATCCAGGCATGGTACGTGGTGTGGCTCATCCCGTTGTTCGCGATCTCCGGGATCCGCGACGACTGGCAGGTGGACGTGCTGTTCTTCGTGACCGCGTTCTTCATGGTCTACGCCGTGGCGGACCAGCTGGACGTGTTCCCCTACCTGGACCTGAACCTCTTCGCGGCGCGGGTCATCGCCGCGCTCGTGGCCCTGACGTACGGCATCTACCTGTGGCTACTGGACCCGGCCACCCGGCGTGTGGCGCGGTCCCCACGTGGCGAGCGGGCGACGTCGCCCGTGCTGTGACGCGAACGCGGCCCCGCTCACGAGGAGCGGGGCCGCGTTGGTATGGAGTGGGGAATCAGACGCCGAAGTACATCTGGAACTCCAGCGGGTGGGGGACCACAGAGAGCGGCTTGAGCTCGACCTCACGCTTGTACTCGATCCAGGTCTCGATCAGGTCTTCGGTGAACACGTCACCGGCGAGCAGGAACTCGTGGTCCGCCTCGAGGGCCTCGAGCGCCTCCGACAGGGTGCCCGGGGCCTTCTTGATGTCCTTGGCCTCCTCCGGGGGCAGCTCGTAGAGGTCCTTGTCGATGGGGTCCGCCGGCTCGATGCGGTTGCGGATCCCGTCCAGCCCGGCCATCAGCTGCGCGGCGAACGCGAGGTACGGGTTGCACGAGGGGTCCGGGGCGCGGAACTCCAGGCGCTTGGCCTTGGGGTTGGTGCCCGTGATGGGGATCCGGATGCCCGCGGAGCGGTTGCCCTGCGAGTAGACCATGTTCACGGGGGCCTCGAAGCCCTTGACCAGGCGGCGGTAGGAGTTCACGGTGGGGTTGGTGAACGCGAGCACCGCGGAGGAGTGCTCCAGCAGGCCGCCGATGTACCAGCGTGCCACGTCCGACAGGCCCGCATAACCCTTCTCGTCGTAGAACAGCGGCTCCCCACCCTTCCACAGCGACTGGTGGCAGTGCATCCCCGAGCCGTTGTCGTTGAAGACGGGCTTGGGCATGAACGTGACGGTCTTGCCGAACGAGTCCGCGGTGTTTTTGATCACGTACTTGAACTTGAGCAGGTCGTCCGCGGCGGCGGTCAGCGTGGAGAACTTGTAGTTGATCTCCGCCTGACCCGCGGCACCGACCTCGTGGTGGGAGCGCTCGACCTCAAGGCCCACCTCGTCCAGGGCCACGCACATGGCGTCGCGCAGGTCCGCCTGCTTGTCCACGGGGGACACGGGGAAGTAGCCGCCCTTCACGGGGGTCTTGTTCGCGAGGTTGCCGCCCTCTTCCTCACGGCCGCTGTTCCAGGAGGCTTCGTCCGAGTCGATCCGGTAGAAGGTGTGCTCGGGGGAGACCTGGAAGCGGGCGTCCTCGAAGACGAAGAACTCGGCCTCGGACGCGAAGTTCGCGGTGTCCGCGATACCGGTGGAGGCCAGGTACGCCTCGGCGCGCTCGGCCACACCGCGCGGGTCGCGGTGGTAGGGCTCGCCGGTGCGCGGGTTCACGATCGAGCACGTGACCACGAGCGTCTTCTCGAGCCGGAAGGGGTCCACGAACGCGGACTGGGGGTCCGGGATCAGCTGCATATCGGACTCGGCGATGCCCTGGAAACCACGGATGGAGGAACCGTCGAACAACTGCCCGTCCGTGAAGAAGTCCTCGTCCACCGCCTTGGCCGGGAGGTTGAAGTGCTGCTG
Source organism: Kocuria sp. CPCC 205297 (assembly GCF_040981035.1). Lineage (NCBI taxonomy): Bacteria > Bacillati > Actinomycetota > Actinomycetes > Micrococcales > Micrococcaceae > Kocuria > Kocuria sp. CPCC 205297. The sequence goes on along the minus strand of NZ_JAVKPY010000008.1, from coordinate 56,805 downwards.
CACACCGGGCATGTCCGTGAAACGCAGATCGACGAAGATGACCTCTTCGTCCTTGAGGAACGCGAGCACTTCTTCGGCTGATTGGAACATGGACCTGTTCTCCTTCTGTGTGGGCGTCCGATCGAGGCCGCGGTGGCAGAGACCACCGCGGTCGTTCGGTTCTGATGTCCAGCGTAGGAACCTGGCGTTGCCCGTCCATGACACGAATGTTTCGTCCGTGTAACGCCCGGAGCGTGATGCACGGAGGGCTCGCCGACCGGTCAGTACGAGCCCCAGTCTACCGGCGGGTGCGCGAGCTCCCACGTCGGCCCGTTAGGGTGAAGTCATGATTTCTCGCCAGGACATGGGCGCGTGGCTCGACGGCGCCCCCCAGGGAAGCCAGCCGTACCCCGGTCGTCGTCTGGGTCGCCCCGCTGAGGGGCCGGGCTCGATCGCTCGCTTCCCTGCGCGCCTGGTGGCCCTGGTGATCGACTGGGTGCTTGCGGTGGTTCTCGCGGGGCTGTTCCTGGCGCAGTGGAACGGGTCGGGGCTGATGAACCTCGTGGTGTTCTTCGTGATCAGCGTGCTCATGGTCGGGTTCTTCGGGCGCACCCCGGGGCACTGGATCATGGGGTTGCAGGTCCAGACGATGAAGGGCCGCCCCGCCGGCCTCGGCAGAGCGGCCCTTCGCACGCTGCTGTTGTGTCTGGTGATCCCCGCGCTGATCGCGGACGAGGACCAACGGGGTCTGCACGATCGCGCGGTCGACACCGTCCTGGTGCGCGTGCGCTGATCAGCAGGATCGCCCCACGGCCCGCGGGCGCTGGTTCAGCGACCGCGCATGGACTTACGATCTGGGCGCGCACGCATGGGATCCACGCCCTTGGGGATCGGCAGCTTGTTCTTCAGGGTGTTCATCCGGCGGTGGACCACCTGAACTTCTTGCTTGGTGAGCCTGTTCTCCAGGCGCTTCATCTCCTTGGTGAGCTTGCTCAGGGGGATCTGGTTCTCGCCGTTGCCGGACTTGAGCACGTGGATGGGGACGTTCTGGATCACCGGGCCGATGCGGCGGCGTTCCTTCTTCACGAGCTTGTCCACGCGGTTGACCGGGCCCTCGGTGATGAACACGACACCGGGGCGGCCCACGGCGCGGAACAGCAGGTCCTTGGACTTGGGATCCATCGCGGCGGGTTCCTCCTCCACGATCCACCCGCGTTTGAGGGTGGACAGCGCGGCCCCCGCGGCACCGGGTTGTCCCTCAATGCGCGAGAATGCGGCTTTCTCGGCCCGCCGTGACAGCAGGATCACGGCGGCGAGCACCGCGAACGGGATACCGATGAGCAACCACGTGATCCAGTTGTTGAGTAGCACACCGATGAGCAGGAACACGAGCAGCACGCCTAGGCCGAGCAGGATCATCCACCACAGGATGTTCGGCTCGCGCTCGCGAGTCATCTGGAAGACCTGCTTCATCTGCGCGAAGATGCCCGGGCCCTTGGCGGCCTTGCGCTGGCGCTTCTCCTCGCGCTTACGGTCGCGTTCGGCGGCCTTGGCCTTGGTGGACGTGGCTGGTGACACAGTTCTTCCTCGCACTCGCTGACACAGGGGATCTCCGCCATTCTATCCGCTGAGGCCCGACGACGCGGCGTCTCGTCCGTAGGGAAGCCCTCCCGGGTGCCGCGCGGCACCCGGAACGGACGACGCCGCCCGGAAGTGGGCGGCGTCGTCCGCGGAGCGGTGTTGATGCGGGCGTCAGCCCAGGCGGGCCAACAGGGAGGAGGCTTCCTGGCTCGCGGAACCCGAATCGTCGATGTGGGACAGGTGCTCGGGGATCTCGCGGCCCATCTTCTTCATGGCGCGTGCCCACAGCTTGCCCGCGCGGTAGCTGGAACGCACCATGGGCCCTGCCATCACGCCCAGGAAGCCGATCTCCTCGGCCTGCTTGGACAGCTCCACGAAGGTCTCGGGCTTGACCCACCGGTCGATGGGGTGGAACGTGGGCCCGGGGCGCAGGTACTGGGTGAGCGTGATGATGTCGCACCCGGCGTCGTGCAGGTCGCACAGGGCGTCGTAGACCTCGTCGTCGGTCTCGCCCATTCCCAGGATCAGGTTGGACTTCACGATCATCCCGTTCTCCTTGCCCTGCGTCAGCACGTCCAGGGACCGTTCGTACGCGAACGCGGGACGGATCTGGCGGAAGATGCGGGGGACGGTCTCCAGGTTGTGCGCGAAGACCTCGGGCTGTGCGTCGATGACCTGCTGCAGGGCGTCCGGCTGACCCTTGAAGTCGGGGATCAGGATCTCCACACCCGTGCTCGGGTTCAGGGCGTGGATCGCGCGAATGGTCTCGGCGTTGAGCCATGCGCCGCCGTCCGCGAGGTCGTCACGGGCCACCGAGGTCACGGTCGCGTAGCGCAGTCCCAGGTCACGCACGGACTCGGCGACCTTGCGAGGCTCGGCGACGTCCACCATGCCCGGCTTGCCCGTGGCGATGTCGCAGAAGTCGCAGCGGCGCGTGCACGTGTCCCCGCCGATCAGGAACGTGGCCTCACGGTCCTCCCAGCACTCGTAGATGTTGGGACACCCGGCTTCCTCGCACACCGTGTGCAGCCCGCGACCCCTGGCCATGGACTTCAGTTCCGTGAACTGGGGTCCCATCTTGGCGGTGTTCTTCAACCACGAGGGCTTCTTCTCGATGGGCACCTCGGCGTTGCGTGCCTCGACGCGCAGCAGTTTGCGGCCTTCGGGGGCGATGGTCATGAGTACTCCTCGCTGGTGGCGCTGGCGGGGCCCGTCCACGCGGATGAGCGGTACGGGCCGTTCTCAGGGGTCTGTTCTCGACGATCCGCGATTCGTGCGGTGGCTGTGGCCCGGTCAGGACACCGCGGTGGGTGAGGCGTCCCTCGCTCGGGAGTCACCCGTGTGCGGCAGTCGCACGGGCGGTGCCGGGACATCGGGTTCGAAGGCGACGCACAGGTCCGCCTCACGGGCCGCGAGTTCCTGCTCCATACGCTGCACAACGTCCGCCGGGTCGATCCGATTCCCGGTCTCCTGGCTGATCGAGGTCACGCCAGCGTCCGTGATCCCGCACGGGATGATCTTGCCGAACGGGCGCAGGTCGTTCGAGCAGTTCAAGGCGAAACCATGCATCGTCGCACGCTTGGAGACCTGCACACCGATTGCCGAGATCTTGCGATCGGGGCCCCGCTCGTCCGCGAGCACCCACGCACCGGACCGGCCCTCCACGGTGGTCGCGGGCACGCCGAAGTCGCGGACCACGGCGATGATGACCTCTTCCAGGACACGTACGAAGCGCACCACGTCCAAGGGGATCGGCAAGCGCACGATGGGATACCCCACGAGCATCCCGGGGCCGTGGTAGGTCAGTTTCCCGCCCCGGCCGATCGGGACCACGTCCGTGCCGTCCCACGGGTACTCGTGCTTCTCGGTGCGGCGCCCGGCGGTGTAGACGGGTTCGTGTTCCACCATCAGCACCGTGTTGCCGCGGGTTCCGGCCACGACCTCGCCATGGACCTCCCGCTGCAGGTCCAAGCACTCGCGGTAGTTCACGAAGTCCGGTGCCAGACCGATGCGTTCGAAGTGCAGAGCCATTCCGCCAGCCTATCCCTTCCGCCCGTCTGTGGATAACGTGAGCGGGCCGCCGTGTTTCACGGCACAGTGGGGTCATGAACGCAGAGCAGGAACCGGAGCAGCTCGAGGCGCCGTCCAGGACCCGTGACGCGTCCGCGCCGTCGCGTGGGCACAGCGCGCGGGACCGCGTGCGGGCCGTGCGCGCGGGTGAGCGGCGTCGTCACGGCCGCGAGGGGTACGACGACGCCGCGGCGTCCCCGGGTGCGGCCCCCTCCGCTAGTGCGGTATCCGCCGGCCATTCGGTACCCGCCCACCGTGTGCAGCCCGCCGACCGTGCGGAGTCGCCCGAGTCGATGAGCGATCCGGCCGCCGAGACGGTCGAGCGCGACGGTCTCGAACTCGTGGAGAAGCTCGGGGAGGGCGGTGGGTCCCGCACGTGGCTGGCCCGGGAACGCACGACCCATGAGAAGTACACCGTCACGTTCGTCGTGACCGAGGACCGCGAACACCGGCGGGCCGGCGAGAAGCAGATCGCCGCCCTCGTCGAGGCATGGGCGGAGTCACCGCATCCCGAGCTCGTGAGCGTGCGCGCGACCCTCGGCGGGGACGGCGCATCCCGGGCGCTCGTGGCGGACCACGTCCGCGGCAAGACCCTTGAGGACACCATGCGCGACCGGGGACGGTTGCGGCCGGAGGACACCGCGCCGGTTCTCGCGGCGGTCGCTCGTGCGCTTTCGCACCTGCACGAACGTGGCTGGGTGCACGGGGACCTCGCGGCGCATCACGTCCTCCTCACGCTGGACGAGCGCGCGCTCGTGGACGGCTACGGCGTTCCCGCGGGCAGCTCGGTGGGGCCCGTGCCATGGGGTGTCGCGGATCGGCCCACGCACCCCGGGGTGGCGCTCGGCCCCGCGGAGGATGCATACACCGCGGTGCAGGACGTGCATGCCCTGGGCGTGCTGGGGTGGCTCGCGCTCACGGGCCGCCACCCCGGCCCCGAGTCGCACCGGGTGCCATTGACGCTCATGTGTCCCGCCGCGCCGCGTCACCTCGTGCTGATGCTCGAAGCCGCCCTGGCTGACGACCCCGCCGCGCGCCCCTCCGCGCAGGAACTCGCCGCGGGTTTCTCGGCCTCCGCACCGCGGAGCAAACCGGTCGGCCGGCCACCCGAACGCATGACCCCGGAGGTCATCCGCGCGGACGGCACCCTGGTGCGGCCCCGCCGCCTCATGCCCCTGCGCCCCGTTCCCCGTCGGCTCGTTCCCCCGCGTCGGATTCGGATGAGCCCGGGCGGCGTCGCCGTGGCCGGGGTGGACACGTCCGTGCGGCGCAGGGCGTGGCTCGCGGCCGCCGGAGTCCTGGGTGCAGCGGCCCTGGCGTGGCGATTCCTCGCGTGGGACGCTGGCGGGCCCGTCGCCAGGCCCGCCGAATCCGGTGCGACGTCGGCAGCCGAGGCGGGGACGGCGTCCTCGCCCCCGGATGCGGCCGCCGGGACACCCTCCGGAACGAGCTCGCGGTCCCCTGGGGCGACCCCCGTGCCGGACGCTGCGGGGGCGTCCAGGGAAGCCACCGAGCGATCGGCCACCGCGCCAGGAGAGACCATGCAGGACAAGGACGGTGAGGCGCGAAGGGCCGTCGAAGGCCTTGTGTCCGCCCGCGCGGCGGCGCTCGCGGCCGGGGACGAGACGGCCGTCGCGGAAGTGTACGTCGGGGATTCGGGACTCGCCGCGCGGGATCGGGACCTGATCCGGCGCGCGAAGGCCCAGGACACCTCGGGATCGGGATTCACGGCCTTGTCCAGTGTGAGCATGGACGTCGCCCGGTTGACCGAACAGCGGCCCCGCGCCGGGTCGGGTCTCACGCCCGCCGAGGCGGCCCGCACTCGCACCTACGACGCCGAGGTCCGGACGCGGGGCTGGCACGGCGAGTTACCCACGGGCTCCCACGTGACCCGGCAGGGGGACGAGGCCCTGCAGACCCTGCGGATCTCGGTGACCCACACCCCGCAGGGGTGGCGGCTCGCCGACGTCACACCGGTCGAGGCCGCCCCGTGAGAGGCGGCCCATGACGGCCCCCGCGCAACGCAAAGCCCCTGTGCCGTCGCGACCCACGGGAACGCGCGGCACCGGGGCGTGCGGTGGGAACGGGGGACGTTCAGGGAAGCGGGTGGCTCACCAGAACACGGCGACGGCGGCATTGATCACGGCCAGACCGCCGACCGCGTGGGCCAGCCCGGTGGATACGGGCTCACCACGCTTGGTCTTGCGCATCCCGATGAACGCCGCGACGGCCACGACGAGCAGGATGATCAGCTTGACGCCGATCTTCATGCGGTTGACCGCGAAACCGTCCTGCATCTCGCGGAAGACCACCATGACCAGACCGGTCAGCAGCATCACGATCGCGGCCCAGAACTGACCGGACGTGACGGTGGGGCGCTTCATGGTGAAGAGCCACGTGCCGATGATGACGGCCAGACCGAGGAAGTGGAGGAACAACATGAGGCTGAAGAGAAAAGACATGATTCGAGCCTATCGGAGCCCCGTCACGCGAAACCGCCGGGATGCGTCCTGAGTGATCCAGAACACATCCCGGCGGCCGGGATATCAACCGAACGGTTGACCGCGGTGGGTCACGGGGCAACCCTTACAGGCCGACCTCCGACTCGAACTGACCCGCTTCCAGGCGCTTCTTGAGCGTGCCCAGGAACCGGCCGGCGTCCGCGCCGTCCACGAGACGGTGGTCGTAGGTCAGGGACAGGTAGCACATGTGGCGGATGGCGATGGTGTCGTTGCCGTCCGCGTCCGTGAGCACCATGGGGCGCTTGACGATCGTGCCCGTGCCCAGGATGGCGACCTGCGGCTGGTTGATGATGGGCGTGTCGAACAGAGCACCGAAGGAACCGATGTTCGTGATGGTGAAGGTCCCACCGGTCAGCTGATCCGGGGAGATGGAACCGTCCTTGGCGGCGGCACCCACTTCCGCGATCTGCTTGGCCAGACCACCCAGGTTCAGGTCACCGGCGTTCTTGACGACCGGCACAAGCAACCCGCGGGGGGTGTCCACCGCGATCGCGATGTCCTCGGAGGCGTTGTAGACGATCTCCTTGGACTCTTCCTTGAACGTGGCGTTGAGCACGGGGTGCGCCTGCAATGCTTCGGCCACGGCCTTGGCGAAGAACGGCATGAACGTGAGCTTGGCGCCCTCGCGCTTCTGGAACTGGTCCTTGGCCTTCTGACGCAGCTGGGCCACGCGGGTCATGTCCACCTCGGTCACCTGCGTGAGCTGGGCGGAGACGTCCAGGGACTCGCGCATGCGCTTGGCGATGGTCATCCGGATCCGGGGGGCCTTCTCCGTGGTGCCGCGCTTGGCGTCCGGCGCGGGGGTGGAGGCCGGCTGGGCCTCGGAGCCCTGGCGGGACACGGCCGGTGCCATGTTGGCGCCGGTGTCCTGGACCTGGGGAGCCTCGGACTGCTTGGCGGCCTCCTCTGCGGCGGCGAGCACGTCCTGCTTGCGGATGCGCCCACCCACACCCGTGCCGGTGATCGTGGACAGGTCCACGTCCTTCTCACGGGCCAGCTTGCGCACTAGCGGGGTCACGTAGCCGGGGACGTCCTTGGCGCCGGAGTCCGAGGACTTGGCACCGGAATCGGAGGACGCACCGGACTCGGACTGCTTGGCGGGAGTGGGCTTCTCCTCGGAGCCGGAGCTCTTCTGGGGAGCCTTGGCCTCGGCGGCCTGTTCGGTGTTCTCACCGGAGTCGGCTTCGGTCGCGGCGTCCTCGAGCTGCTCGGCCTTGGTCTCACCCGACTCGTCGGAGGAACCGTTGTCGGAGTCGGAGTCGGAGTCACCGGAGCCGGCGGCGGACTCGTCGCCCACGATCGCCAGGACCTGGCCGACCTCGGCGTCCTCGTCCTCCTGGACCTTGATCTCCAGCAGGGTCCCGGCCACGGGGGAGGGGACCTCGGTGTCGACCTTGTCGGTGGAAACCTCCAGCAGGGGCTCGTCGACCTCAATCTGCTCGCCGACCTCCTTGAGCCAGCGGGTCACGGTGCCTTCGGTCACGGACTCACCCAGCGCGGGCAGGGTGACCTCCACGGAGTTGCCCGAGGACTGCTTGGTGTCGGCCTGGGGGGCCTGCTCGGTCTCGGTCTCCGCGGCCTGTTCGGTGTTCTCACCGGAGTCGGCTTCGGTCGCGGCGTCCTCGACCTCCTCGGCGGAAGCGTCCGAGGAGTCATCGGAACCCGAACCGGAGCCGTCACCGATGACGACCAGCGGGGCACCGACCTCCACGTCCTCGTCCTCGTCGACCAGGATCTTCTCGACGACGCCGGCCACGGGGGAGGGGACCTCGGTGTCGACCTTGTCGGTGGAGACCTCGAGTAAGGGCTCGTCCACGGCCACCTCGTCGCCCACCTGTTTCAACCAGCGGGTCACGGTTCCTTCGGTGACAGACTCGCCCAGCGCGGGCAGGTTAACGGTTTCAGACATTGTGTCGTCCGTCCCTCTCTAAAGATCGGAAAATGTGCAACGTGTCCCGGGTCCGTGCGGTCCCGGGGTGGTGAGGGGCCGGGTGCCCACCCCGTGGGGCGGGCACCCGGTGCAGTGGATCAGCCGTGCAGCGGAGTGCCGGCCAATGCCATCGCTGCCTCACCGATGGCCTCGTTCTGGGTCGGGTGGGCGTGGACGAATGCCGCCACGTCCTCGGGGTAGGCCTCCCAGTTCACCATGAGCTGGCCTTCACCGATCTGCTCACTGATGCGGGTCCCGATCGCGTGGAACCCCACGATGGGTCCGTCCTTCTCGCGCACCAGCTTGATGATGCCGCCGGTGCCCAGGATGGAGCTCTTGCCGTTGCCAGCGAGGTTGTACTCGAAAGTCTCCACGTTGTCCTTGCCGAACTTCTCCTCCGCCTTGGGCTGGGAGTAGCCCACGGAGGCGATCTCGGGCTCGGTGAACGTGACCTTGGGGACATTGATGTCCGGGACCACCACGGGGTTGAGCCCGGCGATCTCCTCGGCCACGAAGCGGCCCTGCTGGTAGCCGCGATGGGCGAGCTGCACGCCGGGGACGATGTCACCGATCGCGTAGATGTTGGCCACGCCCGTGTGCAGGCGCTCGTCGGGGGTCACGAAACCGCGGTCCATGGGGATGCCCTGGTCCTCGAAGCCCATGCCCTCGGTGTTGGGGCCGCGGCCCACGGCCACCAGCACGATCTCGGCCTCGAATTCCTTGCCGTCCGCGAGGGTGACCTTGGCGCCGTCGTCGTTCTGCTCGACCTTCTCGAAGAACGTGCCCAGGTTGTACTTGATGCCGCGCTTCTTGAACTCGCGCTCAGCGATCTTCACGATGGCCGGGTCCTCGTTGGCCACGAGGTGGGGCAGACCCTCGATCACGGTCACGTCCACGCCGAAGGAGCGCCACATGGAGGCGAACTCGCAGCCGATCACGCCGCCGCCCAGCACGATCGCGGACTTGGGCACGAAGTCGATCTCGAGGGCCTCGGTGGAGGTCATCACGCGGCCGCCGATCTCGATGCCCAGGGTCTTGGAGAAGGAACCAGTGGCCAGGATGATGTGCTCACCCGTGTAGGTGGTGCCGTCCACGTCGATGGTGTTGGGGCCGGTGAGCTTGCCGTTGCCCTGGATCACGTCCACCTTGCGCATCTTCATGAGCCCGGTGAGACCCTTGTACTTGCCCTGCACGACCTTGTTCTTGTACTCGCGTACGGCCGCCATGTCGATGGACTCGAGGGAGGCCTTGATGCCGTACTTCTCCGACTCCCGGGCGCCTTCGGCGAGTTCGGCCGAGTGCAGGTACGCCTTGGTGGGGATGCAACCCCAGTGCAGGCACGTACCTCCCAGCTTCTCCTTCTCGATCAGCGCCACGCTGTAACCCAGCTGCACCGCGCGCAGTGCGGCGGAGTACCCGGCGGATCCTCCGCCCAGGACCAGAATGTCGTATTGGTTGTCGGCCACGTTGGCTCCCTCGGGGTTCGAGTTCTTGGTTTCTGATGCCCGCCCGGGTCCCGATCCTGGGTGTGTGTGGGGCGGTCACGGTTGGGGTCCAGCCTAACGCCACCCCGGGGGGCTCACCAGACATTGCATCCCGGCGGACCCCCGCAGCGTGGCGCACGATCGGGGGAAGCCTACTCGGCGAGGTCCTGGGCCACCGCGAGCATGGTGCGCACCCCGAAGCCGGTCCCCTCCTTGGGGGTGTACCCCCAGGGCTGCGACTCGTTGAAGGAGGGGCCCGCGATGTCGATGTGCGCCCACGGGATCCGCCGGCCACGCTGCTCGGGGACGAACTCCCGCAGGAACAGCCCGGCCACGAGCATCCCGCCGTACTTGTCGCCCATGTTCTTCAGGTCCGCCACGAACGAGTCGAGGGACGGACGCAGGTGCTCGGGCAGCGGCATGGGCCACGCGGGTTCGCCCGCGCGGGAAGCGGCGCGCACGACACGTTCGCGAGCGGCGTCGTCGCCCATGATGCCCGCGGTACGCACGCCGAGCGCGGCCATCTGCGCGCCCGTCAGGGTCGCGATGTCCAGCAACAGGTCCGGGTTCTCCTGGCCCGCGGCCCACAGCCCGTCCGCGAGCACCAGGCGGCCCTCGGCGTCCGTGTTCAACACCTCCACGGTGTGACCGCTGAACATGCTCAACACGTCACCCGGACGGGTCGCGGAGCCGGAGGGCAGGTTTTCGGCGAGGCACAGCCAGCCCGTCACGGTCACGGGCAACTGGAGCGCAGCGGCCGCGAGGACGGTGCTGAGCACCGCGGCGGCACCGGCCATGTCCGACTTCATGGTCATCATCGAGGCCGGCGGCTTCAACGACAGGCCGCCGGAGTCGAACGTAATGCCCTTGCCCACGAGCGCCACGTGCTTCTTGGGGCGGGCCGGGGACCACTGCAGCTTGACCAGGCGCGGCCCGTTCACGGAGCCCCGCCCCACGCCCAGCAGGCCGCCGTAACCGCCGCGGGCCAGCTCCTTCTCGGCGAGCACCTCGACCGAGACCTTCGTGCCCTTCGCGGCGGTGGTCGCCACGGCCGCGACGAACTCGGGGGTCGCGGTGTCGGGGGAGAGGTCCACGAGGGTGCGCGTCAGGCGCACGGCGCGCGCCACCTGGGCGGCCCGGATGACGGCGTCCTTCGCGGTCTTGCCGAGGTTCTTGGGTACGACCACGGTCGCCGCGCTCAGCGGGGCGTCGGCCTCGGAGGCCGTGCGGGACTTCTGTGTGACGTAGTTGAACGCGCCCAGCCCGATCCCCTCGGCCACGGCCTGGACCTCGGTCTCGGAGGCCACGGGCAGCGCGAACACGGCGGTTTCGGCCGCCCCGCGCAGGGTCCGCGCCGCAGCACCGGCCGCTTGGCGCAGGTTCTCGCCACGCTCGTCGTCCTCACCACGGCCCAGTCCCGTGAACACGACGGACCGCGCGTCCACCTCGTCCGGGGCGGGCACCACGAGCACGCGGTCGAGCCCGCCGGAGACCCGGGCCCGTTCGGCGAGCTCCGTCAGACGACGCCGCACGCCCGCCTTGACGTCGCTCGGTACCGCGAGCTCGCCGTCGTGGCGTACCCCCAGCACGAGGGCGTCTGCGGAGGCGCCCAGGGGCTTGGTGCTGGTCTCGAGGCGTACCTCGTGGGTGGCCAGGATGTCCTGCGGAGTGGTCACTGTCGTGTCCTTTCACGGGTGGCTGACGACGATGCGGCGCGGTACGGATGGCCGCGACGTGCGCGGCGTTCGTGTGGCGCGCACGACTCCGATCCTAGCCAGCACAGCCCCGGGGAAGCGGGGAATAGGCGGGGTCGCTCCGGGCGTTCCCTTCTCACGAGCGTCGGCGCCCCTGTGCCGCGCCCATGATTCGACGAGGAGGAAGTGTGCTGGATCCCACGGCCCTGTATCTGGGGAATCCCGCGTTGCTGGGAGACGAGCGATTGCGTGGGCTGCCCATGATCGTGGCGCTGTCCGGATACGTGGAGGCCGGCCACCTGGCCGGTCAGATCGAGGCCGTCATCCTCGACTCCATGCCGAGCGAGACCGTGGTCCGTTTCGACCTGGACCAGCTCTACGACTACCGCTCCCGGCGCCCCCACGTGAAGTTCTCGGAGGACCACTTCGAGGACTTCGAGGCGCCCGAGCTGAACCTGCATGTGGTCACCGACGGGCTGGATCGGCACTTCTTGTTGCTCACCGGACCCGAGCCGGACACCCAGTGGGAGCGGTTCAGCTCCGCCGTGGTGGGGCTCGCGCAACGACTGCGGGTGAGTCTCGTGGCGCTCGTGGGAGGGATCCCCATGCCCGTGCCGCACACGCGGCCCATCCTGGTGACCGCCCATGGTCCGCGTGCGGATCTGCTGCCCCGGATCGACGGCAACAAGCCCACGTTCGAGGTCAGCGCATCCGCCTCGCACCTGCTCGAACTGCGATTGCAGGAGGGTGGGATCGATCACGTGGGGTTGTCCGTGCACGTGCCGCAGTACCTCGCGGAGTCCTACCTTCCGCAGGCGGCCGTCGCGGCCCTCGAGTATCTCAGTGCCGTGACCGGGCGCACTCTGCCCACGGACGAGTTACGGGAGGCCTCCCGGGACGTGATCCGTCAGATCGACGCGCAGGCGAACTCCTCGCCCGAGGTCCAGGCTGTCATCCAGAACATGGAACGGCGATACGATGACGTGGTGGACGCGTCCGCCCGTCGTTCGATTCTCGCCGGGCCCGACGACGCCGACCTGCCCGACGCCGACGACCTCGGTGCCGCCGCGGAGGCGTTCCTGGCCGCGCAGAGCGACCCGGAGGACCACCGAGAGTAGGGCCCCGCACCCGGTATGCACGGGCCTCCGTCGCCGAGCCCGTGGGAGGCCCATCCGCATGCCCGAACCGGTTGCACCCCGTCCGTCCCGGTACAAGGACTCAGCCACCGCATGGTTGATTTTCGCGGTGGGTGTTTTCGCGTACTTCTCCGCGGTCGCGCAGCGCACGAGTTTCGGCGTGGCCACGGTGGAGGCCGCCGACCGGTTCCAGACCGCGGCCTCGGGGCTGTCCCTGTTCTCCATGATGCAGGTGCTCGTCTATGCGGCACTACAGGTGCCCGTGGGGGTGCTCGTGGACCGGTTCGGCCCGCGCATCCTCATCACCGTGGGGGCCGTGGCCATGGCGGCGGGACAACTGCAACTGGCCGCGGCGCAGTCCGTGGCCGAGGGCGTGGTGGGTCGCATCCTCGTGGGCGCCGGCGACGCCGCCACGTTCGTGTGCGTCATGCGCTTGCTCCCCGTGTGGTTCTCCGTGCTGAAGGTACCCATGCTCACCCAGGTCGTGGGCATGACGGGCAACCTGGGCCAGCTCTTCTCCGTGATCCCGTTCGCGGCGTTGCTCCACGTGGTCGGCTGGGTGCCGTCCTTCGTGGTCATGGCGGCGATCGCCCTGCTCGCCGCGGTGCTCTCCGGTCTGCTCCTGCGCAGCAACCCGCCAGGCGCGCGTGAGCTCAACGACGCGATCTCCTTGGCGATCGTGCGCACCTCCATGGCGCAGGCCATCAAGGAACCGGGGACCCAGCTGGGCTTCTGGGTCCACTTCACCGTGCAGTTCGTGGGCAACACGTTCGCGCTCATGTGGGCGTACCCGTACCTGCAGAACGCACAAGGGCTGGACCCGACGCAGGCCTCCGCCGTGATGACCGTGTACGTGGTGTTCAACGTGGCGGTGGCGCCGGTGATCGGCAAACTCAGCGCGCGCTTCGCGCGCCGGCGCTCCACACTGTCCCTGGCATGCGTGCTCGTGAGCTGGGCCGGGTGGACCGCACTGCTCGTCTGGCCGGGCCACGCCCCCGCCGTGGTCGTCTACGTGGCCGTGTGCATGATCACTCTGTCCCTGCCCGCGTCCATGCTGGCGTTCGACATCGTGCGCTCCTTCAACCCGCCGCAGCGCAACGGCACCGCCACGGGACTCGCCAACGTGGGCGGGTTCGCGGCGTCCCTGCTCGCGATCTACGTCACGGGGCTTGTGCTCGACCTGCTGTTCGGCGCCGGGATCTCACCCACGCTGTACGACGCCGATGCGTTCCGTCCCGCGATCGCCGCCCAGGCCCTCGTGGCCCTCGTGGGCACGGTCGCGATCCTTCGCTGCACACGCAAGGTGCGCCGGGTGCACGGCCCCGATTCCGTCTGACCCCTGGGCGAGTGGGAACCCGCGCCGCGCGTCCCGTTACGGCACTGGCTCGCCACACCCCACCGCTCCACCGTAGGCGGCACCCCACTTCGCCCACCGCGGCGAGCGCCCTCCACAGCACCGCCCCGGGGTGTGTCGGGAGCGAGCTCGTGCACATGCGCGCGGACCGACCCCGCCGAGGGGCGTCCGGTCGCCAGGGTGGCGTCATGACCATTTCCCATGAAGCCGCCGACACCGTTCGCATCCGCAGCACCGAGGACCTCCTCGCGCTGATCCCTCATCAGGTGGGTCGGCAGCCCCGTAACACCTCGGTGCTGTTCTTCCCCGTGGCCGACAGCAGCGCCCTGTGCCTGAGCATGAACTCACCCACCGTGGAGACCGATCCGTACGAGCTCGGTGCGGAGCTCGCCGAGGTCCTCGCGCGTGTGCGTCACTGCGGGGAGGTGGTCGTGACGGTGTACTCGGACCAGGCCCTCGAGGGCGGGGTGGATCGAGAGGCCGTGGCCGCGGCCCGGTGGGCGTGCGCCGTGGAACGGGCGGGACTCACCGTGTTACGCACCCTCGTGGTGGGTCCGCAGCACTGGTGGGACCTCGCGGAACCGGACCGGGCGTTGCCCGTCGAGCTGATCCGGGACAGCGCGGTCAACGCCCAGATGATCGCACTGGGTAGCGCTGCCGAACCGGATGCGCCCGAGCACCATCCGCGGTGGCGGCACCGGTTCGCCCGGAGGGCACAGCATGTCACGCGTGCGTGGGAGCGACTGCGCACGGACGACGGCGATTCCGCACCTGCGCAGACCACGGTGCCGGGTCCGACGCCGCCCACCATCGACCCCGATCCGCGGCATCCGTTGACGGCGTGGCACCGCGCGGTGCGTTGCGTCCAGGCGGACAGGCAGCACTGGGTGGATACCGTCCTGGGTCTGTCGGACGGACATCTCGCGCTGCTGATCGAGGGGGTGCACGACGATCTCGTCCGGGACGCGCTGCTATACGCGTGGTTGAGCGGGAGCACCGCTCGGGCCGCGGCGGCGCTCGCAGGGTTGCGGGCCGCCATGGTGCGGCTGGGCGGCGGCATCGCGGGGTCCGAGCCCTCGGAGGACGAGATCGACGAGGCCCTGCGCTGCGTGGTCGCGGTGGCCGGGGAATGGGACGGCCCGCCGGACTGGGACACCCTGGACGGTGCGTACCGGGTGTTGCAGGTGCTGGACGGGATTCTGGGAGCGGGGCGCGACCCGCTCGCCGACCCTACCGAGATCGTGGCGGGCTCGCGGGAGTCGTTGGGTCCTCGAGACTTGTCGGGTTCCCGGGAGACGTCGGGTGACCGAGAGCCGTCAAGTGACCCAAACCCCTCGAACGATCGGCAACCCTTGACCGCGGCTGCCGCGAGCGTCGTGGCCACCTTGGCGCAGCTCGAGGTGTACCGGGGTCGCGCCCACACGGCGTCGCGGTTGCTCGCACGCTGCGCGAACCGGGAGGGTGCCGCGGGGTCCGAACGATCCGTGATGCCCGGCCGTTCCGCGGCGGCCGACGTGGCGCACCGGTTGCGACACCAGCCCACGCCGTGGTGGTGCGTGGACCGGCGTACCGCGTGGCCGGGCCGGGGCGTGTGGGAACGCGGTGCCTCGGACCAGGGGTGATGGGGGCACGTCGCTAGAGGTAACGGGGGCGGGCGAAAACTTTTCACGGTGTGCGGGAACAAACTGCGAAGGGTCGGTGTTAGGGCGAATGAGGCCCTCAGAGTCTCGGCGGGACCTCGTGTCACCACGCCGGACTTGACAGGGTCATAGGTGTGTTGGCCGCTGATGCGGTGCGCACCCGTAGATCTGTCCAACGAAAGGTTCTCCGTGTCACCAGCTGCCAGCAAGACCGCGTCCGCTTCTCAGGCCTCCACGGAGCAGACGGACCCCGCTGAGACCACTTCTCAGGCAGGCACGGGCGGCGCTAGCACGAGTGGCGCTGCCAAGAAGCCCGCCGTGAAGAGGGCCGCCGCGGCCAAGAAGACTGTGGCGCGCAAGAGCACCGCCGCTAAGAAGACCGCTTCCGCCACGCGGGGGACCGCCGCGGCGTCGTCGCAGACCACCGCTGCCACATCGGACGCGGCGGCGTCGAACGAGTCAGACACCGCCGCCCCCGCGGCGAAGAATACCGCCACCCGGAATACCGCCGCCAAGAAGTCTGCCGCGACCAAGACCGCGGCGACCAAGTCCACGACCCGCACCAAGACCGCCGCGGACTCCGCGGAGGGCACCGCCAAGTCCGCGGGCACCCGCAAGACCACCAAAACCGCCGCGAAGCCCGCCGCTAAGGCCCCCGCGGGCGGGCGCGGTCGGAAGAAGGAGGATCCCGTTGAGGAGGCGCTCGCCGAGGACGAATTGGTGCCCGAGGACACCCCGGAGGACCTCGAGGACGAGGACACCCAGGAGTCCCAGCAGGCCTCAGTGGAGGAATCGGCCCCGCTCATGAAGGGCCGCCAGGACAAGAGTGCGCGCGGCTTCGTGCTGACCAACAACGACGACGACGACGCTCCCGCTCAGCAGGTGGTCGTCGCCGGTGCCACCGCGGACCCCGTCAAGGACTACCTCAAGCAGATCGGAAAGGTCGCGCTGCTCAACGCGGAGCAGGAGGTGGACCTGGCCCTGCGCATCGAGGCCGGGCTGTACGCCGAGCACAAGTTCGCGGACGAACAGGACTCCATGGACGCGGACACCCGCCGCGCCTACCGCTGGGTGATCCACGACGGCCGCCGCGCCAAGAACCACCTGCTTGAGGCCAACCTGCGCCTTGTGGTGTCCCTGGCCAAGCGCTACACGGGCCGCGGCATGCTGTTCCTGGACCTGATTCAGGAGGGCAACCTGGGCCTGATCCGCGCGGTCGAGAAGTTCGACTACACCAAGGGCTTCAAGTTCTCCACGTACGCCACGTGGTGGATCCGTCAGGCCATCACCCGCGCCATGGCGGACCAGGCCCGCACCATCCGCATCCCGGTGCACATGGTCGAGGTCATCAACAAGCTGGCCCGCGTGCAGCGCCAGATGCTGCAGGATCTGGGGCGCGAACCCACCCCGGAGGAGCTCGCCAACGAGCTCGATATGACCCCCGAGAAGGTCGTGGAGGTCCAGAAGTACGGTCGCGAACCCATTTCGTTGCATACGCCGCTCGGTGAGGACGGTGACTCCGAGTTCGGCGACCTGATCGAGGACTCCGAGGCCGTGGTCCCCGCGGACGCTGTGTCCTTCACGCTGCTGCAGGAGCAGTTGCACTCGGTGCTGGACACGCTCTCCGAACGCGAGGCCGGTGTGGTGGCCATGCGCTTCGGGCTCACGGACGGTCAGCCCAAGACCCTGGACGAAATCGGGAAGGTCTACGGCGTCACCCGTGAGCGGATTCGCCAGATAGAGTCCAAGACCATGTCCAAGCTGCGTCACCCGTCCCGCTCGCAGGTGCTACGGGACTACCTGGACTGATGTCCTCGGTGAACAAGAACGGTAAGCACTCCATGACCGAACGGGATACGAAGGTCCAGGGCATCTTCGACCGGATCACGGACTCCTACGACCGGATCAACACGCTGATGACCCTGGGTCGGCACGCCCAGTGGTGCCGCGAGGTGGCCCAGCGGGCGGCCGTGACGCCGGGCAGCCGGCTGCTGGACATCGCCACGGGCACGGGGGAGATCGCGCTGGCCGCGCGGCGTCGTGAACCCCGCGCCGAGATCACGGCGGTGGACTTCTCCGAGAACATGCTCGAGCGCGCCCGCACGAAGCCCGGCGCGGACGGCATCGAGTGGGAGTTCGCGGACGCCCACTCGCTGGAGTACGCGGACGAATCCTTCGACGCGGTGACCCACGGTTACCTGCTGCGCAACGTGAGCGACGTCCCGCGCGTACTCAGCGAACAGTTCCGTGTGCTCTCGCCTGGGGGGCGGGTGGTCGTCCTGGAGACGGCACCGCCCCGGGGGCTGCTCAAGCTCGCGGTCACCGCGGGGATGCGGATCGTGTTGCCCCTGTTGGGACGGGTGGTCGCCAAGGACAAGGACGCTTACTCCTACCTGGAGAGCTCCACCCTCGGATTCATGCAGCCCGCGCAGGTCGCGCAGCTCATGCGCGAAGTCGGCTTCACGGACGTGGACTTCGAGACCAAGTACCTGGGCACCAACGTGATCCTGTGGGGCCGCAAGCCCGGCCCGTGAGGGACACATGATGTAAAGGACACATGACAAGGAAGGCGCGCATCCGAGGATGCGCGCCTTCCTTCGTGTCCGGGCGTTCCGGCGGGGGACCGGAACGCCGCGGGTGGGCCTGTCGCTCAGGCGCCGATGTGCTGCGTCTCGTCCTGCCACGTGGCGGCCAACGGGCGCAGCTTCTCCTCGTTCTCACGAGCGTGGTGGGCGCAAAACAGCAGCTCGCCACCGGTGGATTCGAGGACCACGCGGACGTATGCCTGGGCACCGCAGGCGTCGCAACGGTGGGTCGCGTTAAGTTCACGCGCTTCGAGTGTCGCGTTCATGGGATCCTCCTCACGGGGTACGGAATGCGACGGCGCTCATCTGAGCCGCCGCACGGCCATCAGGGGTGTCACGCCCCGATCGCACGTACCAGTACAACCCACGCGCGCAGTCAATGCTTCCCACGAAGGCCCTGTTTCGCCCACCGCGCACAAACCCCGGGTGCCGACTACAGTGGGATGGTCCCGCACCGTCCGCGGGCCGCCCCCGAACCCCGGAGTAGCACCACCGTGACACCGTCCCGTTCCGAATACAACGCCCGCCACCTCTCCGTCCTGGAGGGCCTCGAGGCGGTACGCAAACGCCCGGGCATGTACATCGGCTCCACGGACTCGCGCGGTCTGATGCACTGCCTGTGGGAGATCATCGACAACTCCGTCGACGAGGCGCTCGCAGGGTACGGCCAGGACATCACGGTGATCCTGCACCGGGACGGGTGCGTGGAGGTCCACGACGACGGTCGCGGCATCCCCATCGACACCGAACCCCGCACGGGCCTCACGGGCGTGGAGGTCGTGTTCACCAAACTGCACGCGGGCGGCAAGTTCGGCGGCGGTTCGTACACGGCGTCGGGCGGGCTGCACGGCGTGGGAGCCTCGGTGGTCAATGCGCTGTCCGCGCGCCTGGACGTGCAGGTGGACCGTGGCGGCAAGACATACCAGATGTCGTTCAAGCGCGGTGAGCCCGGGACGTTCACGGACAAGGGGGCGCCGTCCCCGAGTGCACCGTTCGAGGCGTTCACGACCGACTCGCACCTGCAGGTCGTGGGCAGAGCCAAGCGCGGCGTCACCGGCACACGGATCCGCTACTGGGCCGACGATCAGATCTTCACCCCGGACGCGCGCTTCTCCACCGAGGAGCTCGTGCGCCGCGCCCGCCAGACCGCGTTCCTGATCCCCGGGCTGAAGATCACCGTGCAGGACGAACGCCGCCTGCCGGGTACACCGGGCGCGGACGGTCCCGTGGAGGAGGTCTTCCAGTACGACGGCGGGATCTCGGAGTTCGCGGAGTTCCTCGCCGCGGACGCGCCCGTCACCGACGTGTGGCGGCTGCAGGGGCAGGGCAGTTTCACCGAGCGGGTCCCCGTGCTCGATGAGTCCGGCCACGCCCGGCTCACCGACGTCGATCGCACGTGCGAGGTGGACGTGGCCCTGCGCTGGGGCGTGGGGTACGACAGCACGGTGCGCTCGTTCGTCAACATCATCGCCACGCCCAAGGGTGGCACCCACTTAAGCGGTTTCGAGAATGCGCTGCTCAAGACCCTGCGCAAGCAGGTGGAGACCAACTCCCGCAAGCTCAAGGCGGGTAACGACAAGCTCGAGAAGGACGACGTCCTGGCCGGGCTCACCGCGGTGCTCACGGTCCGGTTGGCCGAACCCCAGTTCGAGGGGCAGACCAAGGAGGTGCTGGGCACCCCTGCGGTGCGCCAGATCGTCGCCAAGGTCGTGGAGGCGGAGCTCACCAAGCAGCTGACCTCCAAGAAGCGGGACGACAGGGCCCAGGCCGGTCAGCTGCTCGAGAAGGTCGTCGCGGAGATGAAGTCCCGGATCTCGGCCCGAGTGCACAAGGAGACCCAGCGGCGCAAGAACGCGCTCGAGACGTCGTCGATGCCCACGAAACTCGTGGAGTGCCGTTCCGCGGACGTGAACCGCTCGGAGCTGTTCATCGTGGAGGGCGACTCTGCGCTCGGCACCGCCCGGCTCGCCCGCAACTCCAACTACCAGGCGCTGTTGCCGATCCGCGGCAAGATCCTGAACGTGCAGAAGGCCTCGATCACGGACATGCTCGCGAACGCCGAGTGCGCGGCCCTGATCCAGGTAATCGGGGCCGGGTCGGGTCGCAGCTTCGACCTGGACGCCGCCCGCTACGGCAAGGTCATCATGATGACGGACGCGGACGTGGACGGCGCCCACATCCGCACCCTGTTGCTCACGCTCTTCTACCGCTACATGCGCCCGCTCGTGGAGGCCGGACGGGTCTACGCCGCGGTGCCCCCGCTGCACCGGGTGCAGATCGTCAACCCGGGCTCCAAGCCCAACGAGATGGTCTACACGTATTCGGAGCGCGAACTCGACACGCTGCTGGGCAGCCTCGAGGAGCAGGATCGTCGGTACAAGGAGCCCATCCAGCGCTACAAGGGCCTGGGGGAGATGGACGCCGATCAGCTCGCGGAGACCACGATGGACATCCGCCACCGTGTCCTGCGGCGCGTGCGCGTGTCCGACGCCGAGGCCGCCGAGCGCGCGTTCTCCCTGCTCATGGGCTCGCAGGTGGCCCCACGCAAGGACTTCATCGTGGCCGGTGCCGCCCAGCTCAACCAGGAGCAGATCGACGCCTGAGCGCCTCAGGTGGTGTGCTCGGGCAGCGGCGCCGTCTCACGCGCCGGGCGGCGCGACGCCCCGGACGGTCGGTCGTCCGCGGGCGACGCCGCCGTCGCCCCGTGCGCGGGTCGGTCGCCGACCGTCGCCGATCCATCCTCCTCCGCGGCGCCCGGTCCGCGGGTCATTCGTTCTCCGCGGCTGACTCCCCATCCGTCGTGGTCCCCGGCACGGGGAGACCTCTGAGCGCGGGTCCCACGGCCGCGACCGCACGGTCGATGCCCACACCGGAACCGTCCCGGCGCCCATACTCCACGGGGAGCGATCGCGCGACGCCCGCCGCGGACACGGCCTTGCCCGGCCCGTGGCCGGCCCACGCCAGGGTCAACCCGGTCTCACCCGCGAGTAGTCGCTGGGCCCGCACACCGGCGGTCGCGCGGCCCTTGGCGGGGAATTCCGAGAGCGGGGTGACCTTCACGGACGCCTCGCCCATCTCGGGCAGCTGACCGTCACTGCGGGCCTGGGTGACCACCACGGTGGACTCGCTCGGTGCCACCGCCCCGAAGAAGATCACGTGCTCGTCCGGCGCGAGTTTCATCCCGGCCACACCACCGGCCGTTCGGCCCTGGGGGCGCACCGCGGATGCGGGGAAGTGCAGCAGCTTGGCGTCCGAGGAGACCAACACGAGTTCCGCGTCGACCGGCGCGGCACCCACACCCACCACCGAGTCCCCGTCCTTGAGCTTGATCGCGGGCCACTGGTCCAGGTTCAGCGGGTAGTCGGGGTTCACGCGCTTGACCACGCCGTCCGCGGTCCCAATCGCGAACACGGCATTGCTGGGCACGAGTCCCACGAGCGTCTCGTTCTTGTCCAGACCCAGGAAGTCCGCGGCGGGCACGCCGTCCGCGAGGCGGGGAACGCCGTCGAACTCCTGCAGCACGGGCACGTCCACGCACGAGACGCGCAGCATCCGGCCCGTGGACGTGATCGCGGCGATCTCCCCGCGCGCCGTCGAGGGCACCACGCTCGTCAGGGCGTCGTGCTTGAAGCGCCGGGAGCCGTCCGCGAGCGGGGTGCGCACGGCACTGCGGGCGATCCGCCCGGTCGTGGACAGGAACACCCAGCACGGGTCGTCGCTGATCTCGAGCGCCACGGACGGTGCCGCGTTCTTCTTCCCGCGCGCGTTCTCCGCGGTGACCGCGGGCAGGTCCTCGGCCTCGAGCAGCACGGTGCGCCGCTCGTCACCGAACCTCTCCGCGGTCTCGGTGAGCTCGTCCGCGACGACGCCGCGCAGCGCGCTCTCCGAGCCCAGGATTGCCTCGAGTTCGGCGATCTCCCGCTGCAGGGTGTCCCGCTCGGCCTCGAGCTCGATCCGGGAGAACTTGGTCAGCTGACGCAACCGCAGTTCCAGGATGTGCTCGGACTGCGCGCGGGAGAGGTCGAAGACCGCGATCAACCGGTCCCGGGCCTCGGCCGTCTCCTCGGAGGAACGGATGATCTGGATGACCTCGTCGATGTCGAGGATCGCGATCAGCAACCCCTCCACGAGGTGCAACCGGTTCTGCCGCTTGGCCAGGCGGAACGCGGTGCGCCGGCGCACCACACTGATCCGGTGGTCGCTGTAGACCCGCAGCAGCTCGAGCAGCCCCATGGTGCGGGGCTGACCCTCCACGAGAGCCACGTTGTTGATCCCGAAGGACTCCTCGAGCGGTGTGTGCTTGTACAGCTGCGCGAGCACGGCCTGCGGGTTGAACCCGTTCTTGAGCTCGATGACCAGTCGCAGCCCGTTGGTGCGGTCGGTGAGGTCCACGACGTCCGAGATCCCGGCGAGCTTCTTGGCCTGGACCGCGTCCTTGATCTTCTCGGTGACCTTCTCGGGGCCCACCATGTACGGCAGCTCGGTCACCACGATGCCCTGCTTGCGGGGCGAGACCTGTTCCACGGAGACCGTGGCGCGCGTGCGGAACGAACCCCGCCCGGTGCGGTAGGCGTCCCGCACGCCCTCGAGGCCCACGATCCGACCGCCGGAGGGCAGGTCCGGACCGGGGATGAACCGCATGAGTTCCTCGAGCGTGGCCTCGGGGTTCAGGATGAGGTGCCGGGCCCCGGCCGCGACCTCGCGCATGTTGTGCGGTGCCATGTTCGTGGCCATGCCCACCGCAATCCCGGTGGCCCCGTTGACGAGCAGGCTGGGGTACGCGGCCGGCAGCACCGCGGGCTGCTGGAACTGGTTGTCGTAGTTGGGCACGAAGTCCACGACGTCCTCGTCGAGGTCACCCGTGAGCGTGCGCGCGGCCGGGGCCATCCGGGCCTCCGTGTAGCGCGGGGCCGCCGGACCGTCGTCGAGCGACCCGAAGTTGCCGTGCCCGTCCACGAGTGGCACGCGCATCGCGAAGGACTGCGCCATGCGGACCATGGCGTCGTAGATCGCGGCGTCACCGTGGGGGTGCAACTTGCCCATGACCTCGCCCACCACGCGCGCACTCTTGACGTGGCCGCGGTCCGGGCGCAGGCCCATTTGGTCCATCATGAACAGGATCCGCCGCTGCACGGGCTTGAGACCGTCCCGGGCGTCCGGCAGCGCGCGGGAGTAGATCACGGAGTAGGAGTACTCCAGAAAGCTCGTCTCCATCTCCTGCGTGACGTCCACGTCCACGATGTGCTCGGTGAAGTCCTTGGGCAGTTCGTCCTGGGGAGAACGCGTGGCTGAGCGGCGACGAGCCATCGAGGGGTAACTCCTTGAAATCAGGGCGTGCTCCTGTGACCGGAGCAGGCGGTTGGCTACTCTGAAGTCTATGGGTACCACCGACGACGCCGCGCCGCAGCAGACCTACCCCGAGTACTGGGAGGCGGACGTCATCCTGCGCGACGGCGCCACCGCGCACCTGCGCCCCATCAGCCCCGAGGACCAGGACCTGCTCCAGGAGTTCCACTCCGGGCAGTCCGAGGACAGCATCTACCTGCGGTTCTTCTCCTACAAACCGACCCTGTCCCAGCGGGAACTGGACCGCTTCTCCACGGTGGACCACCGGGACCGCGTGTGCTTCGTGCTGATCCTGGGGGAGCGGATGATCGGTGTGGGCCGCTACGACCGCACCACGCAGCGCTCGGCGGAGGTCGCGTTCATGATCTCCGATCACCACCAGGGGCGGGGAATCGGGTCCATCCTGTTGGAGCACCTGGCCGCCGCCGCCCGCGAGAACGGGATCGACCGCTTCACCGCGGAGGTGCTGCCCGAGAACCGCAAGATGCTCCACGTCTTCGTGGAGGCCGGCTACGACGTCTCCCGTCAGTTCGAGGACGGCGTGGTGGTCGTGGACTTCGACATCGACCCCACCGAGAAGTCGCTCGCGGTGATGGCCGCGCGCGAGCACCGCGCGGAGGCCCGGTCCATCACGGACCTGCTGACACCGGCCACCGTGGCGGTCGTGGGGGCATCCGCGAACCGGGACCACGCGGGGTTCCACGCGGTCGAGGGCATCCTCACGGGCGGGTACACGGGCACGCTCTACGGCGTAGGTCATTCCCCGTACGAGCGCGAAGGACTGCACTTCGTCTCGTCCCTCGACGAGATCGAGGGCACCGTGGACCTCGCGGTGATCGCGGTGCCGCGCGAATCGGTGGAGGAGACCGTGACGCAGTGCGGCAGGGCGGGAGTGCGCGCCGTCGTCGTGATGACGGGCGGTTACGCCGAGGACGGTGCGCAGGGCGCGGCCGCCCAGCGCCGCCTGGTGCGGATCGCCCGCGCCGCGGGGATGCGCGTGGTGGGCCCAGCGAGCCTGGGTCTGTTCACAACCGATCCGGAGGTCTCGCTCAACGCGTCCGTTCTGCCCGAGTTGCCGCGCCGCGGAGGACTAGGACTGTTCTCCCAGTCCGGGGCGATCGGCACCATGCTCTACGGTGCCGCGCAGCGCCACGGCGTGGGGATGTCCAGCTACCTCTCGGCGGGGAACCGCGCGGACGTCTCCGGCAACGACCTCATGCAGTACTGGGAGGACGACCCCGCCACCACGGTATGCGGTCTCTACCTGCAGTCGGTGGGCAACCCGCGCAAGTTCTCGCGCATTGCGCGCAGGCTCTCGCTGAGCAAGCCCGTGATCGTCGCGAAGTCCGAGGTCACCGGCCTGCGGCTCCCGCCGGGCCACACGGGCCGGGTCACCCAGGCCCCGGCCGGCGCGCTCGACGCGATGTTTCGCCAGGCCGGGGTGATCCGTGCGACCACGGCCGAGCAGTTGCTCGACATCGCCGCGATCGCGGAGAGCCAGCCGCTGCCCGTCTCCCCGCGCGTGGCCGTGGTCTCGAACGCGCTCGCGCTCGCGCAGCTCGCCGAGGACACGGCCCTGCGCCTACGGCTCGACCCCACCGTCGTGGACGGCACCGTGAACACCTCCAACGGGCCCGAGCGGGCGCACGAGGCCGTCCTGGACGCCGTGCGCGCTCAGCTCTCGTCGGATGCGGTCGACAGCGTCGTGCTCGTGCTCATGCCCGTGCGCGGCCTGGACACCGCGGCGCTCGCGAGCGACGTCGCCCGGGCCGCGCGCGACGCCGACCGAACGACCGTGGTCGTGTTCACGGGTCAACACGGCCCCGAGGCCATGACCACGTCCGTGCACACCGCGGACGACGCCGCCCTGCCGTGCTTCGATTCGCCCGGCGCCGCCCTGAGCGCGCTCGCGAGCGTCGTGGACTACATGACATGGCGCTCGCAGGACCAGGGCGTGATGGTGCCGCCCGAGGAGTTCGATTCCGACGGCGTCGAGAAGTTCCTGGAACGGCTGCGCGAGAAGATCAGCGGGGACGCGCTCTACGAACTGGAGATCGCCGAGCGCAACGAGCTGCTGGGTCTCGCGGGGATCCGCGTGCTCGAGTCCGTGCGGTTCACGGACCCGGAGGCCGCGTACGCCGCCGCCGAACGGCTCGGCTACCCCGTGGCCCTGAAGTCCACGGACCCGTTCCTGCGCCACCGCCTGGACCTGGGTGGGGTGGTGCTCAACATCGCGAACGCGGACCAACTGGGTGCCGCGATCGAGACCATGAAGCGCACGCTCGCGGGCTGGAACGCGAGCGATTTCGAGGTGCAGTCCATGGCGCCCACGGGACAGACCGTGGTGGTGCGCGCCGCGGAGGACCCACTCATCGGTCCCGTCCTGTCCTTCGGGATGGCCGGGGACGCCGTGCACCTGCTGGACGACTGGGCCCACCGCGTGCCCCCGCTGACCGACCGGGACATCACTCGCATGGTGCGCGCGCCCAAGGCCGCGCGGAAACTGTTCGGCTACCAGGGCGTCCCGCCCGTGGACACCACCGGATTGGAGCAGCTGATCAACCGTGTGGCCTTTCTCAAGGACCGCTTCCCCGAGATCGCGTTCCTGGAACTGAACCCGGTCGTGCTCTCCGGATCCGTCGTCACGGTGCTCTCGGCCGCGGTCAAGATCGGGGACCCGGGACAACGCACGGACAGCGCCCGGCGCGCCATGCTGGGCTAGCACGGGACCTCGAACCGAGTGCGGGACACGATTGCCGGACGCTTCGAACTGCTGACACCCATCGCCGAGGGTGGCAGCGGGGCCGTGTGGCGAGCCCACGACCTGCGCCGGGGCAGGGAATGCGCGGCCAAGGTGTTGCGGCAGCGTGATTCGGCGGAGCTGTTGCGCTTCGTGCGGGAACAGTCCGTGGACCTCGAGCACCCGCACGTCGTGGCTCCGTACGGCTGGGCCGCGGAGGACGAACACGTGGCCATCGCCATGGAGCTCGTGTCCGGGGGCACCCTCGAGGCCGCGCTGCAGGACAACGGTCCCGTGGCGGACTGGCTCGCGGAGGAGCTGATGTGTCAGCTGCTCGAGGCACTGCGCTTCGTCCACGAGCACGGCTGGGTGCACCGGGACGTCAAGCCCGCCAACGTGCTGCTCGAACCCACGGGTTCGGGGACCCCCGTGGCCCGGCTCGCGGACTTCGGGATCGCCGTGCGCGTGACCGATGCGCGCCTCACGCACGCCGGCACCGTGGTGGGTACCCCCGGGTACCTGCCGACCGAGGCGTACGCCCCGGGGAATCCGTCTCGCACCATGGACCTCTATGCCGCCGGGGTGACGGCGGTGCGCATGGTCCTGCCCGAGGTGGATCTCAGTGGCGACCCCTTGCGCCCGGAGGACGTGGCCCGCCTCGGCTTGTTCGGGGGTTCCCCGCTGTTACGCGCGGGCGTGGCCGGACTGCTCAGCATCGTGCCCGCGGAGCGCACGCGCGCCGCCGATCAGCTGCTCGCGAGTCTCGCGGCCACGGCGGCCGCCCGCCGGGACCGGCCCAGCGAGACGGTGGATGGCGAGCCGTTCGAGGTCTTCGACGTCCTCGAACCCACCACGGAGCGTGAGCTGTCCCCGGTGCTCGACGCCGCGCGGTTGCCTCCCGGGGCGGGCGGCACCAGGGAGGCGCCCATCGCGTGGCACGCGGTGCACCGGAAGGTGATCGCCGGGGGTGAGCACCGGCCCATGGCCGAGCGCGGCGGTGACCGGTTGCGCCCCTTCGCCCCCGTGAACGAGGTGTCCGCTGCGCATGCGATCGGAACCGGTGCCGGGCAGGACACGACCGAGCGGCTGAACCCCGTGGAGGGCGCGCCCGCGATGCTCGAAGGGCACCCCGTGGGCACCTCGGGAGGGGCGAGCACCCCGGACCGGTCCGAGGAGATCACGATCGTGGATCCTGCGGGCTTCACGGGCGTGAACCCCACCGGTATCACTGCCGTGGGTGCCGCGACCGGTCTGACTGCCAGAGGGCGGGAAGCGGACACGGGAGCCGGCGGCGTCGTGGACCCGGGTGGCACGGCGAACGAACGGGAACCGCACGCTCGGCGAGCGGTCCGCTGGCCGTGGTGGGTCCTAGCGCTCACGCTCGCGCTCCTGGCCCTCGCCGCGGGATACCTGTGGCTCGGCCCCGTGCTGGTGCAGTGGGGCGGTGATCCGTCACCGGCGCAGACACCGGCCCCCACCATCTCTCCCACGAGGGACCCGGAACCGGCGCCCACCACGGACGTGACCCCGATCTGTTCGAAGCTCGAGGACGGCACGGTCTCGTGCGTGGTGGCCCCGTGAGGCGCCGGGCGGCGGAGGGTCGCGCCGTGTGCCGGACCGCGGAGGGTCGCAATGTGCCCCGGGCGGCGCGGTGGAGGACAATGGCGCCATGACATACTCAGCACCCGATGGATCGCGCCTGGTCCAGGACATCGAGAAGGCGGGTTTCTATCCGCAACTGGTCACGGACGTGGTCATGGACTCCCTGGACGGGCGGCGCCCGGTGTCCCACCTGGTGCAGTTGGAAACCCATTTCACCAACACGGAGTTGCACCGGCACATCACGGCCCTCGTGCTCGCGGAGGACGTCCTGCACATCACGCACGTGGACGACCAACAGTATGACGAGAACGGTTCGGACACCGTGGCTCGGGTCTCGTCCGAGACCGTGCCGATCTCCCAGATCCGCTCGGTCACGCTGAGTTACGCGTACCACCAGCCGCAGAACTACGTCCCGGGCACCGCGATCATGGAGCTGAACCTGGCCGTGAGCTGGACCGGGACCCAACAGCTCGAGCTGTATCCCGCGATGTGCGAGGACCCCGAGTGCCAGGCGGACCACGGTTACACGGGCACTGCCGCGAGCGAGGACGTGGTCATGCGCATCAGCTCCGAGGCGGACGGGCAGGAGGCCGTGGAGGGCGCTCGCGAGTTCGCGCGCACGCTGCGCCGGGCCAATGTGGCACCGCTGACGGATTCCGGCGCGCAGATCGCGCAGTCCCCGCCGCAGCACCCCACCGCGGCCCGTCCCGAACCGCCGGCACCGCGACCGCGGTTCGGTCACCGGTTCAACGGCCGCGATTCGGGGCGCAACGCGTGAATGTGGAGGATCCCGCCGCCCCGGAGCTGCCGCGTGCGCCGCGCTACGGTTCGCACAGCGTCGCGGAGGTCATGGGTTCCGCGGCCGCGGCCCTGGGCATCCCCGGTTTCCGCAACGCCCTCAGCTTGCCGTCCGCGCAACGCTATGTGGTGGTGCTCGTGGACGGTCTCGGCTCGCGCTTGCTGAGGGAGACGGCGAGCTACGCGCCCACCCTGCGCGCGGCCCAGTCACTCGGTGAGCTCGACGCCGCGTTCCCCACGACCACGTCCGTCTCGCTCTCGTGCCTGGGCACCGGAGCCACACCGGGGCGTCACGGCATGCTCGGCTACGACGTCGTGGACCCTGCCTCCGACCGCGTGGTCAACATGCTCGGCAACTGGCCCTCGGACGTGGACCCGCTTGCCTGGCAACCCGAGCCCACGGTCCTGGAGCGCGCCGCGCAGCACGCGGACGCCGTGACGGTGAGCTCACCACGCTTCGAGTCCTCCGCCCTTACGAGGGCTGTGCTGCGTGGTGGCCGTTTCGTGGGCGTCCACGGTGTGTACGCCCGCACCGCGCGCACCCTCGAGCAACTGCGGGAGGGCAGGCGCGGGCTCGTGTACTTCTACTGGGACGAGCTGGACAAGACCGGTCACAAAGCGGGGTGGCGCTCGGACGACTGGTTACGCTCCCTTGAGGAACTTGATTCCGCGCTCAAGCGGCTCGTGACCAAATTGCCCGCCAACACCCGGGTGATCCTCACCGCGGACCATGGCATGGTGGACGTGGCCCCCGAGCACCGCGTGGACTACAGTGCGGTCCCCGAGCTCATGGCCGGGGTGCGGCTCACCGCGGGTGAGCCCCGGGCGGTGCAACTGCACACGGACGCGGACACCGATCCGGAAGAACTGGCAAGCCGTTGGAGCGCGCACTACGGGGACGTCGTGTGGGTGGCCACCAAGCAGCACCTTGCGGCGCACGGGTACTTCGGTCCCGAGCCGGATCAAGGATTGCTCGAACGAGCAGGCGACGTGTGGGTGCTGGCCCGCGAGGACATCGCCCTGTACGACGTCTCCCGACAGGGAACCCGGCCTCTGGCCATGGTGGGCCAGCACGGGTCGCTCACCGACCAGGAGAGGTTTGTCCCTTCCCTGGTGTGGTGATCGGCGCGGGCTTAGTCCCCTTCTGCGTGGGGTCCGGATCGACGGTCGGCGCCGCCGGCCGCGTGGGCGCCGGTGGCTGGGACGGCCGAGGTGCGCGGGTCGGTTCCGGTGCCTGGCTCTTCGTGGGCTCGGGCGTAGCCGTGGACGGAACGGGCCGAGGGGTGCTCGTGGGCGCCGGGGGTACCGGCGCGGCGGGTGGTGCGGGAGCGACCGGGGGTGCGGGAACCACGGGGGGCGGAGCGGGCACGTAGTACTGCTCCGCGGGCCTCGAGGGCGGGACCAACGGCGTGATCTGCGGCGACGGCGTCGGAGATACGCTCGGGGTGGCGCTCGGCGTGGGGGAGGGGGTCACGGTGGGGGACTCGGTCGCGAAGTTCGCGGGGTCGTCGTCGGACGAACCCGACAAACCGGTGAAAGCCACGGCCCCCACACCCACCAGGACGAGCAGGGCCGCACCACCGAGCGTGACGGGGGCCATGTATCGCCGGACACCCGAGCGGGCCGGAGTCGCGGTGCCTTCGGGGGATTGAGTGTCCTCACCGAATAAATCGTCCTGGATGGAGTTGCCCATGCAAAAATTCCCTCGAGATCGCCCGTGCGTGTCCACGACCGGACCGTGTTCTCCCCGGGCCCGGTGCGTTCACGTGACTTTACCGCGTGCCGGCTTCCCCGCGCACAACCGCTCGTGAGAGCGCAGCGCCGACGTCAGGACCGGTTGGCCCCGAAGACGATGTCGTCCCAGCTCGGCACGGAGGACCGCTTGGCCTTGGGGGTGCGACCCCGCGGGCCCGGGGCGGGACGGTCGCTCGATCCCGATTCGTCCGTGGTGCTCGCATCGCCGGAACGGGCCGGTTCGTCGGTGTCCTGCGCGGCGGGCTCGTCCTCGTCCGCCACGTCCGTGGCCGTGCCGGAGGCGTCGACGGCGAACGCGCTATCCGACGTCGTGCCGCGCGCTTCGGTCTCCGTGGCCGCGTGTTCGTCCTCACCGGAGTTCTCCGACCCGGAGTCCTCAGGCGCGGAATCCTCGGAAATGCAATCCGCAGGCTGGTGGTCCGTGACGGCGGAGGGGACGTTCTCGTTCCGGGAGGCTGCGGGGGAGTCGTCGTACGAGCCCTTCCCGAACGGCACGGCGGGGGCAGCTGCGTTCCGGGAGGGGGTGGCGTCGTCGTGTTCAAGGGGGGTCGAATCGTCGACGATCTCGATCCCGTCGTCCTGGGCGAGTGCCTGGGCCTCGGCGACCTGCGAGGCGGCCGGCTGGATGGGCCGGTCGAACACCGTGGAATCCTCCGGGGCGTCGATGGGGCGCGGGCGCTGGTCCACCTGACCCATGCCGCGGCCGAGGATCTCCGCGAGCCGGTCGTCGCCCGCCTCGTCCGAGCCGATCCGCCGTCCGCGGCGCGACTGCAGGACGTCGAGCAGGTCGTCCGCCTGGCTCGCCTCGTGCTGCAACTGCCGCAATGTCGCGGTGGGTGCGGGGGGCAGCGCGTGGGCGGCCGCGCCGAGCGGGCCGGTCTCCTGGTGCTCCTGACCCAGCGCGTGCGCCCAGTCGTTCTCCGGACGCACGGTCCGGTTCGCGGGGTTGTAACTCCACTGGGCGGGACCCGGGATGTCCGGGGCGTCCTGCGAGGCGTCCTCCGCGGAGAAGCTCAGCTGCACGGTCCACAACTGGTCCTCGCGCAACCACGCGTCCCAGTCGAAGGACGAGCGGTCCACCCCGAGCTCGGCGGCACGCTCGTCCACGGTCTCGCGCAGGGTGCGGGGCTCGCCCTCGAACACGGAGCGGTAGCCCTCGTGGGAGGGGTTGGTCCCGGAGACCGTGACCCGGCACGCCTCGGCGACCACGTGGGAGCGTTCGGCCAGGATGGGCCACTCGTACCGCTTGACGCGTTCGGCCTCCCACCCGGACTCGGCCACGACGTCCTCGACGCTCGCGCCGGCGCGGAAGCGGGCCTGGATGTCACGCGGACCGAAGGACCGTCCGCCGCGCCCATGAGAGGGGGGCTTGCGGCGCGCGTGCTGGATCGTCTGACGCAATTGCTGGTCGATCTTCAGCCGGTAGCGGGTCGAATCGGGGGTCTCCACGATGAGGTGCTCACCGTCGTCGTGCACTCCTACCAGGCGCAACTGCTCCATGCTGTCCTTCCCTCGCCGTTGGGGGCACCACGCGATCCGGGGTGCGCTCGGCGCGCTCGTAGCGTCAGTGTAGTGGCACGCCCGGGCGCCGTCCGGGACCGGCGGGACGGCCACCCGCACGGGCACCACGTGCGTCATCCGGACGAGCGGATCCACCGCCCGAGGTGGAAATCTTGCTCTGCGAGAAAACCTCGGCGTCGCCACTGGCTTTTTCCGCGCCCATGGTGAACAATCTACGCGACACGGCCCGGGGGTAGAGCGCTCGGGAGTTGTTTTTCGCAGGGATTTTCGTGAAGACCGGTTGGAGCGGATAGACACATGGCCACAGACTACGACGCACCGCGTAAGCAGGACGAAGACCTCAAGGAAGACTCCATCGAGGAGCTCCAGTCCCGGCGGTCGGACCAACAGTCCGGAAGCGTTGACGAGGACGAGGCCACCGCGGCGGAGAGCTTCGAGCTCCCCGGCGCGGACCTCTCCAACGAGGAACTGTCCGTCGTGGTGCTCCCAGCCCAGGACGACGAGTTCACGTGTGGCTCGTGCTTCCTGGTGCGCCACCGTTCGCAGCTCGCCGAGGAGCGCGATGGCGTGAAGTACTGCCACGAGTGCCTGGGCTGAGCCCCGGGTCCACGACCGCATGACGACGGGCGCTCACCCTCGGGTGAGCGCCCGTCGTCTTTCTGCTCGTCCGTGATCGTGCTCGTCAGACCCGGTCGCCGCGGTCGCTCGCCGAGCGGGAGCCCGCGTTGATCGCCTCGGCCAACCGCTCGGGGTGGCGGGTCGCGGTGAGCCAGTACGGGGTGGGGTCCACCGGGTCCACGATCTCGATCCGGCACAGGTCCGGCATCGACACACGGAAGTTCATGAAGGCGCGCCCGTCCAGGTCGGGTCCGCGCGCAGCACGCGCCTCGGCGCCGACCAGCGGACGGGCATTGCCCACGTACTGCCGTTCGATGTACGCCCGGCCCACGCGCAGGTCCTTGTCGGTGACCACGATGCTCGGCGCCCCCAGGTGCAGCACGAGCCCGATCACGACCATCAGCACCACCGCGACGATCACGCCCACGGCGATGCTGATGGGTGCCACGGCCACGAATCCGGCCGCACCCACGAAGACCACGATGAGCCATACCCACCACGCGACGATCAGCTTCTCCTCGTACTGCACGTCCGCTCGGACGTTCTCCTGGGCGTGGGACGGGTGCTCTGCGGGTGAGGACGCCGCGGCCGCCCCGGAATCTGGGTGGAAACTCATGCCCCCACCTTGACACATTCCCCCTGGACGCCGCCCGCGTCCGCGCCGTCAGGCCCGCGCGTTACAGTGGGGCATTGTGACCGAAATGAGCGAGTCGGCCGCGGTGACCGTGGCCCTGCATCTGTTGGACCCGGACCTGCCCGCCCCCGCCTATGCACGTCCCGGTGACGCCGGGGCGGACCTGCGCGCCCGCCACGACGTCGAACTCGGCCCGGGTCGGCGCGCGCTCGTGGACACAGGGGTGGCGCTCGCGATCCCCGCGGGGTACGTGGGTCTCGTGCACCCGCGCTCCGGGCTCGCGGCCAAGCATGGGCTGACCGTGGTCAATGCACCGGGCACCGTGGACAGCGGCTACCGTGGCGAACTCAAGGTGTGCCTGCTCAACACGGATCCGCATGAGAGCTACACGGTGCGCCGCGGTGAGCGGATCGCCCAGCTCGTGATCCAGGAAGTGGTCACCGCCCGCTTCGAGCTCACCACCGAACTCCCCGACAGCGAGCGCGGTGCAAGCGGATTCGGGTCCACGGGGGCCCGCTGATCGCCGGCCCTCGCCCCCGCAGATTCCCCACCCACTCTTGGAGCAACTGATGTTCGGACGTAAGAAGCGCAACCGCGAGGCCTCGGAGCAGACACCGACCGAGTCCACGACCGCGTCGGCTGCCACCGAGGCCGCCCCGGACCAGGACGCGCCGGATCCTCGCGCCAACGGCCCGTGGGACGAGAGCGAGATGCCGGGTGAGCGCGCCGAGTACCTGGATCTCGGGGCTCTGCTGCTGAAGCCGGTCGCGCGCGTGGACGTGCGCGTCGAGCTGGATCCGCGGGACCGGGTGCCGCGGGCCGTGAACATGGACTTCGGGGGCGGTTCCGTCCAGGTGCAGGTCTTCACGGCCCCCAAGTCCTCCGGGTTGTGGGACGAGGTGCGCGCCGAGCTCGTGGCCGGGTTGCGGCGGGACGGGGGCGACCCCACGGTCTCCGACGGTCCCCTGGGCATGCAGGTCAACGCGCAGTTCGCGGGCGTCACGCCCTCCGGCGAGAACGGATTCCGGCTCGCACGCTTCGTGGGCATCGACGGTCCGCGCTGGTTCCTGCGCTGCGTCTACACAGGCGACGCCGCGCTGCCCGGGCCCACCGCGGAGGTGCTCGATGACGCCGTGCGCGGGCTCGTCGTCGTCCGCGGCCAGGACCCGCACCCGCCGCGCGACCTGCTCGCGCTCACGGTCCCCGAGGACGCCGAGGTGCACCCCGCGGGCGCGCCGACCGATGCGGACGAGGACGCGGGTCGGACCCCGGCGGAGCCAGGCGCCGCGGTGCAGGAGCCGCGGCGCGGCCCCGAGATTACCGAGATCGGCTGACCCGGGTGGTCAACAACCCGCTCACGGGCGCGATAGACGTCGTCGCCGAACCCGAGGCCCACGCGGAGGACCTGACCCCGGAGCATAGGGCGCGGCAGCGGCGCCGTGCGGTCGTGGAGGGCGTGGTCGTGGAGGTCACGATCGCGCCCGTGGCCGCGCCGCCGTACTACCGGGCGCTGCTGCGCGTGACGAGCCCAGAGGCGCAGCCGTGCACGCTCGAACTGCTGTGGCACGGTCAGCACGTGGTCCCGGGCGTCACCGCCGGCACCAAGCTGCGCTGCCTCGCCGTGGTGTGCTTCCCGGACGGGGTGGCCACCATGTATAATCCGCGCTACGAGATCATCACCCCCAAGAAGGCCGTGCGATGACGTCCCCGCCGGACCCGACGGACCCCGCACCGCAGAGCGCGGGCGACCGCATGGGCCGCGCCGCCGAGGATCTCGCCCGGCGCTCGGGCCTGCGCCGGGACGCCAACGGCCAACTGGACGTGCTCAGCGCCGTGGGCGGCTGGCGCGGTGTGATCGAATCCATCCTCCCGGGACTCGTGTACCTCGCGTGCGTGGTGCTCACGGGGGAGTTGGTCCCGGCGTTGTTGGCGTCACTGGGCACGGCCGCTGTGTTCACCGTGCTCCGGCTGGCGCAGCGCCAGACCGTGACCCAGGCGATCGCCGGGCTCATGGGCGTGGGAGTGTGCACGCTGTTCGCCCGCGCGGGCGGGCAGGCGCTGGACTACTACGTGCCCGGGTTCATCACGAACGTCGCGGCGCTGGTCCTGTTGAGCATCTCGGCGGCTGTTGGGTGGCCGCTGCTGGGCGTCGTCTTCGGCTATGTGCGCGGTGAATCCGTGGAATGGCGCCGCGACCCGCTGCGGCGCGTGGCCTATCAGCGGGTCAACGGTCTGCTCATCGCGATGTTCGCGACCCGGTTGCTCGTGCAGGTCCCGCTGTACGTCGCGGAGAACGTCACGGCGCTCGGGATCGCGCGCTTGGTCATGGGGGCCCCGCTGTACGCCGCTGTGCTGTGGGTGGCATGGCTGTGGAGCCGCCCTCGCCGCGAGCAGCCTGCAGGTTGACGTCCCGGGCCGTGGTGAACATGGCCCGCAACTGGTCCTCACCCTCCGCCGTGGTGATGAAGAACAGCTCGTCCCCGCTCTCCAGGACGTCGTCGCCGGACGGTGCGATCGGCACACCGTCGCGCAGGATCGCCACGAGCGCCACGTCCTGGGGCCACGGCACCTGGGTCACGGTGCTCGCGACCACGGGGTGTTCCCGGGGCACCGTGTAGGCGGACAGCGTGGCCGAGCCGGTCTGGAAGCTCAGCAGGCGCACGACGTCGCCCACCTCCACGGCTTCCTCCACGAGCGCCGTCATCAACCGCGGGGTGGATACGGCCACGTCCACGCCCCACGCGTCGTCGAAGAGCCACTCGTTCTTGGGGTGGTTGACACGCCCCACGGTGCGGGGCACCCCGAACTCGCTGCGCGCGAGCAACGAGACGACCAGGTTGGCCTTGTCGTCACCGGTCGCGGCCACGACCACGTCCGCCTCCTCCGCGCGCGCCCGTTGCAGGACTTGGAGATCGCACGCGTCCCCCACGACCCACTGCGCACCGCGCAGGTTGGAGCGCCCGATCACCTCCGCGGTGGCGTCCACCACGACCACGTCGTGGCCGTGCGACAACAGTTCCCGAGCGATCGAGGATCCCACGGACCCTCCGCCTACGATCACCACGTGCATCAGTCACGCCCCCGCGTCCCAGGGGTCGCGGCGAGCGCCACGGCCTCCATGACCTCGTCCGACGGCGGTCGGGACAGCACCCGGGCCACGCGTTCCACGTCCTCCACGCGCATCATGGCGTGCACGATGTCCCCCTGCTGGTAGCTCGTGTCGCTCGCGGGCAGGATGCCCTCCCCGAACCGGGTCACGAACGCGACCCGCACACCGGCGGCCTCCTCGATCCGGTCCAGGTGCAGTCCCGACCACGCGTCGTCCAGGGGCAGTTCCCCGAGCTGCAGGCGACCGGAGGCCTCCCGGAAGTCACCCGTGATGGCGTGTTCGGGCAGGATGCGGCGCAACACCTGGTCCGCGCTCCAGCGCACGGACGCGACCGTGGGAATGCCCATGCGCTGGTAGAACTCCGCGCGGGTGGGGTCGTAGATCCGGGCGACCACGTGCTTGACCTTGAAGGTCTCCCGCGCCACGCGCACGGCGATGATGTTGGAATTGTCCCCCGAGGAGACCGCGGCGAACGCGTAGGCGTCCGCGATCCCCGCGCGTTGCAGCACCTCGCGGTCGAAGCCGTGGCCCGTGACCTTTTTGCCGCTGAACGAGGGCCGCAGTTTGCGGAACGCCCGGTCGTCCTGGTCGATCACGGCAACCGTGTGCCCTGAGTCCTCGAGGGCGTGCGCGAGGGTGATCCCCACCCGGCCCACGCCCATGATCACGAAATGCGCCATGAGCCACAGCATAGGGCCCGCGGCACGGGACAAGGCCCGGCCGAGGGACTAGCGTGTTCCCACGTGTATGTGTCCCAAATGCTGCGCCGCGCGCTCGTGGGCAAACCGATCCACAACGAGCGCGCCGCGGGCACGGTGCTCTCCAAGGGCACCGCCCTGCCGGTGTTCGCGTCCGACGCCCTGTCCTCGGTCGCGTACGCCCCGGATGAGATCGTCCTGACGCTTGCCCTCGCGGGTTCCGCGGCGATCCTGCTGTCCCCGTGGGTGGGCCTCGCGGTTCTCGCCGTGCTCGCGGTGATCATCACCGCGTACCGGCAGAACGTGCGCGCGTACCCCTCGGGCGGGGCGGACTTCGAGATCGCGTCCAAGAACCTCGGCCGGCCCGCCGGTGCCGCGGTGGGTGCCGCTCTGATGGTGGACTACACGCTCGTCGTGGCCGTGTCCATGGCCGCCGCCGCGCAGTACCTCGCCGCGGCCGTCCCGTGGCTCGTGGGTCACCAAACGGTCGTGGCCGTCGCGGGGATCGCGCTCGTGGGCTTGCTCAACCTGCGCGGACTCAAATTCATGGGTCGCGCGTCCTCGGTGCCCACGTACGCGTTCGTGGGGGTCGTGCTGATCCTCGTGCTCGTGGGCTTCGTCCAGGACGTCACGGGAACACTGCAGCGCGCGCCGTCGGCGGACTACGACGTCGTCCCGGCCGCGGGCATGGACGGCGGGCTCATGGGCCTGGCCGGGGCCATGCTCGTGCTGCGCGCGTTCTCCTCGGGTGCCGTGGCCCTGACGGGCGTGGAGACCATCACGCACTCCGTGCCGTTCTTCCGTAAGCCCAAGGCCCTCAACGCGGGGCGCACGCTCGCGGTGCTCGGAGCGCTGTCCGCTGTGTTGCTGCTCGGGGTGCTCTACCTGACCCGGCGCACGGGCGCGGTGGTCGTGATGGACCCCGCGCGGCAACTGTTGATCGACGGCCGCGCAC
Source organism: Kocuria sp. CPCC 205297 (assembly GCF_040981035.1). NCBI lineage: Bacteria > Bacillati > Actinomycetota > Actinomycetes > Micrococcales > Micrococcaceae > Kocuria > Kocuria sp. CPCC 205297. The sequence continues at coordinate 19,054 of NZ_JAVKPY010000008.1, read as the reverse complement.
CGGAGCCCGACTTCTACCAGGTGCCCATCCTGGGCCAGATCGCGCAGGCCGTGGCGGGGGCGGATTCCGTGTGGTTCGTGATCCTCGTTCTCGTGACCGTGGGCGTGCTGTTCATGGCCGCGAACACGGCGTACTCGGGCTTCCCCGTGCTGGCCTCACGCCTCGCGTCCGCCGCATTGCTGCCCCGGCAGTTGCAGAGCCGGGGGGACCGCTTCGCGTTCACGAACGGCATCATCCTGTTGTCCGTGGTCGCGGCGGTCTTCACAATCGTGTTCGGCGCGAACGTCAACGGGCTCATCCAGCTCTACGTGGTGGGGGCGTTCTTCGCGTTCACGCTGACCCAGGCGGGCATGGTGCGGCACTGGACCAGGGTGCGCCGCACGAGCACGTCGCAGAGTCCGCACCGCCGGATCGCCGGGCGCTGGGCCGTGGCGGTGATCGCCCTGATCGCGTGCGCGGCGGTGTTCGTGGTGGTACTCGTGACCAAGTTCGCCCAGGGCGCGTGGCTCACGATCGTCGCGATCGCCCTGATCACCGTGATGATGCGCGCCATCGGGCGCCACTACCGCTCGGTGGACACCGAACTCGAGGTGCACCAAAACTCGGGGGTGCGGGCCCTGCCGTCCCGCGTGCACTCGATCATCGTGGTCACCTCGGTGCGCAAGCCCGTGGTGCACGCCCTGACCTATGCGCGGGCCTCCCGTCCGTCCAGCCTCGAGGCCGTGGTGGTGGACACGGACCGCGCGCGCACCGAACAGATCGTGAAGCAGTGGGAGGCCCTGGAGATCCCCGTGCCCGTCACGGTCCTGGCCTCGCCCTACCGCGATACCGTGGGACCCGTCGTCGCCCACATCCGCGGCATCCGCCGCAAGTCCCCGCGGGACCTCGTGATCGTGTACCTGCCCGAGTACGTGGTGGGCCGCGGATGGGAACGCTTCCTGCACAACCAGGCCATCCGCCCGTTGCGGACGCGGCTGCACTATGAACGCGGAGTCATGATCGCCTCCGTACCCTGGCACCTCGAATCGGTGCGCGAACTACGACTCACGGAGAACAACGAATGACCGAGTCCCCCGATCACCTCGAGCTGCGCCTGGGCGCCGTGGCCCACGGCGGCCACGTGGTGGCCCGGACGGACGAGGGGCGCGTGGTCTTCGTGCGCCACGGGCTGCCGGGGGAGCTGGTTCGGGTGCGGCTCACCGACCGGGACCCCGCGGCGTCGTTCTGGCGCGCTGACGTCACGGACGTGCTCGAACCCGTCCCCGGGCGCCGGGAGGTACACCCGTGGGAGCAGGCGGACGCGCTCGTCGCAGCGGGCGCGGACCGGTCACCGCTGGGCGGGGCCGAGTTCGGGCACGCGGACCTGACGACCCAGCGCGAACTCAAACGCCACGTGATCGCCGAGCAACTGGGCCACCTGGCCGGCCACGACTGGGACGGCGAGGTGCAGCCCGTCGCGGGGGAGAGCCCCGACGGCACCGGGTGGCGCACCCGGTTGCACCTGGACGTGGCCCCCGACGGCACACCCGGGATGTACCCCCACCGCAGCACCGAGCTCGGTCCCGTCACGGACATGCCCCTGGCCACGGACGCGATCCGTGCCCTGGCCCCGTGGTCGCTGGAGTACCCCGGTGCGGCCCGCGTGGACGTCGCCGCGCCGGCAGGGGGAGCGGCACCGCTGCTGCACGTGGGGCTGCGCCCGGATACCGCGCCGGAGCAGGTCACCGCCCTGCGGGATCGGTTGAGCGCATGGGCGGGGGACCGCGGGGTGAGCGTCTCCGCGCGCTCGCCGCACGAGCGGGACACCCAGGTGTGGGCGGGCACCGACCACGTCCAGGAGACCCTCGAGTTGCCCGGCGCTACCGATCCCGAGCCGCTGCGCTGGCGCATAAGTCCCACGGGCTTCTGGCAGATCCATCGCGGCGCTCCCGGGACCCTCGCGCGCGCGGTACTGGACGGCGCCGGTCTGCGCCCCGGGGACAGCGTGTGGGACCTGTACAGCGGCGCCGGTCTGTTCACCGCGGTGGCCGCGCGCGCCGTGGGCCCCACGGGGTGCGTCTTCGCGGTCGAGGGCTCGCCCGTGACCTCCGCCGACGCCGCCCACAACCTCGCCCACGCCCCGCACGTCACGAGCGTGCGCGGGGACGTGGCGCGCGTGCTCACTGGACCGGGCGGGCGGGGTGGGCACCGGGGCCGGGGTGCCGCAGCGGCGTCGTCCCGGCGGGGTCGTGGTTCCACACCGCGGCCACCGCGCCCGGACGTCGTCGTCCTGGACCCGCCGCGCGCCGGCGCGGCCAAGGAGGTCCTGGCCGCGGTGGACCGTGCCGCACCGCGCACGATCGTGTACGTCGGGTGCGATCCCGCCGCGCTCGGCCGGGACCTGGGGCGGTTGCGGCGCCGGGGCTGGCGGATCGAGGGCGTCGAAGCATTCGATCTGTACCCGAACACGCACCACGTGGAAGCCGTCGCGGTGCTCAACTGCGAGGGCTGAACCGGGCGGCCGAACGACGGCCCACGTCATCGTGACGCGGTCGCCCGGGAATCCCCGGAGTGACGGAGCGCACGGGCTACACTGACAGGGACTGTTCCACGCGCGGGGGACACCTGTAGTGTGCCGCGCGCGCCGAACGCAACCGACGGTGGCGAGAGGAGTTCCACACCATGACTGTGGACAGCTTTGGAGCCAGGGACGTTCTCAACGTCAAGGGCACCGACTACGAAATTTTCCGACTGGACGCCGTGGAGGGAGCCCAGAAGCTCCCCTACAGCTTGAAGGTCCTGCTCGAGAACCTGCTGCGCACCGAGGACGGTGCCAACGTGACGAGCAAGCACATTGAAGCCCTGGGCAACTGGGACCCCGAGGCCCAGCCCGACACGGAGATCCAGTTCACCCCTGGTCGCGTGATCATGCAGGACTTTACCGGCGTTCCCTGCATCGTGGACCTGGCCACCATGCGTGAGGCCGTGGCAGATCTCGGCGGCGACCCCTCCCGCGTGAACCCGCTCGCCCCGGCCGAGCTGGTCATCGACCACTCCGTGCAGATCGACGCGTTCGGTTCCGCGGACGCGATCGAGCGCAACATGGACATCGAGTACCAGCGCAACGGCGAGCGCTACCAGTTCCTGCGCTGGGGCCAGACCGCGTTCGATGACTTCAAGGTGGTCCCGCCCGGGATGGGCATCGTCCACCAGGTCAACATCGAGAACCTGGCCCGCGTGGTCATGACCCGCGAGGTTGACGGCACGCTGCGCGCCTACCCGGACACCTGTGTGGGCACCGACTCCCACACCACCATGGAGAACGGCATCGGCGTGCTCGGTTGGGGTGTGGGTGGCATCGAGGCCGAGGCCGCGATGCTCGGTCAGCCCATCTCCATGCTGATCCCGCGCGTGGTGGGCTTCAAGCTCACCGGCGAGATCCCCTCCGGTGCGACCGCCACGGACGTGGTGCTGACCATCACGGAGATGCTGCGTGAGCACGGTGTCGTGGGCAAGTTCGTGGAGTTCTACGGTGAGGGCGTGGCAGCGGTGCCGCTGGCCAACCGCGCCACGATCGGCAACATGTCCCCGGAGTTCGGTTCCACCGCGGCGATCTTCCCGATCGACCAGGTGACCCTGGACTACCTGGCGCTCACGGGCCGCTCCGAGGAGCAGATCGCCCTGATCGAGGCGTACACCAAGGAACAGGGCATGTGGCACGACCCCGAGCACGAGGTCGCCTACTCCGAGTACCTCGAGTTGGACCTGTCCACCGTGGTCCCCTCGATCTCTGGGCCCAAACGTCCCCAGGACCGCATCGAGCTGACTCGCTCCAAGGAACAGTTCCGCGACGACCTCGTGAACTACGTGGCCGAGGACAAGTCCGTGGAGGTGGACCCGGACGTCGTCGAGTCCTTCCCGGCCTCCGACGCCCCCTCCCACGACGCGACCGACGAGCAGGACCCCCAGGACGCGCCGCGCGAGAGCCCCGCGGACGACATGAGGGAGCGCCCCGAGCACCGAGTGGAGGTCTCCATGGAGGACGGCCGTCACTTCGAGCTGGACCACGGTGCCGTGTCGATCGCCTCGATCACGTCCTGCACCAACACGTCCAACCCCTCGGTGATGATGGCCGCGGCCGTGCTCGCGCGCAACGCCACGGAGAAGGGCCTCAAGGCCAAGCCGTGGGTCAAGACCTCGATCGCGCCGGGTTCGCGCGTGGTCACCGAGTACTACGAGAAGTCCGGTCTGGTCCCGGCACTCGAGGAGCTCGGCTTCTACATCGTGGGTTACGGCTGCACCACGTGCATCGGCAACTCCGGTCCTCTGGAGCCCGAGATCTCCCAGGCCGTGCAGGAAAACGACCTCGCCGTGACCTCGGTGCTCTCCGGTAACCGCAACTTCGAGGGCCGAATCAACCCGGACGTGAAGATGAACTACCTCGCGTCCCCGCCGCTGGTCATCGCGTACGCGCTGGCCGGGACCATGGACTTTGACTTCGAGAACGAGCCTTTGGGCCAGGACTCGAATGGTCAGGACGTGTTCCTCAAGGACATCTGGCCGGACCCCACCGAGGTCCAGAAGATCATCGATGCTTCGATCGACACCGGTATGTTCGACCGCGAGTACGGCACCATCTTCGACGGTGACGAGCGCTGGCAGAACCTGGACACCCCCACGGGTGACGTGTTCGAGTGGGACCCCGAGTCCACCTACGTGCGCAAGCCACCGTACTTCGAGGGTATGACCATGGAGACCACTCCGGTGGAGGACATCGAGGGTGCGCGCGTGCTGCTCAAGCTGGGCGATTCCGTGACCACGGACCACATCTCCCCGGCCGGTTCGTTCAAGAGCGACACGCCCGCGGGCAAGTACCTCACGGAGCACGGCGTGCAGCGCAAGGACTTCAACTCCTACGGTTCCCGCCGTGGTAACCACGAGGTCATGATCCGCGGTACGTTCGCGAACATCCGCATCAAGAACCAGCTGCTCGACGGCGTGGAGGGCGGTTTCACCCGCGACTTCACTCAGGAGGGTGGCCCGCAGGCCGCCGTGTACGACGCCGCGATGAACTACCAGGAGGCCGGTGTTCCCCTGGTGGTGCTGGGCGGCAAGGAGTACGGCTCCGGTTCCTCGCGTGACTGGGCGGCCAAGGGCACGTCCCTGCTGGGTGTGCGCGCGGTCATCGCGCAGTCCTACGAGCGCATCCACCGTTCCAACCTGATCGGCATGGGCGTGCTGCCCCTGCAGTTCCCCGAGGGCGAGTCCGCGGACTCCCTGGGGTTGGACGGCACCGAGACGTTCTCGATCGAAGGGGTCACCGCGCTCAACGACGGCCAGACCCCCAAGACCCTGAAGGTCACGGCCACCAAGGAAGACGGTTCCACCGTGGAGTTCGACGCCGTGCTGCGCATCGACACCCCGGGTGAGGCCGACTACTACCGCAACGGCGGCATCCTGCAGTACGTGCTGCGTCAGATCGCCAAGTAATAGATCCTCGGATCGTACCGTCGGCCGGTGATCCCCTCTCGGGGGGGGCACCGGCCGACGGCGTTGCAGGCGTCGTTCGCCGTGGCCCATGCCATGCGACGGGACGGGGCCCCGGCCAGGGCGAGTAAGATCGGACGGAGCATTCGGGCGCATCATGATCCCCCGTCGGACGAGCACCCGTCCGGTGCGGACCCGAAGAGGACGAGACATCCACGGAGAGCAGGCTATGACGCTTCTGGAGACCATCGAGGGACCTGAAGACCTACGGGGGCTGGACGCCGCGGCCATGGAGCAGTTGGCCGCCGAGATCCGTTCCTTCCTGATCACCCACGTCTCCGCGACCGGGGGTCACCTGGGGCCGAACCTGGGTGTCGTGGAGCTCACCCTCGCGGTGCACCGCGTGTTCGACTCGCCCCAGGACTCGATCGTCTTCGACACCGGGCACCAGTCCTACGTGCACAAGCTCGTCACGGGTCGCCAGGACTTCGACACCCTGCGCCAGGAGGGTGGCCTCGCGGGCTACCCGTCCCGCGCGGAGTCCGAACACGACATCGTGGAGTCCTCCCACGCGTCGTCGTCCCTGTCCTGGGCGGACGGGATCTCGCGCGGTTACGCGCTCACGGGCCAGGACGACCGGCACACCGTCGCGGTGATCGGGGACGGGGCCCTGACCGGTGGCATGGCGTGGGAGGCCGTGAACAACATCGCCTCGGACCGGGACCGCAAAGTCGTGATCGTGGTCAACGACAACGGCCGCTCCTACGCGCCCACCGTGGGCGGGTTCGCGAACCACCTGCGCGAGCTGCAGGCCAGCGTGCAGCAGGGCGTGGACGCCGTGCGCACGGACCGCCGCTACGAGCAGACCCTCGCGAAGGCTAAGCGCCTGCTGACGTCCTCGGGCCACCTGGGCCAGGCCGTGTACCGCGGTCTGCACGGGATGAAGCAGGGCATCAAGGACGTGGTGGTCCAGCAGGGGATCTTCGAGGACCTCGGCATGAAGTACGTGGGTCCGGTGGACGGCCATGACCTCGCCGCGATGGAACAAGCGCTCACGAATGCCCGCAACTTCGGCGGCCCGGTCATCGTCCACGCCATCACCGAGAAGGGCCACGGCTACTTGCCCGCCCGCCTGGACGCGAACGACCAGTTCCACTCCGTGCCCGTGATCGACCCCACCACGGGCAAACCCACGAGCACCGCCTCGGCCCGCTCGTGGACGCACGTCTTCCGCGACGAGATCGCCGCGATCGCGGATGAGCGCGAGGACATCGTGGGCATCACCGGCGCCATGTTGATCCCCATGGGACTGCAGAAGATGCAGACAGCACACCCGCAGCGCGTCGTGGACGTGGGGATCGCCGAACAGCACGCGCTGACCATGGCCGCGGGCATGGCGTTCAGCGGGCTGCACCCGGTCGTGGGCCTGTACGCGACGTTCCTCAACCGCGGCTTCGACCAGCTGCTCATGGACGTGGCCCTGCATCACGCGGGCGTCACGGTCGTGCTGGACCGCGCGGGCGTCACCGGCCCGGACGGGCCGAGCCACCACGGGATGTGGGACCTCGCACTGTTGCAGATCGTGCCGGGGCTGCACCTCGCGGCCCCGCGGGACGAGGCCACCATGGTCGAGGAGCTGCGCGAGGCGGTTGCCGTCTCCGACGCACCCACCGTGGTGCGCTACCCCAAGGGCGCGGTGGGTGCGCCGCTGCCCGCCCTCGAGCGACTGAGCGGCGGGGTGGACGTCCTCGCCCGCAACGGCGAGGCTTCCGGCAAGGGCGTGGATCACCGCGACGTGCTGATCGTGGGCGTGGGCGCCATGTGCGTCACCGCGCTGGACGTCTCCGAACGCCTCGCCGCCCACGGTGTCTCCTCCACCGTGGTGGACCCCCGCTGGGTGCTGCCCGTGCCGCAGGCGGTCGTGGAGCAGGCAGCGACGCACCGGATCGTGGTGGTGATCGAGGACGGTGTGCGCGCCGGGGGCATCGGTTCGCTCATCCGCCAGGAGATGCGCGCCCAGGGCGTGGACACCGCGCTGAACGAGGTGGGGTTACCCACCGAGTTCCTCGAGCACGCGAGCCGCGAGCAGATCCTGCAGCACACGGGATTGACCGCCCAGCGCATCGCCCAGGACACGCTCGCGTCCGTCCTGGGCACCAAGGTCCCGTACGCGCGTCCCGTGGCCGAAGACGCCGCGCAGTTCACCGTGCCGCGCTCCGGGGAGCAACCGCGCGAGGGACGCTGAACCACCAGCGCTGACCCACGGACCGTTTGCCGCCGGACAGATGTGGTGCGTGGCGAACGGATCCGCGCGGTTCAGCCCACGATGACGCGCCCGTCGCGCACCGTGACCGGGTACTCAGTGAGTCCCCTGGATGCGGGCCCGCCCGTGACCTCGCCCGTGGCCATGTCGAACGCCGAGCTGTGGCACGGGCACACGTACTGCCGGTTGGCGGGATTGACGATGCACCCCTCGTGCGGGCACACGGGAGAGAACGCGGTGAACGTGCCCTCGGTGGGCTGTCCCACCACGGCCTGCACACCCCCGGAGTCCACCTTGAGCCCCGACCCCACGGGGATGTCCGCGGCGGCGGCCACGTCCACGGGGGTGGCCGGCGCGGTGGGGGTGGCCGCGGCGTCGTCGTCCGATCCGCCGCCCGAACCGCACGCGCTCAACCCGACCGCGCCCACAGTGGCGATCCCGGCGGCACCCACGGCGCGTCGGCGCGTGAACAACGCGGGGGAGGGGGTCTTGGTCCGGGCGGCGGGGTCCTCGGGCAGGGGTGGGACGGTCATGGCGGTGCGATCCTTTCGACGCGGTGGCTCCAATCCTAGGACCGGTCACGGCGCGGCGTGGGGCGCGGGGGCGGGGTGTTTCCTCAGTACGATGGGACCAGGAGCGGACGGGTGGATCCCGGTCCGCGGTACAGGAAGGAAGGCACCATGATCAAACGTCTTGCATTCGTCGCCGGTTTCGGAATCGGCTTCGTGGTCGGCTCCGCGTCCGGTCGCAAGAGCTACGAGTCCCTGCGCGAGAGCGCGCTGAACACCTGGAACGACCCCAAGGTCCAGGCCAAGGTCTCCGAGGGTACGGACTGGGTCAAGTCCGAGGTCCCCGTGGTGGGCGAGAAGCTCGCCGAGGGCGCGCAGAAGGCCGCCGGCACCGTGGGCGCCAAGGCCTCCGAGGGCGCGGCCGCCGTCAAGGACAAGGCCGCCCAGGGTGCCGCGTCCGTTAAGGACAAGGCGCAGGGCGGTGCCGAGGCCGTGAAGCAGAAGGCCACCCAGGGCGGTCAGGATTCCGGTACGCCCGCGAAGCACTCGGGCGCCGAGCTGCCCGAGCCCGCCGTGACCGAGGACGAGGTGGACATGAAGCCCGCGCACCCGGGTCCGGACGCCAAGGACATGAAGAACTGATGCGACGGGCGGCACGGGTCATGTGACCGCGCCGCCGCGTGACAACGGCCGTGCACCTTCGTGGGTGCACGGCCACTGTCGTGTCGTGGCCGGAGCGGTCCGGTGCACGGCCGACTCCGCGCCCTCGATCTACTCGTGCCCCTCAGTGGTCTTCTCCGCCCGACGCCGCGAGCGCAGTTCACGCCACGCGGCCCCGATCACGGGCGTCACGTGCTCGACCTGCCACGAGCGGGCGCCGAGCTCGCGCAACCGGGCGGCCACGGCGTCGTCGGCGGTGGAACGCGGGGGCTGCCAACAGAACCGGCGCAACAGTTCGGGCGTCAGGAGGTTCTCGGTGGGTAACTCCAGGTGCTCGGCGAGTTCCGCCACGGCGGGTTTGAGGACCTTGAGCCGCGCCGCTGCCTCCGGGCGCTTGGCATCCCAGCCCTTGACCGGCGGGAGGGCGTTGGAGGGGATCGTGGCGGGGACGGGCTCCTCGGTGTTGCGGGCGTCCTGGACCGCGGTGAGCCACCGGGTGGCCTCGCGCGAGGCCAGGCGACCGTGGAAGCCCGGGGTGGCCATGAGCTGCGGCACGGTGCGGGGCATCGCGTTGGCGGCCGCGACGATCGCCGAGTCCGGGAGCAACCGTGTGGGCGCGAGGTCCTTGTGCCGCGCGAGCGACTCCCGCGCCTGCCACAGATTGCGCACCGCGGTCAGCTTGCGCCGGCCACGGACGTTGCCCACGCCGTGGGTGCGCCGCCACGGATCCTGGCGCGGTGCGGGCGGGGGCAGGGTGCGGATGTGGTCGAATTCTTCGAGAGCCCAGTCGAGCTTGCCCGCCTGGACCAGGCGATCCTCCGTGGCCCAGCGCAGCTGCACGAGCACTTCGACGTCCAGTGCGGCGTAGTTGAGCCAGTCCACGGGCAGCGGGCGCTGGGACCAGTCCACCGCCGAGTGCTCCTTGGACAGCGTGAATCCCAGCAGCTCCTCCGTCATGGAGGCGAGGCCCACCTTGCGCAGCCCAAGCAACCGACCGCCCAGTTCGGTGTCGAAGAGCCGGTCCGGGTGCATGTCCAGTTCGGCGAGGCAAGGCATGTCCTGCGTGGCCGCATGCAGCACCCACTCGACGTCGCGCAGGGCCTCGTTCACGACCGCCAGGGACCCCACGGCCTCGGGATCGATCAGGATCGTGCCCGCGCCCTCGCGGCGCAACTGCACGAGGAACGCGCGCTGCCCGTAGCGGAACCCCGAGGCGCGTTCGGTGTCGATCGCCACGGGACCCGTGGCCGCGGCCAGTTGCTCCGCGGCGCGCGTGAGGCCGCGGGCGGTGTCCACCACGCGGGGGAGCCCCTCTGCGGGACCGTTGAGATGCACGGTCGCGGGAATGTGCAGATGCTCGAATCCGGGGACCACGATCTCGGGTGGCTCCGGAGCTCGAGAGGGCCTGGGGTCCTTGGCGTTGCTGTTGATGGGATGTTCCTCGGAGGGTGGATCGGCGGCGGTGCAGGTGATCCGCACCGCCGGACGGGACGGATGACGGGGCCGGTTACAGGTAGGTGACGCCCTCGTGATGGGGTGGCAGACCGGCGGCGGTGCACAACACCTGGGCCCACGCACCCAGGTGGGTCAGGGCCCAGTGCGGCGGGCCGATGTGGGGCACCGGGGTCCAGGACGCACGCACCTCCACCTGGGCGGAGTCTGCATGTTCGGTCAGGCTGCCGAAGTGGCGCTCCACCGTGCGGGAGGCCGTACCGCCCTCGGCGGTGAACTGCGCACCGTGCTCGGTGAGCGTGTCCGTGAGCCAGGACCAACCGACGTCGGTCAGCAGGTCGTCCCGGCCCATGGCGGTGTCCGTGCGGGACCGGAACCAGCTCACGATCCGGAAGGGACCTTCCCAGGGCTGCGGGCAGGACTCGTCGTACAACACCACGAAACGCCCGGCCGCCGGTGCGTCGTCCGCGGTGCGGGGCCGGTCGGGTGCGGTGTCGCGCCGATGGGGACCCCGGACGACTTCCGCGGCGAAGGAGATCGCGTGCGGAGCAAGTCCGTGCGGGGGGACGATACGGCGCAGTGCGATCTCCGGGCGGAAGCGGGCAGTCTCCAGGGCTTGCACGACTGCGCGAAACACGTCCGGAGTGCTGTTCAGCTCGGTCACCGCTCCCACAAGGTCACACTAACCACACCGTTATCCTTCACCGCGCGTTTGACATCGTGTCGCTCGTGCGTATCGCCGTGCGTCGTTCTGGGGTGGATCGGATCGACGCTTCAGTCCTGCGTCGCGGGAACCAGACGCAGGGACACCGAGTTCATGCAGTAGCGCAGATCCGTGGGAGTGTCGTACCCCTCGCCCTCGAACACGTGGCCCATGTGCGAGTCGCAGTTCGCGCAGCGCACCTCCACGCGCTTCATCCCCATGGTTGTGTCCTCGATGTAGCGCACCCGGTCCTCCGCGAGCGGCGCGAAGAAGGACGGCCACCCGCAGTGGGACGAAAACTTCGTGTCCGAGCGGAACAGCTCGGCCCCGCACGCGCGACACTCGTACACGCCCTGCGTGGTGGTGTCCACGTACTCGCCCGTGAAGGGGCGTTCGGTCCCCGCCTGGCGCAGCACCTGGTACTCGAGCGGGTTCAGTTGTTCACGCCACTGCGCGTCCGTGCGCGCCGCGGCGGCCTCCGGGCTCAGGGCTCCGCCGGTGCGGGCGCTCGTCTCGTGGTTCGGCTCCGTGGTCACGGGGCGCCTCCTTCTCGTCGTCATGTGACTTCCTCCCTGTTCAACCATGCGTTCGCGCCGGTTATGCCCGTACGACGTCGCGTAGCCGCCGTTCGACGCTCGCGCGCACCGTGTATTCGGGGTGCCTGCGGTGACCGGCCCGCCATCCAGGTCCCCGTGATCGGCGCGTGCCAGAATGACGACATGACTACCCTGATCACCCCCGGGCAGGATTCGAACGCGCGCTCGTGGCGCCGCGGCGCGGTGGTGGGCGCCGCCGCGAGTATCGGAGCGGCGTCGGCGACGTTCGCGTTGTCGGGAGGTCTGGCGGCGCTCGTCGCGCGCCACGTGGTCACCCCGTCCACCCGGCCCGGCAACGTCCAGGTGCTCAAGCTCGAGAAGGACCCCAACTCGGGACAGGAACTGATCACGCTGCCCGCGAACCCGGACACCCGGGTCGCCGGGACGTACGCCCTACGGTTCGACGACGGTCGCGGCCTCGCGCGGATCGGCTTCATCGTGCGCCAGACCGGGGGCACCGTCACGCGGCTCGTGGAGCGCGTGTACCGCGGGGAACTCGCGGTGGGCAAGCGCGGGTGGTGGACCGGGACTGTGTACGCGCGACCGTCGGACGCCGGGTTGGCCTACGGCAAGATCTACGTGGAGACGCCGCTGGGGCCCGCGCCCGCGTGGGTCATCCCCGGGGACGGGGACACGGCCACCGCACACCACACCGGCACGTGGGCGGTCATGGTGCACGGCCGCGGCGCCCAGCGCCCGGAATGCATCCGCGGGGCCAGGGTGGCCCACGAACTGGGGTTGCACTCCCTCATCCTGTCCTACCGCAACGACCAGGAGGCACCCTCCACCCCGGATCAGCGCTACGGGCTCGGGTTCACCGAATGGGAGGACATCCAGGCGGGAATCGGCTATGCGCTGGACCACGGAGCGTCGGACATCGTGCTGTTCGGGTGGTCCATGGGCGGGGCCATTGTGTTGCGCACGACCGAACTGACCGAGTACCGCGACCGCATCCGAGCGCTGGTGCTCACGGGACCGGTCGTGGACTGGTACGAGCTACTGGCTCACCAGACCCGGATCCACCGCATCCCGCGGCGCGTGGGTCGCATGGCGGCGGACCTGATCTCCCACCGGATGGGCCCGCGGATCACCGGGCTGGCCGCGCCCCTGGACCTGCATGCCCTGGACTGGCTCTCCCGCTGGGAGGACATCACTACGCCCACCCTGATCCTTCACTCCACGGACGACGAGGTGGTCCCGGTGGCCGGGTCCGTGGAACTCGCCAATCGCAGTCCCTACGTGGACTTCGTGGGGTTCTCCGGGGCCCGGCACACCAAGGAATGGAACATCGACCGCAAACGCTACGAGCGGGCCATCCGTGACTGGTTGCCCGCGGCGCTCACTCGCCGAGCCGGGCGTGGATCTGGCGTTTGATCCGACCGAGCATCGCGGACATCCCGCGCATGCGCAGCGGGGACACCAGCTTGGTCAGCCCGAAGCGTTCCGGCAGGTCGTCGGGTACGTCCAGCACCTGGGACGCCGGCAGGCCGTTGAGCCCCTCGTGCAGGATGGACGCGAAACCGCGCGTGGTGGGCGCTTCCGCCGGCGCGGAGAAGAACAGGGCGACCGGTGCGTCCGCACCGGACCCGTCCAGTTCCACGGTCAGGAACAACGGCGACTGACACTCGGTGACCTGCTCGAGTTCCTCCGGGTGCTCGCCGAGCCGCGCGGGCAGCGCGGGCAGCGAACGGGAGAACTCGAGCAGCAACTGCAGCTTGTCGGGTTCCGGGACCTCGTGGAACTCGGTCACCAGCTCCCGCAACTGTTCGGGCAGGTCCTGGGTGCTCACCGCGCGGCCCCGGGGGCCTCGCCGCGTTCCTCACCCTGCGCCACGGGCACGCGCACGGCGTTGCCCCACTCGGTCCAGGACCCGTCGTAGTTGCGCACGTTGTCGAAGCCCAGCAGGTGGGTCAGCACGAACCACGTGTGCGAGGAACGCTCGCCGATGCGGCAGTACGCGATCACGTCGTCGTCCTGCCCGAGCCCGACCTCGTCGCGGTAGATGGCGTCGAGATCCTCGCGGGACTTGAACGTCCCGTCCTCGGCGGCGGCCCGGGCCCACGGCACGGACGCCGCGGTGGGGATGTGTCCGCCGCGCAGCGTGCCCTCCTGCGGGTAGTCGGGCATGTGGGTGCGCTCGCCCGTGTACTCCTGGGGGGAGCGCACGTCGATCAGGGGAGTGGTGCCCAGCGCGGCCAGCACGTCCTCGCGGTACGCGCGGATCACGGAGTCGTCCCGCTCCACCGCGGGGTACTCGGTGGGGGTCACGGGGGTCGCGTCCGTGGTCAGTTCGCGGCCCTCGGCGATCCACTTGTCGCGCCCGCCGTTCATCAGGCGCACGTCCCGGTGACCGAACAGCGTGAAGACCCACAGGGCGTAGGCGGCCCACCAATTGGACTTGTCGCCGTAGATCACCACGGTGTCGTCGCGGGAGATCCCCTTGCGGGACATCACCTCGGCGAACTGCTCCCCGTTCACGTAGTCGCGGGTGTCCGGTTCGTTGAGGTCCGTGTGCCAGTCCACCTTGACGGCCCCGGGGATGTGCCCGGTCTCGTACAGCAGGACGTCCTCGTCCGATTCGACGACGACGACGCCGGGCGTGCCGACGTGATCGGCCACCCACTGCGTGGACACCAGACGTTCCGGGTGCGCGTACTGCGCGAACGCGTCGTTCTGCTCTGCTTCTACAGCCATGAGACTTCTCCTTGTCCTTGTGCTGTCGTGGGCGCTGCGCACGCACGTGCCGTGCGCGTCTCGTTCTCCAGCGTAGTGGTGCGCGCGCACCCGGCGCATGCCGGCCCGCGTGTGCCGTCATACGCGGTCGCCGTGTTCACCACGGGCTGACCGGTAGCATCGTGGGAGAACGGGACGCCCGGCGCGTCCCACGTACTGTCCGTTTACCGCAGGACCGGTCCCGGTGCGCGCCCGCCGCGGCGCGCGATCCGGAACCGGTCGGGAGGCCCTGTCACGTGAGCACTCAGATCGAACACCTCGTGGAGCGCGATCCACGCGTCTCGGCCGATGAACTGCTGGCCGGTTTCACCCCGTCCGAACGCTTCGGGGAGGTGTCGTTCGACACGTACCGCCCTGATCCGTCCCAGCCCTCGCAGGCACAGGCGGTCGAGAAGCTCAAGACCTTCGCGGCGGGCGCGTCCGGGGGCGGCGCCTCCGGTGGCGGGTTCTTCTCCAAACTCTTCGGCGGGCAGAAGAGTTCCGGCGCGGCGCAGGGGATCTACCTGGACGGCGGGTTCGGCGTGGGCAAGACCCACCTGCTCGCGTCCCTGTGGCACGCCGTGCCCGGGCCCAAGGCGTTCGGCACGTTCGTGGAGTACACCAACCTGGTGGGTGCGCTGACGTTCCGCCGCACCGTGGACGCCCTGAAGGAATACACCCTCGTGTGCATCGACGAGTTCGAGCTCGACGACCCCGGGGACACCGTGCTGATGTCCCGGCTCATGCGCGAACTCGCGGACGCGGGCGTCAAGCTCGCGGCCACGTCCAATACCTTGCCCGGTTCACTGGGCGAAGGCCGGTTCGCGGCGCAGGACTTCCAGCGTGAGATCCAGGTGCTGTCCTCCCAGTTCGAGGTCGTGCGCATCGACGGCGAGGACTACCGTCACCGCGGACTGCCGAACGCGCCGTCGCCCCTGCCCGACGACGCCGCGCTCGACGCCGCCGTCGAACAGCACTTCGCGGGTCGGCGTGTGGCGATCGACGACTTCGACGCGCTCGTGGAACACCTTTCCCGCGTGCACCCCTCGCGCTACCGTGCGCTGATCGAGGGCCTGGACGCGATCGCGTGGCGCGGGGTGCGCACGATCGACCAGCAAGCGGTGGCGCTGCGGTTCGTGGTGCTCGCGGACCGGTTGTACGACCGGGACCTGCCCATCCTCTCCACGGGCGTGCCGTTCGACCGCGTCTTCACGGAGGAGATGATGGCCGGCGGCTACCAGAAGAAGTACTACCGGGCGGTCTCCCGCCTCACGGCACTCGCCCGGGAGGCGGACGAGGCCTGAGACCCGCGAGAGCGGTGGCGACGCCGCGGCGTCGCCCCCGCGCGGGTGACCGGTCCGTGAGAGGAGCCCTCGAGCCCGTGGGGCGCACCCTCGAGCCGACGTGAGAACGGGGTCCCTTCCGATCGGAAGGGACCCCGTTCTCACGCGGCGGTACAGATCACTCGTTGCCGCTGAGCCGATCGCGCGCGGCGTCCTGGCCTTGATCGATCTGGCCCTCGAATTTGTGACCGGTCTTCTCGTCCACGGCGTCACCCGCCTTGTCGATGCCCTGGTCGACCTTGTCCTGGTGGTTTCCGGCGGCGTCCTTGGCCTTGTCCGCGAGTCCTCCGAGATCCGGCATGATCTGTGTCCTTCCGGTAGGTGAACCAGCCCGGTGTCGGGTCGGTACGTTCATCCTGCACGGCTTCCGTCACATACGGAAGGACCCCGACACGGGGTTCACCCTGAGGGAACATGACGCGATGGGTCCGGGGTGGAAGGAATCGGGCCCCGTTCGTTCCCGCCTGAAGTGGAGTACCCTGGGAAGTCGTCCCGCGCGCCAGCCGACCCCGCGAGAACCGGTGTGCAGCGCTCGCCCGCCGAGCGCCGTCGGCGTCATCCAGCGGGGCGGGAACCCCCATCCACGAAGGAGCCAGTGCGCGCCATGACCACCGAGAAGGTCGAACTGCTCCGCCACCCGGCGGAGGCCATCAACTGGAATCGCGTCCAGGACGAGAAGGACACCGAAGTCTGGGACCGTCTGACGTCCAATTTCTGGCTCCCCGAGAAGGTCCCGCTGTCCAATGACGTCCAGTCGTGGAAGACGCTCACGGCCGAGGAGCAGGACCTCACCATGAAGGTGTTCACGGGCCTGACCCTGCTGGACACCATCCAGGGCACCGTGGGCGCGGTCTCCTTGATCCCGGACGCCAAGACCCTGCACGAGGAAGCCGTGTACACGAACATCGCGTTCATGGAATCCGTGCATGCGAAGTCCTACTCGTCTATCTTCTCCACGCTGTCGTCCATGAAGCAGATCGACGAGGCGTTCCGCTGGTCGCGCGAGAACGAGCACCTGCAGCGCAAGGCCGACATCGTGCTGACGTACTACAAGGGTGACGACCCGCTGAAAAAGAAGGTGGCCTCCACCTTGCTGGAGTCCTTCCTGTTCTACTCCGGGTTCTACCTGCCCATGTACTTCTCCTCGCACGCCAAGCTGACCAACACCGCGGACCTGATCCGTTTGATCATTCGCGACGAGGCCGTGCACGGGTATTACATCGGCTACAAGTACCAGCGTGGTCTGCTGCAGGAGACCCCGGAGCGTCAGGAGGAGCTCAAGGCGTACACGTACGAGCTGCTGGACGAGCTCTACGACAACGAGGTGGCCTACGCCGAGGCGCTCTACGACTCGGTCGGCTGGACCGAGGACGTCAAGAAGTTCCTGCACTACAACGCCAACAAGGCACTGAACAATCTGGGCTACGAGGCCCTGTTCCCGCGGGAAATGACGGACGTGTCCCCGGCCATCCTCTCCTCGCTGTCCCCGAACGCGGATGAGAACCACGACTTCTTCTCCGGTTCCGGCTCCTCCTACGTGATCGGCAAGGCCGTGAACACGGAGGATGAGGACTGGGACTTCTGAGACCCCAGAGCTTGCTTGAGGCCCGAAAGGGCTGATGGGAGGCCCGGACCCGCAGGTTTCTGCAGGTCCGGGCCTTTTTTCGTGCGTCCATCCGAAGGACAGAGGAGAGCACAGATGAACATCAGTATCCGTTCGGTATGGCACGGGGGTGGCACGAGCGCACCTTCCAGCCAAGCGCGGGGTGGCTCGCAGCCCGAAATTTGGGGGCAGCCTGCCACCGGCTGCGTGCCACAGCGTGCCATTGGGCTCGCGTCGGAGCTCGTAAAAGGCCAGGTGAGAGGCCGGTTCGAAGGGACTGCACGACCTAGTGGCACGGAGTGGCACGACGGTCCGCGTGAGTCCATTCGCGGCACCTGGAGGGCACGATGAGCACCACGAAGAAGCTTGAGACGGCGGCGAAGAGAGAGACCTGGGGGAGCCTGCGGAAGCTCCCCTCAGGACGGTGGCAGGCGCGCTACCCGGCCCCAGACGGGCAGATGCACTCGGCCCGCACGGAGGACGACAAGCCGTTGACGTTCCTCACCAAGACCGACGCTCGCACGTGGCTCGCCAGCGTGCACACGAAGATCGCGCAGGGAGAATGGGAGCCACCCTCGGTCGTCGCGGCTCGGCGTCGAGCGGAAGCCGAGGCCGAGAAAGCGAGGTCGATCGGCTTCGCCGAGTACGCCGAGCGCTGGATCGAATTTATTCGACTCGAACCGACACGGGGAGGAAAGAAGCGGGCGATCGCCACGGTGCGCTCCTACAAGAGCAAGGTCACCGGATACCTCATTCCCGAGTTCGGCGACACGGAGATCCAACGCATTGACATGGCTCGCATTCGGGTCATGACCCGTCGTCTGGATCAGATTCCGGCGCCGCTGAATCCGAAGTCGAAGTTCAACGGCATCACCCGTCCGGTGCTGATCGTGCTCATGATGATCCTGCGACAGGCAGCTCGAGACGGGATCATCCCGGCGGCACCTCCCATTTCGATCCCCAAGCAGGAATCGGTGCGGCATGATCACGATCATGATCCAGAGGATGACGTTGCGACTCCGGAGCAGGTCGAAGCCCTCTATGAGGCGACGCCGGATCTGTACTCGATCATGGTCCTGCTTGCCGCTTGGTGCCAGTTGCGTCGTGGTGAGTGCCTCGGACTGCAGCGCCGGGACATCCAGTGGCATAACGACGGCACTGCCACTTTGCATGTGCGCCGGCAGTTCAACGCGAACACGGGCGCTATGTCGGACCCGAAGAGCGAGGCTGGCAAGCGAGCACTGAGCGTTCCGCGGATCATGGTGGAGCGTCTCAAGGAGCATCTGCGAGACAACGTCGCGTCCGAGGCGAAGGCTCCCGTGGTTCCTTCCAGCGTCCGTGGCAGCGTGCCGCTGTCACACACCAAGTGGGGGCATCTCTGGGGTGACGCCCGCGATACGGCCAAGAGCGTGCCGCTGGGATTCCGATTCCATGCTCTTCGGCACACCGGCCTGACCCTCTTTGCGCAAGAGGGCGCGACCCTGGCCGAGTTGATGCGCCGAGGCGGCCATGCCGATATGCGGGTTGTGCTGCGCTACCAGCATTCCACGATGACTCGTGATCGGGAACTGGCCAATCGTATGAGTGACCGTGTCGAGGCTCAGCTTGCCGCCTAGAAGAGCGTGGGCTGACCCCGTTTTTTAGGTCCGGTGGTTCTGGGAGTCGTCCTGTCGCCTGTGGTTGCGGGCAGGGAGACTGGTCAGATCATGTCGAACAGCAGGAAGCGTCACACCCCGGAGCAGGTCGT